>DASZJQ010000113.1:0-2289 GCA_035947875.1 Acidimicrobiales bacterium
GGTGTCGGTTCCCGAGCGGAGCAAGGTGCCGGGCCGGGCCTCGGTGAACGATCCCTCGCGCACGATCTCGGTGCCGTTCACCAGCACATGGGCGATGCCCACGGCCTCGGCGTAGAGCCGGCTGGCCCCGCCGGGCAGGTCCTTGCGGGTGCGCACCGGGCCGTGCCCGATGGCGGTGGGATCGAGCACGACCACGTCGGCCCAGGCGCCGGGCACCAGGCGGCCCCGGTCGCGGAGCCCGTAGAGGCGGGCGGGGATGTCGGTCAGTTGCCGCACCGCCTCCTCCCAACTCAGCAGCGACCGTTGCCGGACCCCGTCACCCAGCAGGGAGGTCGAATAGATGGCGCCGCACATGGTGTCGAGATGCGCCCCGGCGTCGGAGCCGCCGACGACGGCCCGAGGGTCGACCCAGGCCTCGGCCCGTAGGGCCCAGTCCTCCTCGGACTCGGGAATAGGCGGCCGCAGCCCGGTGCGGAGCTCGTCGGCCACCACCACATCGAGCAGGGCATCGAACGGGGCCACGCCCCGTTGCCGGGCCACCTCACCCACCGTGTGCCCCTCGTAACGGGCGTTCTCCTCGGCGAAGGTCTCCTCGAGGATCAGGCGCTCCCACACGGCCAGATGGCGGAGGATTCCCGCCTCGTCTGACTGCGCGCCGGCATCGAGCCGGCGCCGGGTCTCCGGGTCGCTGAGCGCCTTCATCCGCTCGGGCACCGCCAGCATGAACACCTCCCGCCACCCGGGCAGGCCGTCGAGGATGGCGCCGTGCTCGAAGCTCAGCCGCAACTGCATGGTGTGGGGCAGCGTCAAGGCCACCACGGTCGCCCCCCGTGCCGCGGCCGCCGTCGAGGCCGCCAGTTGATCCCACAGCCCGTCGGGGTTCATGGCCGAGACACCGAGCACGTTCCAGTTGATCGGGCGGTCCGCCAGCAGCGAGATACTGCTCATGAGGTCGATGTCGTCCTCGGTGAACCCGTTGAGACAGCCGGCGATGATCAGTTCGACCGTGGTCCCGTCGTGCTCGCGCACGGCCGCGGCGAGGAGCTCGAGCTCGGACCGGGTGGCGGCCCGGGACGGGACGGGCTGACCGTCACCGTCGTTGTGGGTGTGCACCTGCGAGGTGGAGAACCCGAGCGCGCCCTCACCGAGCGCGGCGTGCAGGGCCGACACCATGGCGGCGCTGTCGGCGTCGGTGGCGGCCCCTCCCACGGCCCGCTCCCCCATGACCAGACGGCGCAGCGTGGAATGGCCCACCAGAAAGCCGGCGTTCACGGCGAGGCGGCCCTGCAGCTGCCCGAGCCACTGGCCGAACGATGCCCAGTCCCAGGCCAGCCCCTGCTGCAGGGCGGCCAGGGGCATGCCCTCCACCCGGGCCATCATGCGCGAGAGGTAGTCGACGTGGTCGGGTCCGCACGGCGCCAGCGAGAAGCCGCAATTGCCACCGAGGACCGTCGTCACCCCGTGCAGCGGTGACGGGCTGGCGTTGGGATCCCAGAACAGCTGGGCGTCGTAGTGGGTGTGCAGGTCGATGAAACCTGGCGTGACCAGCATGTCGGTGGCGTCGATGACCGTGTCGGCGGGTGCCTCCCCGGCGTGGCCCCCGATCTCGGCAATGCGCCCGTCGGCGATCAGCACGTCGGCCTGTCGCGGTGGCCCGCCGGTGCCGTCGACCACCGTGCCACCCCGGATGCGGGTGGTCACAGCGCCCCTTGGATGACCACGCGCTGGCGGGCGAAGGCCTGCATGCCCTCGGGACCGAGCTCGACGCCGAAGCCCGACTGCTTCCACCCGCCCATGGGCGCGTCCATGTCGATGGCCGAGAGCCCGTGCGTATTGACGAAGACCGTCCCCACTTCCAGTCGGCGCGCCACGCCGGCCGCCAACGGCTCGTCATTGCTCCAGATCGAAGCGCACAACCCGAACGATGTGTCGTTGGCCGCGGTCACCGCATCGTCCAGGTCGTCGTAGGCCAGCACGGGCAACGCCGGGGCGAACTGCTCCTCGCGCACGATGCGGGCGTCGGGGTCGGTGACCTCAAGCAGGGCGGGCGAGACCAGGTAGCCACCGGCGTCGGCATCCTCGGCCCGCACCCGACCGGGACGGTGCACCTTGGCCCCGCCCCGCTCGGCCTCGGCGATGAGGGCCTCGACCCGGTCACGTGAGGTCGAGAGATGCACGGGGCCCATGGTCACCCCCTCCGCCAGGCCGTCACCGACCACTTCGGTGGCCAGGCGGTCAACCAGCGCCGCCACCGTGTCGGCCATGCGGTCCCGGTGCACGTAGAGCCGC
>DASZJQ010000114.1:0-5376 GCA_035947875.1 Acidimicrobiales bacterium
GACTACACGGCATGGACCATCACGCTGCGACCGGGGATCGTGTTCCACGACGGGACGCCACTCGATGCCAACGCGCTGCACCTGAATTTGACGAAGCAGGCCGCCTCCCCTCTGGTCGGGCCGGCCTTCGCCGCCCTCATCGAAAGCTCTTCGGTCACCGGGCCGCTTGCCGTCACCATCAACATGAGAGCGCCGTGGGTCCCGTTTGACTACTACCTCGCTCAGGGCCAGACCGGGTACGTCGCTGCCCCGTCCATGCTCAACAGCCCCAACGGCACCACCAACCCGGTGGGTACCGGCCCGTTCGTGTTCAAAGAGTGGGTTCCGAACAGCCACTTCACGGCCACCGCCAACCCCCACTACTGGCGCCCGGGCCTGCCCTACCTCAGTCAGATCACCTTCAAGCCCATCATTGCGCCAACCTCCCGGGACGATGCGTTGCAGTCGGGCACCATCGACATCATGCACACGAACTCGCCGGCCAGCATCTTGTCCTTCCGTGGCAACAAGAAGTGGTCGTACGTCGACAACAGTGGACAGATACTCGGCCAGCCGACCATGCAGATGCTCATGCTCAATACGTCAACGGCGCCGTTCAACAACAAGAAACTGCGAATGGCGCTGGCCAAGGGCGGTAATGCAAAACAGTTCTCCCAAGAGATCGACATGGGCGTCAATGCTCCGGTCAACGGGCTGTTCCTGCCCGGGAGCCCCTACTACACCAAGACCTCCTACCCGTCGTATGACCCAGCCGGTGCCAAGAAGCTGGTCAACCAGGTGGCGCAGGAAACGGGGAAGCCGGTGGCGTTCACCCTCAATTCGACCAATGACCCCGAGGTCGAGCGGGCGGCGCAGTACGTCAAGCAGCAGTACGGCAACATCGGGATCACGGTGAACATCAACATCGCGGCTCAGAGCGCGCTGATCAACAACGCCCTGTCAGGGACGTACCAGGCCACCGTCTGGCGCCAGTTCGGCGCGGTCGATCCCGACCTGAACTACGTGTGGTGGAGTACCAACACGGTCACTCCCGGGCTGGCCCTCAACATGGCACGCAACTCCGACCCGAGAATCCAGGCTGCGCTCACCGTGGGGCGGTCGACGCCGGACCCGGCGAAGCGGCTGCAGGCGTACCAGCAGATCAACCAGTACCTGGCCGAGGACCTTCCGTACATCTTTACCGTCCGCAACACCTGGGCCGTCGTCGCCAATCCGAAGGTGCAGAACTACGCCAACCCCAAGACACCCAGCGGCTCAAAGGCGATCGCCTTTGACGAGGGTGTCGTGTGGCCAACCCAGATCTGGGTCTCCTAGGCGGGATCTCTCCGGTCAGCGCATCTCGACGTCGTCGAGGTACTCATCGCGCCAGTGCGTGAATTGTTCTTGCGGCAGGCGCAGGCAGAAGGTGGGCTTGAGCGCGTGGACAAAGCCACGCTCGTGGCTGACGGCAATGATCGTCCCGGGCCAGGACCCGAGCATGGTGCCGACCGCCTCGATGGATGAGGGGTCGAGGTTGTTGGTCGGCTCATCGAGCAGCAGGAGGTTGGTCCGCCCCGCCGAGAGCATGGCCAGGCCCAGCTTCGCCCTCTCGCCACCCGAGAGGGTGGCCGGGTACTGATCGGCCGCCTTCGAGGGCAGGCCGAACGATCCCAACAGGGCCCGTCGCTCGCGCTCGGTCGACAGCACGGTGTCGTCCACGTTGTCCAGCGTCGTCAATGCGGGGTCGATCTGCTCGTGCTCCTGGGCGAAGTACCCCCGCTCCACATTGGCTCCGAGCTCGATGGTGCCGTTGGTCGGCTGCTGCACGCCGGCCAGGCAACGCAGCAAGCTCGACTTCCCCGCACCGTTCCTCCCGATGATGACGATGCGGTCGCCCCGACCGGCATGGAAGGTGACGTTCGACAGCACCTCGTTGCTCCCGTAGCGGACGGCCAATTTCGTCACCTCGACTGGCGTCACCCCAGAACGCGGCGGGGTGGGCAGGCGGAACTTGCTCGCCTTGTCCCGCTTGTCCACCTGGGTCCGCTGGCCTTCGATCCGCTCGACCCGCCTGTCCAGGTTCTTGGCGATCTTGGCCCGCTTCTCCGTCTGCCCCCGCATCGAATCGGCCAGCGTCGAGAGGCGCTTGATCTCCCGCTGCTCGAGCACCGAGGCGCGCTCACGTTGCGACTGGTCGGCTTCATGGAGTGCCTCGAATTTCGAGTAGTTGCCCTTCCACTCGGTCAGTCTCTGATTGGAGATGTTGAGGACCTTGGAGATGGAGCGATCGAGCAGCTTCAGGTCGTGGCTCACCACGAGCAGCGCCCCGGGGAAGCGCTCCAGCTCGTCGAGCAGCCATCGCTTGGCGGAGCGGTCGAGGTGATTGGTGGGCTCATCGAGGATCATCAGTTCGGGCTCCTGGAAGAGCACCCGCATCAGGTCCACCCGACGTCGTTGGCCCCCGGAGAGTGATTCGATGTCCTCCAGGAGGAGCTCCTGGCGCAGGCCGAGGCCATCAGCCAGGCGAGCCATGATCGATTCCGCCTCGTAGCCGCCGCTGGCATGGAATTTCTCCTGCAGATCGGTGAACAGCTCAATGTTCTCTTCCGAGGGGTCATCGGCCATGGCCGCTCGGGCCGTGCCCAGTGCATCGTCGAGCACATCGAGCCCGCGAGCCGAGAGGACGTGGGAGAAGCCAGTGGGCTCGAGCCCGAGGCCGCCCACTACCGGAGCCTGGGGCAGATACCCGAATGAGCCCAGCAGCCGGACGTTGCCACGATGCCGGAGCGCAGGGGTGGGCTCACCCACGATGATCGAGATGAAGGACGATTTCCCGGTGCCGTTCCGACCGACCAGTCCCACCTTTTCGCCGGCGCCCACGACAAAGGAGGCATCGGAGACCAGCATCCGATCGCCTATCTCAATGGTGAGTGACGAGGCAACGATCACACCAAAGTGTACGGGCGTGATCAGAGCCTCGATACACTCCCCAAATGCCGACGCTCGAACGCAAGTGGTGGACGCTCATCGCGGTCTGTACCGCCATTTTCATGCTCCTGCTCGACATCACGGTCGTCAACGTGGCTCTGCCCGACATCCAGCGGGCGCTCCATTCGAGTTTTTCGGACCTGCAATGGGTCGTCGACGCCTATTCCTTGACCCTGGCCGCCTTCCTGCTCACGGCCGGGGTGGTGGGCGACATGTACGGGCGCCGCATCGTCTTTGCGGTGGGGCTGGCCGTGTTCTCCCTGGCCTCGCTGACCTGCGGCCTCTCCACCGACTCGCTCATGCTGAACCTGTCCCGCGCGGTGCAGGGGGTGGGTGGCGCCATCATGTTCGCCACCTCGCTGGCCCTGATCGCCCAGGCCTTCCAGGGTAAGGATCGAGGGACCGCCTTCGGGATCTTCGGGGCGGTAACAGGGGGCGCCGTGGCCGTCGGCCCGCTGGTCGGCGGCGCCATCACCAGTGCCATCGGATGGCGTTGGATCTTCTTCGTCAATGTGCCCATCGGCGCGGTGGCCATCATCATCACGCTGGCTAAGATCGCCGAATCCCGCGATCCCAGCACCCGACGGATCGACTGGATCGGCTTTGTATCGTTCTCGCTCGGCCTCTTCATCTTGGTCTTCGCCCTGGTGCGCGGCAACGATGACGGCTGGTCCAGCACGACCATCGTCAGCCTGTTCGTCGCCTCGGCGGTGCTCATGGTCATCTTCTTCGTCAACGAGGTGAAGACCAAGGATCCGATGCTCCGCCTGGACCTTTTCCGGAAGCCCGCCGTGGTCGGCGTGTCGATGGTGGCCTTCGCCATGTCCGCCTCCATCTTCGCCATGTTCTTGTATCTGACCCTCTACATCCAGGACGACCTCGGGTATGGTCCGCTCCAGGCCGGCCTCCGCTTCCTGCCCCTGACCCTCCTGGCGTTCCTGGTGGCACCCTTCGCCGGGCGGGCGACCGTGCGCATCAAGTCGCGCTATCTGCTCGGGATCGGGATGCTCTTGATCACGGGTGGCCTGCTGCTGATGACCACCATCAGTGTCGATTCGGCGTGGACCGTCCTTCTCCCGGGGTTCATCATCGGTGGTTTCGGGATCGGCATGGTCAACCCGGTGTTGGCCTCCGCCTCGATCTCGGTGGTGGAACCACGGCAGAGCGGCATGGCCTCGGGTACGAACAACACCTTCCGCCAGGTCGGCATCGCCACCGGCATCGCCGTGTTGGGAGCGGTCTTCCAGAGCCAGATCGTCAGCCACACGTCGGCCGCCCTGCGGGAGACGTCGATCGGCCGGATCGTGCTGCATCAGGGCGGACCGGGTCTCGCCGCAGCCATGACGGCCGGCGAGGTGCGCCAGACCCTGCCCCATGTTCCTGCTGCCGCCCGGTCCACCCTTCTGCAGGCCTACAAGGTCGGATTCGCCAGCAGCATGGATCATCTCATGGTCATCGGCGCCATCGTGGCGTTCATCGGCATGGTCGGGGCCTTCGCCCTGGTCCATCAACGTGACTTCGTCGTGCTGGGCGGTGGCGCTCCGGTTGGCGCACCTGAAGGCGCTCCTCCTGGCGCTCCTCCTGGCGCCCCAATCAGCGCCCCTAGCGCCGCCCCTAGCGGCGGCGGACATGCTTGATCCATTCGTCCTAGAAGGCAGCCAGGTCCGGCTTGAACCCCTGAGGATGGATCACATCGAGGCCTTGGTTCGTGCCGCGTCCGAAGATCGCAGCAACTACCAGTGGACCTATACCCCGGACGGGCGGGAGCAGATGACGGCGTACGTGGTCGACGCTCTTGAAAAGGTCGCCTCGGGGGCGCATGTGGCCTTCGTCACGGTGCGCCGACAGGCCGACGGGTCGGAACTGGTGGTGGGGGCCACCCGGTACTGCGAGATGTACTTCTGGCAGTGGCCCCCGGGGGCATCCCACCAACGCCACGGGATTCCCGACGTGGTCGATATCGGGTTCACCTGGTTGTCGGGCCCGGCGCAACGATCTGCGGTGAACACCGAAGCCAAGCTCTTGATGATGGAGCACGCCTTCGGGGCGTGGCAGGTGCACCGGATCGGCTTGCAGACCGATGAGCGCAACACCCGCTCCCGAAAGGCGATCGAGCGCATCGGCGGACAGCTCGATGGGATCATGCGGGCCGACCGGCCAGGATCCGACGACACGGTCCGCACCTCGGCCCGGTTCTCCATCATGGCCGAGGAATGGCCCCCGATCCGCGCACGCCTCCGTGAGCGCCTCGCGGCGGGTGCCGTGGGGAGCCCGGGGTACTCAGGCCCGATCGAGCGAGGCTGAGATCTTGCGGCGGTGGAGATCCCTCACCGCCGCCTCGGCCTCGTCCTTGGGTCGAATGGCCGCCACCGCCTTGCCGGTCCGGTGGATCTTCCAGGCCAGCTGATC
>DASZJQ010000115.1:0-2244 GCA_035947875.1 Acidimicrobiales bacterium
CACCCATGTCCGCCGCCACGAAATCGTGCACCCCACTTCGACCGGCGCCGATGGCCGCCGCCATCACCCCACCCGTGGGCCCCGACCCCAACAGCGACACGGCCCGCTGGTTGACCGATTGGGGTGGCATCACGCCACCGCTCGATTGCATCAGGACGATCTGGCCGGCGAAGCCCGAGGTCCGCAGCTGCTCGACCAGGCGATCGACGTAGGCCGAGATCTTGGGGGCCACGTAGGCGTTGACCAGGGTGGTCGAGGTCCGCTCGAACTCGGGGGCCCGGGGGAGCACCTCGTGGGAGAGGGAGATGTGCCGCACGTCGGGGAACTCCTCGAGAATGAGCTCGCGGGCCCGCCGTTCGTGGTCAGAGTTGACGAAGCTGAAGAGGAAGCAGACGGCGATCGACTCGACGCCCAGTTTCTTGAGGCGCTGCACACCCCGCCGAACGGCCACCTCGTCGAGCGCGAGCACGACGTTGCCCTCGAAGTCACAGCGCTCGGGAATCGGGATCCGGGCCCGGCGACGGGCAATGGGATGGGGCGGCGGGTAGGCCGGATCCCAGATGTTCTCCTTGTGGTCACGGCGCAACTCGATCTCGTCGCGGTGACCTTCGGTGGCCAACAAACCGGTGGCGGCGCCGCTCATCTCGATCATGGTGTTGTCGGCCGTGGTCGTGCCGTGCACGAACGCTTCGAGGCCGGCGCAGAAGGCCGCGCCGTCGATCCCGAAACCGGACGCCAGTTGCCCGATCCCGGTGATCACGCCATCTGACTGGTCGGCTGGCGTGGTGGGGGTCTTGTCCAATACCACCCGGCCATCAGGGGTGATGCAGATGAGGTCGGTGAAGGTGCCGCCCACATCCACCCCGACCCGGTACCCACCCTGCGCCATGCTCGTCCTCCCGTGGCCGACCCATGGGCGGTGCGGCGCAGCGCCGATCTTAACCTGACATCAGCGTCAGCAATTGAGTGGAGCCGCACGCTACGTTGCACGGATGGCCGTGTGGTTCTCCGATGCCGAATACGCCACGCTGCGTGCCGCCTGTTCCCAGATGATGCCCTCCGACCAGGGGGCGCCGGGGGCGGAGGAAGCGGACGTGGCCAACTACATCGACAGCTTCTTGGGCGCGTTCGCCTTCGATCCGCCCCGGATCTGGGCCGGGGGTGCGTTCTCGGGACGCATGGGCGGCGACCCCCGGTTCACCGCCTTCCACCGGTTGACCCGCCTCGATGAGCTGGCCTGGCGCATGCGTCTGGAGGGCTCTCAGGGCAAACCCGAACGCGAGTTCAACGGCCCGGTGGTGGGGCTCCAAGAGCGCTACCGGAAGGGGCTGGCCGCGCTGGGCGGGGACTTCCCCGACGTGGACGGCAAGGAACAACGACGGCGCTTGCGGGCCGATGAGGAGTTCTGCGCCATGTTGCACGGCCACTGCTGCGAGGGCATGTACGGCGCCCCCGAGTACGGCGGGAACAAGAACGGCGTCGGGTGGGCCTACCTCGGCCGGGACGGGGACGTGCAGCCACGGGGTTACAGCGATGCCGAGGTGTCGGGCCCATGACGGCAGACGCCATCGTCATCGGCTCGGGTCCGGGCGGGTCCGCCGCCGCCGACGTCCTGACGAGGGCCGGGTGGTCGGTCGTCATCATGGAAAAGGGCCGCAACCACCTGCTCGACCCCGACGACCTGACGAAACCGGCGTCGGACTACTCCAACGACGAGATCAAATTCCTGTCCCGCCATTTCCTCGGTCCCGATCCGCTCATCGAGCCACGCGCCTTTCGGCTCTCGGCCGAGGACGGCGAGCACACCCATGTGGGTGAGGTGAATTCCATCCCCACCACGGTGGGCGGTGGCGGCGTCCATGCCGACGGCAAGGTGCCGCGGTTTCGGGAGGAGGACTTCAGGCTCCGCTCGGAGTACGGCCCGCAGGAGGGCGCCCACGTCGATGATTGGCCGTTGACCTATGACGAGATGGAGCCCTTCTACGCCGAAGTCGAGCGGGCCATCGGCGTGGCCGGCCGAGCGGGCGCCAACCCGTTCGCCGCCTGGCGCTCCGGCCCATATCCCATGCCGCCGGGTGCGCCGATGTACGGTGCCGTGCTCTCCTCGGCGGCGGCCGAACGCCGCGGGCTGCACCCCTATGAGGCCCCGACCGCGGCCAACAGCATTCCGTACGACGGGCGTCCGGGCTGCAACAACTGCGGCTTCTGTGCCTTTTTCGGTTGCCCGATTCACGCCAAGGGCGA
>DASZJQ010000116.1:0-15323 GCA_035947875.1 Acidimicrobiales bacterium
CCAGTATGTCGAGTACCTTTACGGTCGCCCAGGGCTCGACGCTCCGCCTCCAGCAGCTGCTGGCCGAGCTGGGCTACCTCCCGCTCAACTTCACCCCGGCCGCGCCGGTCACGTCGCCCACCCAAGAAGGCAACGATCAAGTGGGCAGCTTCACCTGGCGTTGGGCCGGCCAGCCCGTCTCGCTGACCTCGTTGTGGACGCCGGGCACCGACAACGTGATCACCCAGGGCGCGGTGATGAACTTCGAGGCGCAGCACAACCTGACCGCCGACGGCGTGGCCGGGCCGCAGGTGTGGGCCGATCTGCTGACCGCGGTGCAGGCCGGGCAGGGCGACGCCCTCCCCTACGGCTACGTCTTCGTGAGCCAGAACCTGCCCGAGACCGCCACCGTGTACCAGAACGGGGTCGAGACGTATCAGACCGCGGCCAACACCGGGGTCGCCGCGGCGCCGACGGCCTCGGGCACCTGGCCGGTCTTCGAGCACCTGACCGTGACGACCATGTCGGGCACCAATCCGGACGGTTCCAAGTACGTCGACCCGGGCATTCCGTGGGTGAGCTACTTCCACGGCGGCGACGCGCTGCACGGCTTCGTGCGCGCCTCCTACGGCACCCCCCAGAGTGACGGGTGCGTGGAGATGCCGATTGCCAACGCCGCCATCGTCTTCCCGCAAACCCCGCTCGGAACGCTGGTCACCGTCGCCTAGAGCGTCGGACCTGCCCCAGGGGCGGGATCCGGGCGACGTATTCTCTCCCTCCAATGCGTGCACTCGGTGTCATCGGACGGATCCTCATCGGGGCCGGTGTCGTCATCCTCCTCTTCGCGGCCTACCAGGTCTGGGGCACCTCGCTCCAGGAGGCCCACACCCAAACGGCGCTCCGGCACACCTTCGTGAGCGACGCCAAGAGCAACCAGCTCGAACAGGCACTCAACCAGGCCACGGCCCAGGACGCGCTCCCGACCGGGCCGCCGGCGGTGGCCCCCACCACGAACGCGCCGGCCGAGGGGCAACCGGTGGGCGACCTCCGCATCCCGAAGATCGGGATCAACCAGATCATGGTGGAAGGGACCAACACGCAGGATCTCCGCAAGGGCCCGGGTCACTACACCGGCACGCCGCTGCCCGGGCAGTCGGGGAACGCCTCCGTCGCCGGGCACCGCACCACCTACGGTCACCCCTTCTACAACCTCGACGGCGTGGCGGTGGGAGACCCGGTTGTCGTGACCACCGTCCAGGGCGTCTTCGTCTATGACGCGGTGAAGAGCGAAGTGGTGTCGCCCAACGACAACAGCGTCCTCAACAACACATCGGGTCACATGCTGACCCTGACCACCTGTAACCCACGCTTCAGCGCGTCGTCCCGCCTCGTCGTGGTCGCCCAACTGGCCCACAGCAAGCTCTTCAGCGGTGTGGCCGCAGCCAAGCCGCCCACCGCGAACACGCACCCATCCCAGACCGCCCAGCCCTCCAGCGGCGCGCTGGGAGGAGCGTCGGACGGCCAGGTGCTGACGGCCGTGCTGTGGGGGATCGTGGTCTGCGGCGTCGGTGCGCTCGTCCTCATGATGGCGTACTTCTTCCGGCGCCAGCGCTGGTTTATCTGGGGCGTGGGGACGGTGGGTGTGGTGGTGCTCCTGTACTTCTTCTTCGGCGCCGTCACTCCCCTGCTGCCCGCCAGCCTGTGAGCTGGTGAGGCTGAGTCGTGAGAGTGGCCATGTCGGTGAACCCGTGTCGGTGAGCCGGTGAGCCGGTGAGTCGGTGAGCCGGTGAGCCCGAGTCGGTGAACTCGTAAGCCCATGGCCCAAACGATGACGCTGGCTGATCACTTCCGTGCCTTCGCCGAGAGCTCGACCCGCGACGGTGCCGTCACCTACGGCACCATCTGCCGCGGCGCAGCCGACGACCCCGAGCTCCTGGACCTGGTGGCACGGGCCCCGGTCACCCAGCAGCGTCCCAACCTCTTGTTGGCCGCCGTGCATTTTCTCCTGTTGGGCGGGGCGCCGCACCCGTTGGCCACCCACTACGACACCGTCGCGGCCTATCTCGGGACGGATCCGGTGGCGCCCGTCGGCCACCTCCGACTGGAGTTCAAGGACTTCTGCATGACCCACCGCGACGAACTGCTGGAGCTCATCGCCACCGGCAGCACGCAGACCAACGAGGTCGGTCGCTGCACGGCGCTGCTGCCCGCGCTCAGCCACATCGCTGCCGGCTACGACCGTGGCCAGCCTCTGGGCCTGCTCGACCTCGGCACCTCGGCCGGCCTCAACCTGCTCTTCGACCGTTATGCCTATACCTACCGCCGTCGCGATGGCGCTCGCGGTGGTGAAGGCGAAGGCGAAGGCGATCACCGTGACTCAGACCACGCGACGCTTGAGGCCGGTGATCCGTCCTCCGCCGTGCGGCTCGAGTGCTCCGTGCGAGGCGGGCTCAGCTCGCTGCCTTCCCTGGAGGCGCCGTCGCTCACCGGCCGGGCCGGCCTCGATCGCGCGCCGATCGACCCCCGTGACGAAGCCGGGGCCCGCTGGCTCCTGGCCTGTATGTGGCCGGACCACCTGCCCCGCTTCGCCCGCGTGCGCGCCGCCCTGGAGATCGCCCGCGCCGATCCCCACCCACCGGTGCTACACACCGGCGACATGGTCGACGACGTGGGGGCGGTGGCCGAGACCGTGACGCCCGGACAGCCCCTCGTGGTCTTCCATTCATGGGTGGCCGCCTACCTGACCGAGGCCCGCCAGCGCGAACTGGTCGACGCCGTCCGCCACCTGTCGACGAGCCGGCCCGTGCACTATCTCTACGCCGAGTCACCGGTCGACACCCGCGGTCTCCCCACGCCCCCGTCGCCTGAACCTGGCCCGACCTCCGACGTGGCCACCGTCCTGGTCCACGTACCACCGGGCGGTGCCGCTATCAGGTTGGCCGACATGCACCACCACGGAAGGTCGCTGCGCTGGTGGCCCTCGCCGGAGAGTCCCCCGGCTCCTACGCGTCGCTAACCTCGCTAAACCTCGCTCGGCCCCCACGGAGCGTCACGTCGGGCGGGAACGTGCACGCCGTCGTCGGTCACCATGGCCGCCGAGCCCACCGAATCGCTGCCGAAGCGGGTACGGATGGCGTCGACCGCCGCCGTCACGTCATGCCAGGAATGCTCCCGGGTGGTGGCACTCTCGGTACCTTGGTCCCGACCGTCGCTCAGGTCGAAAGACAACTGGTCACCGCCCCCCTCGATCAGATTGGAGGCGCTGACCCCGAGCAGCCGGATCCCCTCGCCCGGATGGACGCCGGCCAGGAGCGCCGCCGCCACCTGCCCGATGGCGCCACCGGTCGAGATCGACCGGTCGAGCGTGTGCGAGCGGGTCTGCAGGGACAGGTCTTTGAACTTGACCTTCACCGTCACGGTGCGGGCCGTGCTCGATGCGCCCCGCAACATCGTGGCCACCGATTCGGCCATGCGCAGCACATGACGCTCCAGCACCTTGGCGTCGACGAGATCGTGGCTGAAGGTCTCCTCGTGGCCGATCGACTTGGCCGGTCGGTCGGGCGTTACCGGGCTCGGGTCGTCGCCCCGGGCCAGTGCGGCCAGGTGCTGCCCGCTGGCTCGGCCCAGGCGGCGCACCACGGTGTCGGGCGGGAGGGCGGCCAGCTCACCTACCGTGCGCACACCCAGAGCGTGCAGGCGCTCGGCCGTGGCCGGCCCCACGCCCCACAGCGCCTCGACCGGATGAGCGTGCAGGAACTCCATCTCACGCTCCGGCTCGATGAGGACGACCCCGGGGCCCGGATCGATGCCCGCCCGCGTGGCGTGGGGCTTGGCCGCCCGCGACGCCAGCTTGGCGATCATCTTGGAGCGACCGATCCCCACGGCGCAGCCCAGCGAGAGCTCGGCCCGCACGCGGTCGCGCAGTCCGTGGGCGATGGCGTCCGGCGCGCCGAGCCGGCGCAGCGCCCCGGCCACATCGAGAAAGGCCTCGTCGAGCCCGATCGGTTCCACCAGCGGGGTGACGTCCTTCATGATGTCGTGGAGCTGGCCGCTGATCTCTGCGTAGCGACCGTGGCGCCCGGGCAGGAACACGGCCTGGGGGCAGAGTTGGCGGGCCCGGGCCGACGGCATGGCCGACCGCACCCCGAAAGCGCGGGCCTCATAGGTGCACGACGCCACCACGCCCCGGGCGGCTGAGCCCCCGACGATGACCGGCAGGCCGGCTAAGGACGGGTCGTCGAGGACCTCGACCGAGGCGTAGAAGGCGTCCATGTCGACATGCAGAATGGTGGGAAGGTGGGCGACGTCACCCACGGAGCGTCAGGCGGCGGAAGCCTTCGGCGTAGCCGGCGCCGGCCCGGCGGCCCTCCTGTTCGGCCCGCCGTCGCACCGCCTCGCCGGCCCAGCCGCCGGGCTCGGCGAACTGGGTGCGATGGCACTCGACCGCGGCGGCCTTGAGGTCGATGGTCTCGGTGACGTCGACCCACACGTCGGGCTCGAGCGTGCCCGAGAGCAGCACGATGGCCACCTGGTGGGGCGGACCGGCCTCGGGAAAGTAGTGCGGGAGCGCGGCGGCCGGCGAGACGGCATCGAGCAGGGTGGTACCGGCCAGGCGGTGGTCACGGTGGTTGAAGTACTCCTGCCCGAAGAAGAGCGCCGTGGGGTCGTGCCCGCACACCACGTCCGGGCGGAGCCGCCGCACCCACTCGACCAACGTCCCGCGCAGCTCATCGGAGTCAGCGAGCCCGCCGTCGGGGTAGCCCAGATTGGTGACGCTCTGCAGTCCGATGAGGGCCGACGAGGCCTCCAGCTCGGCCGCTCGGCGGGCGGCCAGGTCCGCCGGCGTCACGTCGGGATCGAAGGTGCCCTTGCCGCCGTCGGTGCACACGATCAGATGGACCGCGGCTCCCCCCTTGGCCCAGCGGGCCAGCGTCCCCCCGCAGGCCACGTCGGCGTCGTCGGGATGGGCGTAGACGGCCAGGACCACCTCGGGGATGTCGTCCATCATTTCCGCTTGGGCTCCGTGGTCTTGGTCAAGAGCCCCACTTCCCGCTGGAAGTCCCCCGCCTCCTCGAATCCCTTGTACACGCTGGCAAAGCGCAGGTAGGCCACGTCGTCGAGGGCCTGCAGGCGCTCCAGCACGGCCACGCCGACCTGCTGGCTGCTCGGTTCAGAGGTGGCGCCGCGCAGGGCGTCCTCGACCAGTTGCGCCAGTTCTTCCATCTGGGCTTCGGTCACGGGCCGGTTCTTGCAGGCCGCCCGGATGCCGGACACCACCTTGGCCCGGTCGAACGGCTCCCGCAGGCCGGTGCGCTTCACCACCCACAGGGGCACCTCCTCCACCCGCTCGAAGGTGGTGAAGCGACGTTCGCAGCCCAGGCACTCGCGTCGCCGGCGAATGGCGGCCCCGTCCTCGGCCAGGCGCGAATCCACGACGCGATCATCGTCAACCGCACACCAAGGACATCGCACACTGCCGACGATAGTCAGGGAATCAGCAGGTGCTCCCCAGGCACGATCGTCGAGGAGCCTGCCTCTGCGGTCAATCGCTGCACCAGGCTGGGCGTATGGTCCGGCGCCACCTGGCGGGCGATCGACGTCAGGGAGTCACCGTTCTGGACCACATAGACCTGGCCGGCGGCCGGCGCCGATCCGGCGATGGTGTGGCCGCCGATGGCGCGGATGGGGAGGGCCAGCAGGACCAGCAGACCCACCGCCACCAGACCCAGGAGCAGGCGACGGTGCTGGACCCGGCGGGAGGTTAGGTGCCGCGGCGGCTCGGGCACCACCCGCAACCTGGGGTAGAACGCCTCGTATTCCAATTCAAGTGCGACCGACATCGCAGCTCCTTTTCCGAACACCTGTTCGCTTCTCTGGTATTCCAGCACGAACAGGTGTTCGATGTCAACTGAATCTTCGAACGCCTGTTCGCTAGGCACGGGCCCACCATACGGAGGGGTTGTGACACGGGCCCTCGATGGCGGCACCACGAACAGATGTTTGCTTTGACCCCTCTGACCCGCTATCTTGGCTGGACACGAACGAACGTTCGCCCCCGGTCACGTAGGTCGGGCAGGCGGGGGGACGATTCACCAAAGGATCGTGAGCGAAGGATTCGCCAGCGATTCGCAAAAAGGAGAAGCCCGATGGCCGAGGTCCTCAGCGGGAAGCGCAAGCAGATCTTGACGTTCATTGCCGACAGCCAGCGCGACCGGGGCTATCCCCCGTCGGTGCGCGAGATCGGCCAGGAGGTGGGGCTGGCCTCCTCGGCCACCGTCCACACGCATCTCGCCGTGCTCCAGCGGGAGGGCTACCTGTCCCGCGACCCCAGCAAGCCACGGGCCATTCAGGTCCACTACGACCCGGCCTCCACCATGAGCATGGCCACGTCGGCCGTCCGCAACGTGCCGCTGGTCGGCGATGTGGCCGCCGGGACCGGCGTCCTGGCCCACGAGAACGTGGAAGAGCTCCTCCCGATGCCCGAGCAGTTCACCGGGACCGGGCCGACCTTCATGCTGCGGGTCCGCGGGGACTCGATGATGGACGCCGGGATCTTCAGTGGCGACTACGTCGTGGTGCGCAAGCAGCCCGAGGCCGAGAACGGCGACGTGGTCGTGGCCGGGATCCCCGACGAGGAAGCCACCGTCAAGACCTTCAGCCGCCAGGATGGGCGCATCGTCCTCACCCCGGCCAACGCGGCCTTCGAGCCCATGGTCTTCGACGGCGACGACGTGACCATCTTCGGCAAGGTCGTCACCATCGTGCGCCAGCTCTGAGACAACGGGTCTGAAGGAGCCGACCGCCCGTTACTTGAGCAGCCGGGAGAGGCGGCGATCGGCCAGCACCTTCCCGCCCGTCTGGCAATTGGCGCAGTAGGTCATCTCGTAGGACTCGAATGAGACCCGGCGCAGGGACTCGTCGCAATCCGGTGTCGGGCACGGTGTGCCGAACTTCCCGTGGACGGCGAAGCGTCCGCCCAGTTTGGCCTCGGAGAGGCCACCCGTTCTCTTTCGCTCCAGGATAAGAGCCTCCTCGAGGACGCTCCGGGTGGCGGCGATCAGTCGCTCGCGTTCTGCCGCGTCCAGTGAGCGCAGCGTGGCAAACGGTGACAGGCGAGCCCGGTGCAAGATGTCGTCCCCCCAGCCCCGCCCGATGCCGGCCACCACACGCTGATCGCGCAGATCGCTGTGCAGTCGGCGTCCGCTGGTACTCGTGCGGATCAACTCGGCGAAAGCCTCGGTGTCTGGCTCGGGCCCGAGTCCCTCCAAGGGCCCCTCGTCCCCTGGCGCCAGTATCCACCAGGAGGCCTTGCGCTGCGTGCCGTGCTCGCGGACCAGGACAGCCCGATTGGCGACTTTGCCGGCTTTCCCGTTTTTGCCGTCTTGGCCGTCTTTGCCGTCCGTGGCGTCAGCGGCGTCAGTGGCGTCAGTGGCGTCTGGAGCGTCGTCTTCATCGCTGAAGGTGAAGCGGGCGACCGCTCCACGGGGACGGGTCTTCTTGGCCGGCCGTTCGGTGTCGACGCGCCCGGCTTGCGAGAGGTGCAGGACCACCCGTATCCCGTTGCCGAAGGTCCAGACCAGGTACTTGCCCCGCCGGGTGATGCCGTTGAGCACCTGACCGGACAGATCCTCGGCGCGCGGCGCGTACGTCCGGAGCGAGGAGAAGCCGAGCAGATCGATCGAGAGCAAGGTGTGACCGGACACGAAGTCATCCAATCGTTCGGCCAACGCCTGCATTTCCGGGAGTTCGGGCACTGTCACAATGTTGCCATGGCGTACACGCATGGGCACCACGAATCGGTTCTGCGCAGCCACACCTGGCGTACAGCGGAGAATTCGGCCGGCTACCTCTTGCCCCAGCTGCGCCCCGGTCTGTCCCTGCTCGACATCGGGTGCGGCCCGGGCACCATCACCGTCGATCTGGCCCGTCTGGTGGCCCCGGGGCAGGTCGTCGGCCTCGATGCTTCAGCCGACATCGTGGAGCAAGCCGAGATCCGAGCGGCGGCGAGCGAGTTGTCCAATCTCCGCTTCGAGGTGGGTGATCTGTTCGACCTGGCCTATGGCGACGCCACCTTCGATGTCGTGCACGCCCACCAGGTGGTGCAGCATCTGAGTGACCCGGTGGCGGCGCTGGTTGAACTCCGGCGGGTGCTCCGGCCCGGCGGCACCCTGGCCGTGCGTGACGGCGACTACGGCGCCTTCCGTTGGGCTCCCGGCGATGCCCGCCTGGACCGCTGGCTGGAGCTGTATGTGGCCGTGACGGCGCGCAACGGCCACGATGCGTTGATCGGTCCCTCGCTCCTCCGGGTGGCCCATGAAGCCGGCTTCGAGCAGGTCACCGTCTCGAGCTCGACGTGGACGTACGCCGAGCCCGAGCTGCGAGCGTGGTGGGGCGGCCTGTGGGCCGATCGCATCCGCTACTCCCGCTTCGCGGAACAGGCAGTGGAGTACGAACTGAGTGATCCCGACGAGCTCGCATCGATCGGCCAGGCCTTCTTGGATTGGGCGGCATCGCCCGACGCCGTCTTCATCGTCCCCCACGTCGAAATCCTGGCCGTGCGCTGACGCATCGCCGCCGGCACTGCGGTGCCTGACATCGCCGGAGCCTGTCGAGCACGGCGTGTGGCACCATGGCTCGATGTCGCTCGAGACTGGTTCGAAGCCATGGGAGCTGCTCAGCCAACGTCCCGGGCCCAGCCGTTGGATCAACGTCGTCACCAATACCTACCGGATGCCCGATGGGACGAAGACGGATTGGGATGTCATGGTGACCCGAGACTCCGTCGCTGTCGTCGCTCTGACCGACACGCAAGAGATCGTTCTGGCCCGGCAATACCGGCCGGGACCGGACCACGTGCTCGACGAACTTCCGGGCGGGGAGCTCAACGATGGCGAGACGGTCCTCGCCGCAGCGATTCGAGAGCTGCGTGAGGAGACCGGGTACGGGGGAGGGGAGGTCACCGTCCTTGGTCACACCTGGCAGGGCGCCAACATCACCCGGCGCAAATGGGCGGCCGTCGCCCTCAACTGCCGCAGGATCGGCAGCCCCGCGCTCGACCCGTCCGAGGAGTTCTGCGAGACGGTGCTTGTTCCGCTCCCAGAGTTACGTCGACGGCTCCGGGCCGGCCAGTTCACCGATGCCTGGGCCGGCTACGCGGGCCTCGACCACCTCGGGTTGCTCGGCTCGCCTGAGCCCTGACGCCGCCGGAGAGCCTCCTCGAACCGTGGCACACGCGTCGCCGGTCGCGCCTCGGGCTCAGGTTCGGGCTCGGGGCTCAGGTTCGGGCTCGAGCTCGGTCAGTCGCCCCAGAGTTGATCGGTGTAGGTGTCGGTACCCGGAATGGTGGGAATGAACGGCAGCGCCGCCACCACGGTACCCATGCCGGCCTCCTCGAGACGGCGGCGGTGTTCGGCCACGACCGGCTCCCACGCCACCTGAGGGGGCGTGTTGAGGAACCACAAGAGGACCGTGCGAGTGTCACTGGCCGCTTCGCGCGGCACGTCGCCGGGAGCATCGCCCTCCAAGGCGATGGGCGTGAAGGCCGCCACGAGGTCGGCGTCGGAGCCGGGCATCAGACCGGGCAGGTGCTCGGTCCGCAGCCACGCCCACAGCTCCTCGTTGGTCACGTTCTCGGAGCGGTCGATGAACACGGAGACGAACCCTCGGTAGGGGTGGTCGAGGGCCAGCTCGACCGGCACACCGTCGGGATCCCGGCGGTGCTCCCATCTGAAGTTGTACAGCAGCGTGTGGACGTGATCGCGCTCTTCGAACATGCGGCCGGCCGCATGGAGGGCATTGACCTGGCGTAGGGCCCAGCGTTGCCATACGTCGTAGTACCCGTCGAGCACCCAGTAGACCGCCACATACGATCCCCGGGCCGGCTCGCCGGTGATGGCCGATGGATCCGGATCGCGCAGTGCCTTCAGGTCCGCCGTCGCCACGTAGCGGCACCCGGCGAAGTTGTAGGGCCCCACCATGCAGCCGGCGTAGTAGTGGTCCCGCTCATACCAACGGTTGTAGGCCACTTCGTGGCCCCGGCGCGGTTCGACGAGGGTGAGCAGCATCGAGCCCAACTTCACCGGCTCGGCACCTGCCTGTATCTCAATGGGGCGGCGTGCGGGGGGTGCTGAATCCTCTGGCATGGGAGGCGAACCTAACAGACGGATTTCCTCAGACCGTCCCCTGGGCGACCATGGGCCGGCTCGGCAGAACGGCCCCACCGGACCGCTCGACGGTGATGGCCAACCTCGACACCGATGGCGATCCGGCCAGGGTAAAGGTGGTCTGATTGGGCCTCTGGCCCATCAACCCGAGCGAGATGGTTTGACCGTTGATGACGGCCCACAACTGGTAGGTGTGATCGGCCGAGAGCGCCGCCAACGTGGACGTCACGAGATAGCCCCGGCCGTCGGCGATCACGAATTGGGCCACCCTGACGTGATTGGCGCCCTCCATGTTGACCACCTTGTGACCAGGGGTTTCGAGCGCCGCCACCACGGCGGCGGGCGGCGCAGGAGCGGCCTGCGCGTGCTGCAACTGGCTCACCTGGTCATTGGCATGCACCAGGCTCACGCTGAGGACCGTTACCACTGCCGCCGCGGCGACCACGATGGCGGCAACGGTGGCGAAGCGGCCCCGGCCCGGAGCGTTCTCACGGGCGCGCTCCCTTGGCGCCAGTGCCGCCTCCAGGCCGTCGCCGCCATCGGCTCCGTCGGCTCCGTCGGCTCCGTCGGCCTCATCACGCATGAGCCGTGGCATCGGTGGGCGCTCTTCGTCGCCACGTCCGGGCAGGCGGCTGGCGATCGAGGTCCACAGACCCTCGGGGAGCGGCTCCACCGAATTCCCCAACGCCGTCGTCACCTCCCGGAAGGCATCGAGTTCGGCCCGACAGCGCGGACAATCTGCGAGATGCTCCTCGACCGCGTCGCGCTCTTCGCCCTCGACCGCGTCCAGGGCGTACGTGGCCAGAAACTCGATCGATTCCTCGTGGGTCATCATGCGTCGGCTCCCTGCACTCCGCCTTCAACCAACAGGGCCCGCATGCGTCGCATGCCGTTGCGAATCCTGCTCTTGACCGTGCCTTCGGGCTGGCCCAGGAGATCGGCCACCTCGACGTACGTATGCCCGTCGAAGTAGGCCAGTTCAATGGCCCGGCGCTCGTCGTCGGGAAGGTCGCCCAACGCGCGGGCCACCTGGTCGGCCACGGCGAGGTCCCACACCTCGTGCTGCATGTCGTACTCCGCGGTGGCTGTGCGTCGCGCCTCACCGGACTCACGGTGCCGGCGGGCCTTGAGGGAACGCACGGCATCGACCGCTCGGCCGTGCGACTGGGTCAACAGGAATGAGCGCAACGTACCCCGGCCGGGATCGAAACGATCTGGCTGATTCCACAAGCGCAAGAACACTTCTTGGGTCACGTCCTCCGCCTCGGACGCGTTGTTGAGCACACGTCGGGCCAATCCGTAGACGGCCCCACCGTGGCGTCGATACACCTCAGCTAAAGCAATTTCGCTATAGCGGGCGATGGAAGTGACGAGCTGGGCGTCGCTGACTTCGCCGATCTGCTGCATGCACGTCCTATTCGGAGCCGCGGCGCCCGAGAGATGTTCGATTTATTACCCATCCAGGCCTATCCTGTGATCCGAATAGTAGGCGTTATGCGAACGACCATCGATTCCTACACCGCACGATCGGGCCGCCTGAACCTCGAAGGCATCGAGTTCGACGACTTCAAGGATCAGCCCCTGACGCCTGAGGCGCTCCGCACACTGTGCTACATGCACGATATCGAGCATCACACCATCTGCTATCTGCGGGACCTCCTGCTCACCCCTGCCCACAGCGACCCGACCATCACGTCCTTCCTCTCCTGCTGGGCCTATGAGGAGATGTGGCACGGCGAGGCCATCGGCCAGGTCCTGCAGGCCCATGGGGAGGAAGCCGGCGCCGCTCGCATCGCCCCGCTGCGGGAAAAGCGCCGCCGCAAGCAAGCCATGTCCACCTTCAGCACGATCGGCTCGGCCGCCTTCGCCGGGCGCGCCTTCATCGCCCTGCACATGACATGGGGGGCCATCAACGAATGGACCACCCAGGCCGGGTACGGCCGCCTCTCCGAGGTGGCCAACCACCCGACGCTGCGCGAGCTCCTGAAGCGGATCATGAAACAAGAGGGAGGGCACATCGACTTCTACGCCTCCGAGGCCGCACGTCGGCTGGGCGAGAGCCCGAAGGCCCAGAAGCTGACCAGCTTCGCCCTGAGGCACCTGTGGCGGCCGGTCGGTTCGGGGGTGATGCCGAAGGTAGAGGTCGGCTTCATGGTCAAATACCTCTTCGACGGTCCACGCGGCAACGACGTGGCGAGGCGCATCGACCGCCGTGTCGATCGGCTTCCGGGGCAAGCCGGACTGCACCTCCTCGAGTCGGCCGTGACGAAACTCTCGGGGCACTCCTTCGCTGCATCGGCGTAGGGGTCGCCCCTGAGGGGCGCAGCAGCCCGGCGCGCGCCGTGCGGCCGACCATCCTCGATGTGGTCGTCGGCCCGACGGTAACGTTGTCGGTTGCCCACTCCTCGATCCACCGCACTCGATTCGTTGTGGCAGCCGGCGCGAGGCCTGCTGTCGCGAGCGCCGCTGGCTCGGCCGTTGCTGGCCCTGCCGCTGCTGGCCCTGACACTCGTGATTCCGATGCTGCTGACCCTGTCGGTGTTGCCGGCTCACAGTGTTTCTGCCGCAGTACCGGTCGGGGCGAGCAGGACGATCGCCGCCTCACCGGGGTGCCGGCCGACCACCTCGGCACCCACCACATCTGCGTCCACCACCGTGCCCGGCACCACGCAGACCTTGACCTATCAGAACGGCTCGGTTGCGGGCAGCTTCAATCTCACCGTTCCCCGGTCGTATCGTCCACGCCGGCCGACCGCCCTCGTCTTCCTCTTCTACGGCTCGGGCTCGAATCCGACCGCCTTCAGCACGACGACCGACTTCCCGGCTCTGGGCGCGGCGCAGGGCGACATCGTCGTGGTGCCGCAGATCCAGCCGAACGAGGCTGAATGGCAATTCAGCGGACACGGATCGGACGCGGCGTTCATCACTGCCCTCGATACGCACCTCCAAGCGACCTACTGCATCGCCCCCCGGCGGGTCTTCGCGGCGGGGTTCTCGGCCGGTGCGGCCTTCAGCCTCTTCTACGCCTGCAGCCATCAACGTGACATCCGGGCCATCGCCACCGTCGCCGTGGACTTTCAACTGGGGTGCACTCGCCCCATGCCGATATTGGCCTTCCATGGGACCGCCGATCCCTTGGTGCCCTATCAAAACGGGGCGGTCGGAATCTCTCTGCCCGGACAGAAAGTCCGGGGCACGCTCCTCAACATGGGCGACTGGGCCAAGCTCGATCGGTGCCGCGCCGTGCCGGTGACGGTGACGGTGGGGTCGCAAGTATCTCGATCGCAGTGGCCTCGGTGTACTCGGGGCTCCAGTGTCACCCTCTACACCGTCCTCGGCGGCGGTCACGACTGGCCCGGGGCCGATCCCAAGTACGGCTTCGGGCTCACGACCCAACAGATCAGCGCTTCCCAGTTGATCTTGCGGTTCTTCTCGACGCTGCAGTAGGCGGGGCGTGCCGCAGTGGCCGCAACGGCCGGAGTGGCAGGAGTGGCCGGAGGGGCAGGACTCGCTGCCAGTGCAACGGTCGCCTTTCTGGCGGAAATGTACAAAGAATATTTTGGAATTATCTTGTGTTTTAGCTGGTGAACGGCTGTTTCTTGTCACACCCAGATGCTTCAGTGGTCACATGGAATGCGACACTGAATTCGGATCACAACTCGACACGGAACTCGGCGCGTTGGAAGCGGCCATGGACGTCGTTGCATCCGGTGATTTCTCGCAGTACGCCGACTGCGAATCACAGGTGCGCATCCAGGCTCTCCAGTCGAAGATGGACTACATCAGAGCGAAGTCGATCGCCGCATTCGATCTCTGGGGGGCCTGGGGAGCCTCTGGGGCCCGCAGCGCCAAGAGCTACGTGGCCAAGGAATGCCAGATCCCCAAGGCCGAAGCCGCCCGCCAGCTCCGCCGGGGCCACCTGCTGTGCCATCTGCCGAAGTTCGACGAGGCCTGGTCGAGGGGTGAGATCACGAAGGACCACGTCGACCGGATCGGCCGTGCCCGCAACCCGAGGACCGAGGATTTCCTCGAGCGCGACGAGGACATGCTCTTGGACAAGGCGATCGACAACAGCTTCCCCGACTTCGATCGCATCATCGACTATTGGTCCCAACACGCCGATCCCGATGGGGTCGAAGAGGATGCCATGGAGCAACGTGCCCGGCGCGACGTCTACCTGGTCCCCAGCGTCGGTGGCACCTACCTGGGCAAGATGACGCTCGACACGGTGTCCGGAGCCATTGTCGACGGGGAACTGACCCGGATCGAGCAGGAACTCTTCCAGGAGGACTGGGCCAAGGCTGAAGCAGACCTGGGCCGCGCCCCCAAAGTCGAGGAGCTCTGCCGGACTGCGGCCCAGCGCCGGGCCGATGCTCTGGTCGAGATGGCCACCCGTTCCAGGACCGCCCCGGCCGACGGCCCGCGCCCAGCCCCTCTCTTCACGGTCCTGGTCGGCTACGAAACAATGCACGGTCGGATGTGCGAGTTGGCCGGAGGTTCCCGAATGGTCCTCTCGCCGGGTTCCCTGCTCCCCTGGCTCGACCAGGCCTACATCGAGCGGGCCGTGTTCACCCCCAAGAACCGGGTCGAGATCAGCGAGACCTCGCGGTTCTTCGTCGGCGCCACCCGCCGGGCCCTCGAGATCCGGGACAGAGAGTGCACCGACCCCTATTGCCACGAGCCCGTTGAGCGTTGTCAGGCCGATCACATCATCGAGTGGTCACAGAATGGCCCGACCACTCAGGAGAACGGCCGACTCCTGTGCGGCTTCCACAATCGAATGCGAAACCAGAGGCCCCCGCCCGACGACTAACAGTGGTGGCGGGGGTTGGCGGGGGTTGGCAGACAGCAGGCCCGGAAGCAGCTGGCCGCAGGCAAGTGTTCCCGACTCTGCCCGTCGCCCTCAGGCGATGAGGGTCGCCAGCACTTCCCGCGTTCGCTCCAGTTGCTCTCGGGTCACATGCTCATCCGGATGGTGGGCCAGCAGCGGATCACCGGGACCGAAGTTCGCCGCCGGGACTCCGTGGGCCCAGAAGGAGGCGACATCGGTCCACCCGACCTTGGCCCGGGGATCGGTCTTCGTCGCCGCCACCAGACCGGCCAGCAGTGGGTGCCCCAACGAGGGCGGCGCCCCATCGGCCGCATCGAGCACCACGAAGGTGTCGCCGTCTTCGGTGTCGA
>DASZJQ010000117.1:0-2141 GCA_035947875.1 Acidimicrobiales bacterium
GTCCAGCGTGGCCGAGGCGCGCACGGCGAAGCTGTCGACCACCGCGCCCAGCCCGTCGGCCGGGGGGCCACCGGAGATCTTCCAGTAGGTGTCGGAGGAATCGGACCGGACCTGGGCCGGGACGACGTCGGCATCCTCGCCTTCGACGGCGGTCGACGGCGGCCACAGCGCTTCGTAGCGAAGCCCGCCCCGGGGGCAAAAGTCCCAACACAGCGAGCACCCGGTGCACATCTTGACCAGCTCGGGCAGGTTGGTGTCGAAATCGATGCCGATGGAGTTGGACGGGCAGACGGCGACGCAGGTGCCGCACTGGATGCAACGGTCGGCGTGGATCACGCCGGCCTCGAGCTCCCAGAACCACACCTTGCCCGGAGGCTCGGTGATGCCGTTCATCTCCTCGCGCACGCGGTAGCGCTTCATGCGCCGACCACTTCGGCTGCTCCCGAGATGGTGGAAGCCAGCTCGTGTTGCGGGGTGCGCCGGGCCCAGGAACGGAAGGGCTCGGACACCCGGCGCTCGGCCTGGTACCGGTTGACCACGCGCAGGAGGGCGTCGGGGACCCGGTCGACCGGCAGGGCGCCGGTGACCCAGTCGATGAAGGCGGCGTCGGGACCGAGCGATCCGCCCAACCCGATGTCGACCGCCTCTTCGATGTGCTCGTCCACGTGGGCGATGTCCCCCCGGAAGCCGATGTCGGCGATCTGGGGCTGGGCGCATGAGGCCGAGCAGCCGGAGAAGTGCATTCGGATGACGCCGGCGTCAGCGGTGCGTCCCCCATCGGCGCCGGCGGCCGAGAGCTGCGCATCGAGGGTGCGCGCCCATTTCACGGCCCGCTCCTTGGTCTCCACCACGGCGAAGCGGCAGAACTCCGAGCCGGTGCACGCCACCACGCCCCGCTCGAAGGGACCGGGGAAGGGCGAGTAGGTCTGCATCAAAGGCTCGGCCAACAGGTCGTCGAGACGATCCTCGGGGATGCCCGAGAGGATGAAGTTCTGGTCGGTGCCGACGCGGACCGAGCCATCGCCGTAGGTCTCGGCCAATCGCGCCGTCTCGATGAGATCGATCCCGTGCATGCGGCCCACCGGGACCGAGCAGCCGACGTAGACCAGGCCGGGCTGCTTCTGGGGATGGACCCCCACGTGGTCCCCCCGGAAGGCGTTGGTCAGCTCTCGGCCCGCCGGCTCGAAGGCGAACTTCGTGCGCTCGTCCAGGGCGGCCCGGAACCCTTCGGGGCCGAGCTCTTGGGCCAGGTACCGCATGCGGGCCAGGCCGCGGTTCTCCCGGTTGCCCAGCTCACCGAAGACCTGGGCCACACCGCGGCAGAGCTCGACCGCCTGGTCGGGCCGGATGAAGAGGTCGATGTCCGACGCCATCCGCTCCCCGTCGGACAGCCCGCCGCCGATGAGCACGTTGAACCCGATGGACCCGTCGCCGTGCTCGGCCGGCCACAGGCCGATGTCGTTGATCTCAACCCGGGCGCAGTCCTCGAGGCAGCCCGTGACGGCGATCTTGAACTTGCGGGGCAGGTTGGAGTACTCGCGATTTCCCGTGAAGTAGGCGGAGACGGCCCGGGCCACGGGGAAGGCCTCCACCAGCTCGCCGGCATCGATCCCCGACACCGGGCACGAGCACACGTTGCGGGCGGAGTCGCCGCAGGCCTGGACGGTGGTGAGGCCCACGTCCCAGAAGCGCTGCCAGATGCGCGGGACGTCGGCGATGCGTATCCAGTGCAGCTGGATGTCCTGCCGGGTCGTCAGGTCGGCGTAGCGGTTGCCGAAGACGGGGCTCTCGTCGGGTCCCTCGGCGAAGGCGTCGGCCGCCACGCCGATCTCGCGGACCTGCGGCGCGGTCATCACCCCGCCGGGCACCTTGATCCGCATCATGAAGGCGTCGCCGCCCTGCTTCTGCGGGTACATCCCGACCCACTTGAGCCGCTCCTGCTCGCCCGGCACCGCACTGATGGAGTCGGCGCCCTGCTTGGAGTACGTGTCGATCACGGCCTGGGCGACTTCGAAGGGATGACGGGACAATTTCAACTGCTCGACCGAATTGAGCTCGCCGATGTTGCGGTAGGGACGGATGAATTTCAGGCCGCGCTCGCGCCCGCGGAACTCCATCCCGTAGGGGTTGTCGAGGTCGCG
>DASZJQ010000118.1:0-3328 GCA_035947875.1 Acidimicrobiales bacterium
CCGAGGCATCCAGGCCTTCGATCGGGTCACCGGTCTGCGGGCGGTCGGGATAGCCGGGTGCGGCCAGGACGACACAGACGGCGGCAGCATCGGCGAAGACCGGGGCGGGAATGTCCCCGAGGCGGCCGGTGGCCGTGGCCATGAAGAGCTCGGCCGCGTCGCTGTCCAGGAGCGGGAGCACCACCTGGGTCTCGGGGTCGCCGAAGCGGACGTTGTACTCGAGCACCTTGGCCCCGTCGGGACCGAGCATCAGGCCGGCGTAGAGCACGCCCCGGTAGTCGATGCCCCGGTCCCGCATGACCGCCATGAGCGGCTCCACCGCCTCGTCCATGAACCGGTCGACCAGGGACGGGCCCACGTGGGGCATGGGTGAGTAGGCCCCCATGCCCCCGGTGTTGGCCCCGCGGTCGCCGTCACCGATGCGCTTGAAGTCCTGGGCGGGGAGGAGCGGGACGGCGTTGGTGCCGTCGCACAGGACCAGCAGCGAGCACTCCTCGCCTTCGAGGCCCTCCTCGATCACGATGTTGCGACCCGCCTCACCGAAGGACGCGCCCGAGAGCTTGGCCTTCACATCGGCCTGGGCTTCCTCGAGGGTCTGGGCCACCAGGACGCCCTTGCCGGCGGCCAGGCCATCGGTCTTGATGACCCAGGGGCCGGGCAGGGACCCGAGAAAGGCCAGGGCGTCGGGCACCTGCAGGGCGTCAAAGGCGGCAAAGCGGGCCGTCGGCACCCCGGCGGCCGCCAGCATGTCCTTCATGAAGGCCTTGGAGCCTTCGAGTAGCGCACCGTCGGCGCCGGGCCCCATGACGGCCCGGCCATCGGCCCGCAAGCGGTCGGCCAGGCCGTCGACCAGCGGTGCCTCGGGACCGATGACGACCAGGTCGGCCTCGATCTCCTCGGCCGGAGCGTCGGTGGTGCTGATCGGTTCGGCCATGCCCGGGTTCCCCGGGGTGACCACCACGTCGGCCGTGCGGGCCAGTACATGGGCGAGCGCGTGCTCGCGGCCCCCGCTCCCGACGACGCAGACCTTCACGCGGTGGCGAAGGAGACGAACTGTTCACGACCCGGGCCCACCCCGACCAGGCGCACCGGCACGCCGATCTGCTCGGACAGGAAGGCGACGTAGTTGCAGGCGGCTTGGGGCAGGTCCCCCACCGCGGTGGCCTCGGTCAGATCGGTGCGCCAACCCGGCAGCTCTTCGTACACCGGCGTGACGTTGTGGAAGGTGGACTGGTGGTAGGGCAGGTGGGTGTAGCGAACGCCGTCGGCCTCGTACGCCACGCACACCTTGACGGTCTCGAACGTATCGAGCACGTCCAGCTTGGTCAGCGCCACCTCGGTCATGGAGTTGAGGCGCACCGCCTGGCGCAGCATGACCGCATCGAACCACCCGCAGCGGCGTCGGCGGCCGGTGTTGGTGCCGAACTCATGGCCCCGCTCGACCAGGAGCTGGCCGACGTCGTTGTCCTGCTCGGTGGGGAACGGGCCGGCGCCGACCCGGGTCACGTAGGCCTTGGCGATGCCGATGACCCGGTCGATGTGGCGCGGCCCGAGCCCCGAGCCGGTGCAGGCGCCACCGGCCACCGGGTTCGACGAGGTCACGAAGGGATAGGTGCCGTGATCGAGATCGAGGAAGGTGGCCTGGGCCCCCTCCAGCAGCACGTTGCGCCCGGCTTCGACCGCATCGTGGACCAGCCCGACGGTGTCGCCGACCATCGGCTCGATGCGCGGGGCGAACTCGTTGAGGTACTGGTCGGCGATGTCGTCGGCCGACAGCGGCAACCGGTTGTAGACCTTGGCCAGGATGGCGTTCTTCTCTTTCAGGACCACCTCGAGCTTCTGCCGGAAGATCTTGGCGTCGAAGAGGTCCTGGACCCGCAGGCCCACCCGGGCCGCCTTGTCGGCGTAGGCCGGTCCGATGCCGCGCTTGGTCGTGCCCAGCGCGTTCTTGCCCAGGAAGCGCTCGGTGACCCGGTCCAGCTCCTGGTGGTACGGCATGATCAGGTGGGCGTTGCCGCTGACCACCATCCGACCGGTGTCGACGCCCTTGGCGGCCAGGCTGTCGAGTTCGTCCAAGAGGACGGCCGGGTCGACGACCACGCCGTTGCCGATCATCGGCGTGATGTGGTCATAGAGGATGCCGCTGGGCACCAGCTGGAGGGCGAAGGCCTCGCCGTTCACCACGATCCGGTGGCCGGCGTTGTGGCCGCCCTGGTAGCGCACCACCATGTCCATCTCGCGGGCCAGGAGGTCGGTCAGCTTCCCCTTGCCCTCATCGCCCCACTGGGTCCCCACCACCACGGTTGCGGGCACGAGTCATCTCCGTTCGATCTGCGGATTACGCACCATTGTAGCCCTTCCCGACATGGGGGTATCCAAACCGGCCGGTGTTTCGCAACCAGCCCCTGGGGTAGGGGCATAGCGAGGAGATGATGGCATGAGCAATGAATTGCACGACGTACGAGTGGCCTTTCTGGTGGCCAATGAGGGTATCGAAGAGGTGGAACTGACCCAGCCCTGGCGGGCCGTGATGGATGCCGGCGGACAACCCGAATTGGTCGCCTCGGAGCCGGGGTTGGCCGAGACCATGCATCACCTGGACAGGGCCGGCCGCTTCCCGGTGGACCACGTCACCGAGGAGGTGTGCGCCGACGACTACGACGCCGTGGTCCTCCCAGGCGGCGTGGCCAACCCCGACGAGCTGCGTCGGGATGCGTACGCGGTCGACTTCCTGATGGCCATGTTCGAAGCCGGCAAGCCGGTGGCGGCCATCTGCCACGGCCCCTGGACGCTCATCGAGGGCGACCTGGTCTGCGGTCGGACGATGACGTCGTGGCCCAGCCTCGAGACGGATCTGCGCAACGCCGGAGCCGGCTGGGTCGACGAGCCGGTGGTGGTCTGCCGCGATGGCATCAACACCATGGTCACCAGCCGCAAGCCCGATGATCTCCCGATCTTCTGCCGTGAGTTCACCCGCGTCTTCGCTGAATCCCGACTGGTGGGCGCCGGCGCCTGACCTTCGCCGATTGCGAACATCCGGCCCCAGCCCCGGGGTTGGCCGTCGACAGTTTCACCAATGTGACAAGGCGCCCTTCGAGTGCCCTGCACCACGGTTCCGTATGCTGAAGGCAATGCCGAAGCTCCTCGTGACACGTCTCGATGCCGAATTGGTCGAAGCGGTCGACGGCCTGGTTCGCGACGGCATCGTTGCCAATCGCTCCGAGGCCGTTCGCATCGGTCTCGAACAGCTCGTCGACCGGAGCCGTCGCTCTGAGATCGGCGCGGCCATTGTCGAGGGCTACCGCCGAGTCCCGCAGACTGATCAAGG
>DASZJQ010000119.1:0-3406 GCA_035947875.1 Acidimicrobiales bacterium
TCCCACTGTGGTCCAGTCGACCGGCTTCGGGCAGTTGTTCTCGACGCCGGTCTCGGGGTCGGTCTATGCACAGCCCCTGGTGGTGAACGGCACGGTCATCGTGACCACCGAACAGGCAATGGCCTATGGCATCAACGCCACTACGGGAGCGATCGAGTGGAGTCGGTCCTTCGGATCGCCGTTCGAGGCAGCAACGATCGGGTGCTCGGACCTGACGCCCGACCTCGGATCGACATCTACGCCGGTGGTGGACCCCGCAACGGGAATCGTCTATCTCACGACTCGGCTCGAGACGGGGTCCGGTGGACTCGCCAATGCCCACTGGTACCTCCAGGCGATCTCCAGCACGACGGGCCTGGACGCGCCCGGTTTCCCGGTCCAGATCACCGGGACGCCCTACAACACGCCCGGGGTCCCGTTCAACGACGCCTATTCACAGCAGCGTCCCGGGCTGTTGTTCTTGAATGGGACCGTCTACATGGCCTTCGCCTCTGACTGCGACTTCACCCCCTACCGCGGCGTCGTGGTGGGTGTCAGCACGACCACCGACGCCATCACGTCAATGTGGAGCGACGAGTCAGGTATCGGAACCGACACGAACTCTATGGCCGGCATCTGGCAGGGTGGCGGGGGGCTGGTCTCCGATGAGCCGAACCGCTTCATTTTCGCCACAGGGAACGGCGTGTCGCCCCAGCCCGCCGCTTCCAACAACCCACCGGCCACCCTGTCTGAATCTGTCGTGGCCCTCAAGGTGGGCGCGAGCGGCAAGATCAAACCCGTTCAATTCTTCTCGCCGAGCAACGCCGCCTTTCTCGACGCCAACGACGAGGACCTCGGCTCCGGTGGTCCCGCGGCGTTGCCGCCAGCCGACTTCGGCACGAGCGCACACCCGCATCTACTGGTCCAGGAGGGGAAGGACGGGCGCGTCTTCCTTATCGATTCCGACAACATGGGTGGGTTCAAGCAGAACACGGGCGGCACCCTTCAGAAGTTGGGCCCCTTCGAAGGCGTCTGGGGCCATCCGGCCGTGTACGGAGGGCAAGGCGGGTGGGTCTACGAGCTGCAGAGCGCCGGTGGGCCGCTGCGGGTCTTCAGCTACGGCGTCAATGGTCAAGGGCTTCCGCAACTGGCCTCGGCCGGGGAGAGCAATGAATCCTTTGGCTACACGTCGGGTTCACCATTGGTGACGAGTAGCGGCACCACAGCGGGCAGTGCCGTGGTGTGGGCCGTCTACAGCAACGGGCCGAATGGCGATGGCGGCACGCTTCTGGCCTACGACGCCATTCCGACGGGTGGTGTGCTCCCCCTGCTGTGGAGTGCCCCGATCGGGACCGCCACCAAGTTCACAACTCCCACGGCGTGGGACGGACGCGTCTACGTCGGTACTCGCGACGGGCACCTTCTGGCCTTTGGCGCAGGTGCGAACGCGCCGCTCCGCGCGGCGTCCGTCGCATTCGGGTCGGTGCCGGTGGGTTCGAGCCGGAAGATCGACGTGGTCGCGACGACGCCACAGGGTCTGACGGTCACTGGCCCAATGACCGTCAGCGGGTACCAGGGTGTCACCGGTTCAGCACCCTTACCGAGCTCCGGCACGAGCACCCCCTCGACCATTGCGTCGAGCAGCACGACCACCGTCCCCGGTGGCGCCACCGCAGGTCCAACGGTCCCACCGGCACACGTGGCCAAGCCGATCGCTGGCTCCGTGTTCGCCGTCCAGTATCCGGTAGCTGGGACGAAATTCGCCCCCGGTGCGACGTTACGCATCCCGATCACCTTCACCCCCGACGGGCCCGGGCCGGTGGTTGCCGCGCTGTCGATCCCGACCAGCGCAGGAACCCAGACGCTCTCGATTTCTGGCTACGGGACCGCTCCGGGACTCTTGTTATCGGCCCAGCCGCTCAACTTCGGCACGGTGAACACCGGCGCCGGCGGCAAGGACCTGACCGTCAGCGTGACCAATTCGTGGAACCGCCCTGAGACCGTGACCGGTATCGAGGTGCCGGGCGCTCCCTACGCCGTGACCGGCCTCCCCCCCGTCGGCACGGTGCTCGCTCCCCAGCAATCAGTCACGGCGTCGGTGGCCTTTAACCCTGGTAGCGCCGGCACGTACCCCTCGACACTGCGCGTCTCGACGAACCACGGCTCGGTAACCGCCCCTGTCAGCGGCAGTGCCGTCACCGGTGTCGAGCACCTCGCCGTCACGAGCGTCTCCGTCGATGCCGGATCGGTCCCCGTCGGAAAATCGGTGCATGTGACCTTCGGAGTCGGCAACAGCGGCACGGTGGCTCTCATCATCACGCGGGCCATCGCGCCGAGCGGCGCGTTCTCCTCGCCAATACCGATGCCCCAAGGAACAACCATCGACCCTGGCACCTTCTTGAATCAGACGGTGACCTTCCATCCAACCGCTCTCGGTCCGACGTCGAGCAAGTACATCTTCAACAGCAACTCCGGGCAGGGCCCGGTCGTCGTGACGCTGCACGGTACTGGCACCTGACAAGCAACCCGAGAGCCGCTGCGCGGCGGCCTGCGGCAGCTCCATCTTGCCGTCAAAGAGACGGCCTTCTCTTTCGGTGTCATGGGCAAGGGCATCGAGCTGGTGCCGCGCCGATCGATCGCCCGCTGTTGACGAAGAATCGGCTATCCGTCGACGAGGTACCCGATGCCAGCCAGAGGCGGGCTACCGATGGATTGCTGCGGTGCTGACACAAGAACCTCGGTACCCGAGACGGACGCTGCGTAGCCCATGGAGGCACCCTTCTGTTCCCCTGGGTCCGCGATTGTGTTCACTTCCTCGGACCACGTGGCAATGGGACCGTCATAGAGGTAGGCCGCTCCAGTGCGCGCAGCACCAGTGCTCGATTGGGTAGCCCAGGCTCCCACGACCGCGACGTCCCCCGAGATGGCAATGGCCGAGCCGTAGAAGCCGTTGTTGCCCTGATGAGGTCCAGGATTGGTCAACTTCGCGTCTGGGTTCTGGGGCCACCCGGAAGAGCCCACGGTGTACACGTAGACGTGCCCGGGCAGGTACGCGGCGTTCTCAGCTGCTGATCCAACGAGAGCGGTCGAGCCAGAGACGGCCACCTCCTCCCCGAAGGCACTGTGCGAAGCGTTCGATGGGTCAGGCAAAATGGTCGTCGGACTTCTCGGCCAGCCCGACGGGCCTTTGGCGTAGATGTACGCCTGGTGGGGGCTCTCGGCGTCGATGTCACCGACCATGACCGTCGGCCCTGAGACGGACACGGACGTACCGAAATCGTCGCCGGCCGTCGACGACTCGGGGTCGGCAAGCACCGCCTTTGGGGTGGTACGCAAACCCGAAGGGCCCTCGCCGTAGACGTACACGACTCCGGCGCCGGTCCCGCCGGGTGCGTACGGAGCGCCCACGACCAGCGTCGTTCCGTCG
>DASZJQ010000120.1:0-3749 GCA_035947875.1 Acidimicrobiales bacterium
CCACCAGGGTCTCGAGATGCACCGGCCGGCCGTTCGAGTCGACCAACTTCGTCCCCCTGCGCCAGTTGGTCAGCGCCAGCGTGTCACCCGGCACCGGGCCCAGGGAACGAAGGAGCGGGAACATGGCAACGATGCCGAAGATGCCGGCGCCCAGGGCGAAGAGCCCGCCCAGCATCTTGCGGCGCTTGACCACCACCGCCGTCCGCTCGACCAGCGCCGCCGACATCAAGTCGCGTTCCTCGGCACTTGAGGCCAGCACATGGCGTTCCTCGACGAAGGGGCCCTGGGGCATGAGGTACTTCCCCCAGGCGGTCAGCCCGAAGCCGAGCAGGAAGAGCCCGGCCCCGATGGTGCCGCCGAGGATCCAGGGGCTCCAGTTCTGCCAGTAGGCGGCGCCGAAGCCGGCGATGAGGACGATGGCCAGCACGAAGATGCCGCCCACGATCGCCTCCACCCGCTGTGGATTCCTGGCCGCATCTCCCAGATGCGGATCATCGAATGCCGCGATCGGCATCGGTACCTTGGTGCGCGTTGGTTCGTGCTGGTCGTCGCTCACGAACGCTCCCCGATCCAGAAGCAGATGAGCGCCAGCCCGCCGACGCCGAGGAGCAGGGCTACGAAGCCCTCGGCCACCGGGCCCACGCCCCCGAGGTCGGCACCGCCCGGATCCACGGGGTGCTGGATGTTCTGCGTCACGTAGGCCACCACGTCGCGGACCTGCGCGTCCGAGAGGTTGCCCGAGAACCGGGGCATGTTGGCCGGCCCGATGCGGATGGCCTCGGCGATCTGCTGTGGCGTCACCCTCTTATTGTTCAGCGTCGGCGCGTTGGTGCCAAATGCCAGGGCATCCCCGGCGCCCGTGATGGTGTGGCAGGCGGCGCAGTTCAGGGAGAACAGGTCGGCCCCGTCCGAAACGTCGGCGGCGTTCAGGTGCGGAGTGGGTACGGCCGGGACGGCGGGGTCCAGCGAGTTGATGTAGGCAGCCACCTGGAGGGCCTGCGCGTTGGTGAGCACGGCCGGCTTCCGCTCGGCCTCGATTGCCTTGACGTTGACCGCCGGCATGCGCCCGGTGGTGATCCAGAAGTCGACAGTGGCCGCGCCCACACCTTGCAGGTTCGGCCCGATGGAGGCCTGGCCGTTGGGTGCCACGCCGTTGGCCTGGGACCCGTGGCAGCTCGAACACGTCTGGTCGTAGAGCAACTTGCCGGCCTGGGCCAGCGAGGGTGGGGGGTTGGTGTAGGTGATGGCGCCGCTGCCGTAGCTCACGATGTGACCGCCGCTGCAGTGCTTGAAGGTGCTGTTGTTGGGATTGCCCGTGTTGTAGACGTTGCTCACGCCCTTGAGGTTGACCGTGCCGCACGTCGCGCCCTTGGCCGTCGGCTTCAGCGGCAAGGGCTGGATGTTCGGTGACGTCGTCGGTGTCGTGGCCGGCGCCGGTGTGGCCGCCGGCGTCGTCGTGGTGGTGGACGTTGTCGCCCCCCCGGCGCCGGTGCCCGGGAAGAAGAGGGCGAGCCCGCCGAGGGTGGCCACGGCGAGCAGGGCTCCGGGAAGGAAAACCCGGTGGCGCCTGGTCGGTCGGGAGGGGTGGTAGGGGCCGGCCATGTCTATTTGAGGAAGAACAGGCAGCTGAAGAGGCCGATCCAGACGATGTCGACGAAGTGCCAGTAGTAGCTGACCCCCTGGACGGCCGCCAACTCCCCGGGGTCGCCCCCGACGTCACCCTTCATCCGACCGAGCAGGAAGCCCATGGCCAAAAGCCCGATGAACACGTGCAGGCCGTGCAGGCCGGTCATGATGAAGAACAGAGACCCGTAGGAGTTGGTGTACCAACGGGTGGTGAGGAAGAGCCACTCGGTCGCCTGGTTCGCCAGAAACGCCGCTCCCAGAATCAGGGTGAAGATGATCCATCGGCGAGCCGACTTTCGGCGGCGCCATTCGGCCTGATTGACGGCGTACTGCATGGTGAAGCTGCTCGAGATCAGCACGAGGGTGAAGATGCCGCCACGAATGGTGTCGAGTTGGGTGCCGGGCGGCGGCCAGATGCCACCGGGAGCATTGGCCCGGATGGTGAAGAAGGCCGCAAAGAGGCCGCTGAAGAACATCAGCTCCGAGCCCAGCCAGATCATGACGCCGATGGCGAGCATGGGGGGTCGGTCGTGGACGATCTTGCCCTGTGGCGCGGGGTGCTCGACCGAAACAGCCTGGGTCACAGGGCAATTTCTAGTCGACAAGACCAGGTGAGCGCCAAAAGGCAGGTGACGACGCTGCCCCGGCTGCCCGTGCCGGGGGCTTCATCGCGCCGTCGGGATCACCAGGGGGATCGGGAGCGGCTCGGCATGGACGACGGCCAGCCGTCTGGTCGGTCGGGTCAGCGCCACGTAGAGGGTTCGCAATCCCCGTGTCGTCGCCACCGGCGGGCCCTCGCCCGCCCCATGCTCGCCGACCGAGGCCACCAGGGCCGGCTCGACGACCACCACGGCGTCGAACTCGAGGCCGTTGGTCTCATCGGCGGGGAGCAGCACCAGGCCGGCGACGAGGCCGTCGCCGTGCGGATCACGCGGGTCGGTCGGGTGGAGCCCGGCGTCGGCCAGGGCACGCGTCAGCTCGGGCAACAGGACGGCCGGGCCGAGCACGGCCACCCGCCCCGGCGACACGGCCGCCACCTCCTCGCGGGTGACCCGGGCGACCGTCTCGGCCAGTCCGGCGCGGCTCGCGCCCACGAGGCGCGGCGTCTCGCCCGATTGCCGGACCGGGCGCGGCGGCGCAATGCCGGGAGCGGCGACCGCCAGGACCTGGGCCGCCACTTCCACCACTTCGGCCGGGGTGCGGTAGCTCACCGTCAGTTCCACCAGGCGGTTCTCGCGTCCGGGGTTCAAGTGGCGGGTGATGTCGTCCCAATCCTGCGGGGACCACGGGCCGGTGGCCTGGGCGATGTCGCCCACCACCGTCATCGATCCCGAGAGCGACCGGCGGGCCAGCATGCGCAGCTGCAACGGAGAGAGATCCTGTACCTCGTCGACCACGATGTGCCCGAAGGAGCGGATCTCGTCGTCCCCGGTGATGGAGGCGCCCGCCGTCGGCACGGGGTTGGCGGCCAACCCCTGGGGCCAGAAGCCGGCCTCCTGGGCGCTCCCCTCCTCGGCCCGAACCTGACGGGAACGAGGGGGACGTGCCGTTCCCCGGCGGGGCCCGAGCAACGTGCGCGCCTCGTCGATCAACGCGGCGTCGCCCACCGTCCACGGGACGTCATCGAGCGCCACACTCCGCGGGCGGTAGAGCCGACGCACCTCATCAGCATCGAGGATCCCCTTACCGGCCTCGGCCAACAATGGCCGCGCCCCCAACAGGTCGTGCAGGAGTTCGTGGGGTGACAGGCGAGGCCACATCCGGTCCAGGGCTTCGGCCACCTCCGGGGCCTTGCGCAGGCGCCGGGCCAGATCGGCCTGCTCCTCAGCGCTCGGACCACCCTCGTCCAGGGTCTGTGATCCCCGGGTCAGGCGTTGGCGGTAGTCCTCGGCCAGCGCGCGGACCACGTGCGACTCGACGAAGCGTCGACGCGCGTTGTGGGTGCCCGGACGGCGACGCGCCAGGGCCACGATCTCTTGCGTCTGGCCGGCCCGCAGGCGCAACACACCGGCGCCGAACGGCACCTCGACGTCGCGCCGCAACGGTCGCTGGCGGGTGCGCACGGCGCGGGCGAGCACGTCGACCATGCGCACGTCGCCCTTGAGCTTCGCCGTGGCGGCATC
>DASZJQ010000121.1:0-25464 GCA_035947875.1 Acidimicrobiales bacterium
GGCGTCGCGACGAGGCGGTCATCGCGACGAAGTTCGGCATCGTGCGCGACGCGGGATACCCCGAGAGGCGATCGGTCAACGGCCGGCCCGAGTACGTGCGGGAGTCCTGCGACGGGTCGCTCCGCCGGCTGGGCGTCGATCACATCGACCTCTACTACCAGCACCGCGTCGACCCCGACACGCCGATCGAGGAGACCGTGGGCGCCATGGGCGAACTGGTCGCCGCCGGCAAGGTGCGCTACCTCGGACTTTCCGAAGCGGCGCCGGCCACCATCCGTCGGGCCCATGCGGTGCACCCGATCTCGGCCCTGCAGACCGAGTACTCGCTGTGGTCGCGTGACCCCGAAGCCGAGATCCTGCCGACCCTGCGGGAACTCGGTATCGGCTTTGTCCCCTACAGCCCGCTCGGCCGGGGGTTCCTCACCGGCACCCTGCGCTCGGTCGATCAGCTCGACGAGGGCGACTTCCGCCGGGCCCAGCCCCGCCTCATGGGCGACAATCTCGACGCCAACCTGGCGCTGGTCGAGGTCATCGACGCCATGGCCGGCGCCCACGGGTGCACGGCGGCCCAGGTGGCACTGGCCTGGGTGCACGCCCAGGGCAGGGACGTGGCCCCGATTCCCGGAACGAAGCGGCGCACGTACCTCGAGGACAACATCGGCGCCCTCGACGTCGAGTTGAGCCCGGAGGACCTGACCCGGTTGGATGCCTTGGGCTCGGCCCGGGGCGATCGCTACGCCGACATGTCGCCGTTGAACCGTTGACCCCGGGCGGATCGGGCCAGTTCGACCAGGACGTCGTCGATGGTCTGACCGGCGTCGGTCTGGGCGATCTCGATCTGCAGGGCGGTGGCCCGTTGCCGGAACGACGGCTGCTCGAGGACCCGGCGCACCGCGGTCGCCAGCTGGACCGGCGTGGGCCGGCCGGTCCGTAGGTCGACGCCCGCCCCCGACCAGCGGACGCGCGCCGCCACCTCGGGCTTGTCCTCGCTGTCACCGGCCACCACCAGCGGGACGCCATGCGCCAGCGCCTGCTGCACCCCGCCGTAGCCGCCGTTGGTCACCATGACGTCGACCCGGGGCAACAGCAGATCATGCGGGATGAACCGCTCTAGCCGCACATTGGCCGGGAGCGTCGGCCGCAGGGGCGCCGGATCCGGGCCACCGGTGGTGGCGACGACCAGTACGTCGTCGCCGGCCAGGGCCTCCATGGTGGGCCCGAGCATTCGGCTCAGGTCGGCGTTGTCGAGCGTGCCCTGGGTCACATGGACCACCGCTCGACCGTCCCCGAGCTCATCCCACCAGCCCGGGGGGTCGAAGGCGGTCGACGGTGGCGCCAGGATGGGACCGACGAAGCGGATGGATCGGGGCAGGTCAGAACGCGGGTACTCGAATCCCGGCACCGTCGCCTGGAGGTAGACGTCCACCACCTTGGGTGGCAGGTCGATGAAGGAGCCGCGGAAGCGCGGCGCGCCGCACTCGGCCAGGCGTCGGTGCGCCAGCTGCTGGATGTCGCGCAGCACCACGTGTTCGGTGGCCCAGTTCAGGGCGCGGTTGCGCAGGCGAGAGAACGCGCCCGTCCCGGGCTGCATGGCCACACCGAAGGGCGCGGTGTCGCGACTGCTGATGGCCAGGGGCATGACCCCGATGGTGGCCAGGGCGGGCCGGGCAGCCCGCGGCCCCAGGGCGAGGGGCAGGGCACCGAAGAACATGGTGTCGGTCACGATGACGTCGGCCGGGAAGGCCTCGAGGATGCCCATCAGGCCGGCGTACTGCCCGGCGAGGGGCCCGACGAAGATCCGTCGCAGATCGTCCTTGACGCCCCGCACGCCGCGGGCCGAGGAGACCTCGCGTTCGGGATTGGCCACCATCAGGTCGTGGGCGTCGCAGTGGGTGGCGAACGGGGCGAAGAGCGCCCCGGTGCGGTTCACCCGGTGGCGGTAATGCTCGGTGGTGAAGAACGTCACGTGGTGGCCGCCCTCGACCAGTCGCCGGGCCACGGCCAGGAGGGGTGCGGTGTGCCCCTGGGCCGGGGTCGAGCAGAGCAGGAACCGCCGAGTGGTCACGACGTGATGACGACGCCCGTCCACGGGGCCAATGTGAGAGCGCCTTCGACCGCCGTGCCCTCCAGGGTCCGTTCGGTGCTCAGCACGATGGTCCCGGTGGCCTCGACCGGTTGGGCCCGGCCCGACATGTTGAGGGCCACCACCGTCCGCTCGCCGCGGGCGTAGGCCCAGGTGCCGGCGGGCGAGGACAGCGAGCGGTACGAGCCGACGGCCAGGTCGTCGCTGTGCCTCCGGGCGGCGATGGCGCGGCGGGTGAAGGCCAGGACGGAGTCGACGTCGGCCGTCTGGTCGGCCACGTTGCAGGCCGCCGGATCGCCCATGGGCAGCCAGGGCGTGACGCCGGGGGAGGTGAACCCACCGCCGGGCGTGTTAGACCACGGCATGGGCGTGCGCTCGGGGTCACGGCCCTTGTAGTACGGCCAGAAGCGGATGCCGACGGCATCGTGCAGGTCCGACTGCTCGATGGGGCCGTCCGTCAACCCGATCTCGTCACCCTGGTAGAGGAACGCGGTCCCGCGCAGGGTCAACAGGATCAGGAGGGCGCAGCGGACCTTGGCCACATCGCCCCCGGCCCAGCGCGTGGCCAGCCGGGAGACGTCGTGGTTCGAGCCGGTCCAGATCGGCCAGGCCCCCTCGGGCAGGAGCGCCTCGGTGTCTTCGACGACGCGGCGCATGGCGTCGGCCTCGAGGTCGGCGTTGATGAAGACGAAGTTGAACCCGCCGTGGAGCTCGTTGCGGCCGTCGCCGTAGAACTCCATGAGGGTGGTCAGCTGTTCCACATTGGTCTCACCGATGAGGAGCGGCGGCGTCTCGTACCCGTCGGCGATCGTCCGCCAGCGCTGCAGGATGTCGTGCGCTTCGGGCCGGTCGCTGTTGTAGACGGCCCGCAGCCCCATCAGCCGCTGGTCCAACGGGTCGTCGTCGGTGGCCGGCGGATTGTCGCGCAGCTCGGCGTCCTTGATCATCATGTTGCAGACGTCGATCCGGAAGCCCGAGACGCCGCGATCCCACCAGAACCGCACGATGTCGTCGAAGGCACCACGCACGTCCTCGCTCCACCAGTTCAGGTCGGGTTGTTGGGCCTCGAAGTTGTGCAGGTAGTACTGGCCGCTCGCCTCATCGAGCTCCCAGGCCGAACCGCCGAAGACGCTGAGCCAGTTGTTCGGCGGGCTGCCGTCGGGTTTCGGGTCGGCCCAGACGTACCAGTCGCGGTGCTCGGCGCCCGGGCCCGAGCGGGCGTCGACGAACCACGAATGCTGGTCGCTGGTGTGGTTGGGCACCAGGTCCAGCAGGATCCGGATGCCGCGGTGGCCCGCCTCGCTGACCAGGGTGTCGAGATCGGCCAAGGTGCCGAAGTCGGGATCGATGTCGCAGTAGTCGGCCACGTCGTAGCCCCAGTCGCGGTCGGGCGAGACCGTGACCGGTGACAGCCAGATGCCCGAGATCCCGAGGTCAGCCAGGTAGTCCAGTTTGGCGGTGATGCCCGGGAGATCACCCACACCGTCATGGTTGGTGTCGGCGAACGACCGCGGGTAGATCTGGTAGAAGACGCCCCCGTGCCACCAGCGATCCGTGTCGCCCGTGCTCATCAGACCGATCCCAGCGCGGTCATGCCGCCATCGACGATCAGGCTGGTCCCGGTGATGTAGGCCGCCTCGTCGGAGAGGAGGAACCGGATCACCGTGGCGATCTCGTCGGGGTGGGCCAGCCGGCCGAGCGGGGTGCGGGCGATCAGGCCCTCCCGGGCGCCGGGCAGCTCGAGGAGCGGGGCCAGGAGGGGAGTGTCCACCGTGCCGGGGCAGATGGCGTTGACCCGGACCCCGTCGGACCCCAAGAGGGTGCAGGCCGAGCGGGTCAGTCCGAGCAGCCCCGCTTTCGAGGCGCCGTAGGCGGGCAGGAAGGCGTTGCCCACGAAGGCCTCGATGGAGGAGACGTAGACGATGGCCGATCCGGGGTTGGCCTCGACCAGCGAAGGGTGCAGCGCCCGGGTCAGCATGGCCGCCGCCCGCAGGTTCACGTCGAGGACCTCGTCCCACGCGTCGTCATCGATCATGGTGACCGGCACGGCACCGGCGATCCCGGCCGCGTGGACCAGCCCCCCGATGGTGCCGAGCTCGGCCCGGCACTTCTTGACCGCGGCGTTCAGCCCACTGCTCTGGGTGACATCGACCTTGAGCCCACTGGCCTTCACCCCGAATTCGTCGGTGCAGCGTCGAGCGGCCCGGCGGGCTGCGGCGCCGTCGCGGTCCCAGATGGCCACGGCCCGGCCGACCTCGGCCAGAGCCAGGGCGGTGGCCAGGCCGATGCCCGATGCGCCACCGGTGACCACGACGGCGGTTCCGGGCGAAGACGCGCCGTCGGTGTGGGTGCGCCGTCGCACGGCCCGCGGCGCCCGCCGGGAGGCCGACGTCGAGGTCGGGGTCCGGGTCCCGGCGCGCGGCGAGGTGCGGGGCCGCTTGGTCACCCGGGGGGCCGTCGGGCTCGTTCTGCGTGCTGGCGCCATGGATCGTTCCCTTCGGGACCTCGAGAGCCCGTCGGGGCCGGGCGTGCCAGAGGAGCGTACAGATCTGCGGGAGGGGTCTCCGTGTACCGCCGATCGTCCCGCTCGATTCGCCGGCCGGCCACCTCTACCGAGGGTCGAGACGGGGTCGGCGAGACGAATCTGTGCCTGCTCTTGCCCATCCCGTCGAGGCCCGCTATCTTTGGCACTCTCAACCCGAGAGTGCTAACGAGTGTGCCAAGGAGGCCCGTTCAGATGAAGCTTCACCCGCTCGAAGACCGGATCGTCGTCCGGCCCGGCGAGTCTGAAGAGACCACCGCGTCCGGCCTGGTGATCCCCGATACTGCCAAAGAGAAGCCCCAGCAGGGTGAAGTTCTCGCCGTTGGCCCGGGACGCCGTTCAGAAGATTCCGGCGAATTGATTCCGACCGATGTCGCCGTGGGCGACACCGTCGTGTACTCCAAGTACGGAGGCACGGAGATCACCGTTGAGGGCGAGGACCTCCTCATTCTCTCCAGCCGGGATGTCCTGGCCACGCTGGCCTAGTCACGCTGTCCGCGCCGTCGACCCGCCCCCGGCGGGTTGCAATCGGTGTGTCACCACCCATCCCTGAAGTAACAGGACTCGAGAGGAGTTCGACACAGTCATGCCCAAGATTCTGAAGTTCGACGAGGCGGCCCGCCGTGGCCTCGAGGCCGGCGTCAACAAGCTGGCCGACACCGTCAAGGTCACCCTGGGACCGAAAGGTCGCAATGTGGTGATCGAGAAGAAGTTCGGTGCCCCCACCATCACCAACGACGGCGTCTCCATCGCCCGCGAGGTCGAGTTGGACGACGTCTTCGAGAACATGGGAGCCCAGCTGGTCAAGGAAGTGGCCACCAAGACCAACGACGTGGCCGGAGACGGCACCACGACGGCCACGGTCCTGGCCCAGGCGCTGATCAGCGAGGGGTTGCGCAACGTGGCCGCCGGCGCCAGCCCGACCGGGCTTAAGCGGGGGATCGAGAAGGCGGTCAAGGTCTCCGTGGAGTCCCTGGCCAAGCAGTCCAAGGATGTCGGCGGCAAGACCGAGATCGCCCAGGTGGCGTCCATCTCGGCGGCCGACCCCGCCATCGGCGACGTGCTGGCCGAGGCCATCGACAAGGTGGGCAAGGACGGGACCGTCACGGTGGAAGAGTCGAACACCTTCGGGATCGAGCTCGAGCTCACCGAGGGAATGCAGTTCGACAAGGGCTTCCTCTCGCCGTACTTCGTCACCGACGCCGAGCGTCAGGAAGCAGTGGTCGACGATCCGCTCATCCTCTTCTACAACGGCAAGGTCAGTGCGGTACACGACCTGGTCCCGGTGCTCGAGAAGGTCATGCAGGCCGGCAAGCCACTGCTGATCATCGCCGAGGACGTGGACGGTGAGGCGCTGGCCACCCTGGTGGTCAACAAGATCCGGGGCACCTTCACCTCGGTGGCGGTCAAGGCCCCTGGCTTCGGGGAGCGCCGCAAGGCGATGCTCGAGGACATGGCCGTCCTCACCGGCGGGCAGGTCATCAGCGAGGAAATCGGTCTCAAGCTCGAGAACGCCACCCTCGACCTGCTGGGCACCGCCCGTCGGATCATCGTCAACAAGGACGACACCACCATCGTCGAAGGTGGCGGGAAATCCGATGACGTCAAGGGCCGCGTGGCGCAGATCAAGCGCGAGATCGACGATACCGACTCCGACTGGGACCGCGAGAAGCTGCAGGAGCGGCTGGCCAAGCTGGCCGGCGGCGTGGCCGTGGTCAAGGTCGGCGCGGCCACCGAGGTCGAGCTCAAGGAGAAGAAGCACCGCATCGAGGACGCACTCTCCGCCACCCGCGCCGCGGTGGAGGAGGGCATCGTGTCCGGCGGTGGGACCGCGCTGTTGCGCACCCGTAAGGCCGTCAACGCGTTGGTCGAGACCCTGGAGGGCGATGAGGCCACCGGTGCTCGCATCGTGGCCCGTTCGCTCGAATCGCCCTTGCGGTGCATCGCCTCCAACGCCGGCCTTGAGGGTGCAGTCATGGTGAGCACCGTCGAGAGCGCCAAGGGTGACGTCGGGCTCAATGCTGCCACCGGCGAGATCGAGGATCTGGTCAAGGCCGGGATCATCGACCCGGCCAAGGTGACTCGCTCGGCCCTGCAGAACGCGGCGTCGATTGCGGCGTTGCTGCTCACCACCGAAGCACTCGTGGCCGACAAGCCCGAGAAGGCCAACCCCGGCGCTGACGCCGCCGCCGCTGCCGCCATGGGTGGCATGGGCGGGATGGGTGGCATGGGCGGGATGATGTAACTCCCGCCTGTCGCCTGGTGCGACTGGTTGTGTGCGGTGGCCGGGCCCTCGGGGTCCGGCCATCGTGCTGTCTGGGGGAGGCTGGGTCGGCGGGAGGCTGGGTCGGCGGGATGCTGTCTCTAGGGAAGGCGCGCCGCGGCATGATGAGGGCGTGTCCCGCCCCGTGCCGCCTCAGGTGATCCCGCGTCCGAGCACCTGGCGTCCCGGAGAACCGGCGCCCTGGGCCCACCTCGACGCCGCTGTGCGCCAGGGGATCGGCCTCGACCGGGTGGGCCGGGCCCTGGCCGCCCGAGATCAAGCGGGGCCGCTGCCCGATGACATCGGCGAGGAACGGGTGCTCGGGCCCGGGATGATGGTGAGCGAGACGAACGCGCCCGGAGTCCGTTTCATCAATGCCGCCGTTTTGGCCCTCCACTTCGAGGAATCCGGCGAGGCCCGCCTGGTGTTCACCCGACGGTCCTCGTCCTTGCGCTCACACCGGGGAGAGGTCAGCTTCCCCGGGGGGCGGCTCGATGCGGGCGAAGACCCTCCGACGGCGGCCTTGCGCGAGGCCTACGAGGAAGTGGCGCTCAATCCGGCCGACGTCACGACGCTGGGATGGATCCATCCCGTGCTCACCATGGTCTCGGGCTCGCTCATCATGCCGATTCTGGGTTCGGTCGCCGCCCGGCCCCACCTGGTGGCCAGCCCGGCCGAGGTGGAGCGGGTCTTCGATGTGGCCCTGCGCGATCTGGCCGACCCGGACATCTTCCACGAGGAACGGTGGAGCATCCCCGGCCGGGTGATCCCCGGCAGCGCCGACAACTCGTTCCCCGTGTGGTTCTTCGAGGTCGAAGGGGAGATGATCTGGGGGGCGACAGCCCGCATGGTCCATGAGATCCTGAGCATCGTCCTCGAGCTCGGTCCGACCTGAACGCGCGGCCTCTGGGCTGGCGCGCCGCTCAGCAGGAGGCGCCGCTCAACAGAAGGCCACGCTCAGCGAGCCCAGGGCCCCGAAGGAGACATCCAGCCGGTCACCGGGGGCGATGTCCATCGGTGCGATGAGCGAGCCGGCGATGATCCGCTCGCCCGGACGCAACCGCGCCCCGTGGGCCTCGAGGAACGTCCTCACCACCCTGATCGTCGCCTCCGGTCGTTCGCCGAGACGGCCGTCGGCCACCTGCGCGCCGTCCTTGACCACGGCGACGGCGAGCTCGCGCAGGTCTGCGCTCTCCCATTCGGGACCGAAGACGACACCGCGGTGGAACACATTGCCGGCCAGGATGGGCTCGAGTCGATCGAAGGGGAGATCGAGGTCGACCAACTCGAGAGCGGGACCCAGCGCGCCCACGCCGCCGTTGTCGTCGACCCGGATGGCCACCTCGACCTCGAGCGCCGGTCGTTGCCAACCGGAGAGGTCGATCGGCTCGCCGGCGTCCTTGACGGTGGTGTCGGTGAGGTACCCCACCACGGCGCCGCTGATGCCGAAGTGCGCCTGGATGGCCGGCGTATTGAAGCCGATCTTCCATCCGACGGGGGTGGCCCCTCGCTCGAGTTCGGCCGACCGCCGGGCCAGCAGCGCCCGCATGCCGGCTTCGACTTCGACGGGCGACTGGGCGGGGGCTCCGGGCATGGGCGGAGTCTCGCGCCGGGGCCGTCCCTCCGTACACTGGGGCGATCCCCCGCGCCGGACTTTTCGGGCTGAAATCGGCCGTGGGCGCGACCGCCAGCGAGTAAAGTGGGGGATCGTCGGCGTGTCGGCCCGGCGTTCGCTATTGACATGCCGGTGTGGACGGTGAGCCGTACCGGCCCCACGAATGCCGGAGGGCGACCAAGTGGCTGAGATCGAGATCGGCATTTTCAAGTCCGGACGACAGGCCTACGGGCTGGACGACATCGCCATCGTGCCGAGCCGGCGCACCCGCGATCCCGAAGACGTCGACATCTCGTGGCAGATCGACGCCTACCAGTTCGAATTGCCGCTCCTCGGGTCGGCCATGGACGGCGTGATGAGCCCGACGACGGCCATCGAGCTGGGGAAACTGGGTGGCTTGGGGGTGCTCAACCTCGAGGGGCTGTGGACCCGCTACGAGGACCCCACCAACCTCTTCGACGAGATCCGCGAGCTGGACGATGAGAAGGCCACCGCCCGGATGCAGCAGATGTACAGCGAGCCGATCATCCCCGAGCTGGTCACCGAGCGGATCCGCCAGATGAAGGAAGCCGGCATCACGACGGCCGGCTCGGTCACCCCGCAGCGGACCGAGGCACTGGCCCCGGCCTGCCTGGCCGCCGAGCTCGACATCCTGGTCATCCAAGGGACGGTCGTCTCGGCCGAGCACGTCTCCAAGACCTCCGAGCCGCTGAACCTCAAGCGCTTCATCCGCGAGTTCGACCTCCCGGTCATCGTGGGGGGCTGCGCCTCCTACCAGGCCGGCCTGCACCTGATGCGCACCGGTGCCGTCGGCGTGCTGGTCGGCATCGGCCCGGGCAACGCCTGCACCACTCGCGGCGTGCTCGGCCTCGGGGTTCCCCAGGCCACGGCCATCGCCGATGTGGCCGGGGCCCGCATGCGCCACCTCGACGAGACCGGCGTCTACGTCCACGTCATCGCCGACGGGGGGATGTCGAAGGGCGGCGACGTGGCCAAGGCCATCGCCTGCGGCGCCGACGCCGTCATGTTGGGCTCACCCCTGTCGTCCGCCTTCGAAGCGCCGGCCCGGGGCTTCCACTGGGGCATGGCCACCTTCCATCCCACCCTCCCCCGCGGCGCCCGGGTACGTACCTCGGTGCGGGGGAGCCTGCGCGAGATACTGCTCGGCCCGGCGCACGAGAACGACGGGCGCATGAACCTGTTCGGGGCCCTGCGCACGGCCATGGCCACCTGTGGCTACGAGTCGGTCAAGGAGTTCCAGAAGGCCGAAGTGATGGTCGCTCCCGCCCTGCAGACCGAAGGCAAGTTCTTCCAGCGGTCGCAGGGAGTGGGCATGGGCCATTGAGCCGGACTCGGTGACCGACACCGTCCTGGTCGTTGACTTCGGAGCCCAGTACGCCCGACTGATCGCCCGTCGAGTGCGCGAGGCGCACGTCTATTCCGAGATCGTCTCCTCCTCCATCACGGTCGAGGAGATCAGGGCCCGCCGGCCCAAGGGGATCATCTTCTCCGGCGGCCCCAAGTCCGTCTACGAGACGCCGGCGCCCACGATCGATCCTGCCGTCTACGCGCTCGGGATCCCCATCCTCGGGCTCTGCTACGGCGCCCAACTGATGGCCCTCCAGCTGGGCGGGACCGTGACCAAGACCGGGCGGGGCGAGTACGGGCGCACCGAGCTGACCCTGACCGGCTCTTCACCCCTCTGCGTCGACTGGCCGGTGACGTCCGAGGTCTGGATGAGCCACGGAGACGCCATCACCGAGCCCCCTCCGGGGTTCACGGCCAGCGCGTCCAGCCCCGACGCTCCCATCGCCGCCATGCACGATCCGGACCGCCACCTCTACGCCACCCAGTTCCACCCCGAAGTCGTCCACACCGAGCGGGGCAGCGAGGTGTTCGAGCGGTTCCTGCTCGATGTCTGCGGCTGCCTCCCCTCGTGGACGCACATGTCGATCATCGAGCAGCAGGTCGCCGCCGTCCGGGCGCAGGTCGGTGACCAGCGCGTGCTCTGCGCCCTCAGTGGCGGGGTCGACTCGGCCGTGGCGGCCGCGCTGGTGCACAAGGCCATCGGCGACCAGCTGGTCTGCGTCTTCGTCGACACCGGCCTCATGCGGTCGGGTGAAGCCGATCAGGTGGAGGACACGTTCCGGCGCCAATTCAAGATCGACCTCGTCCACGTCAAAGCGGCCGACCGCTATTTCACGGCGCTGGCCGGCGTGACCGATCCCGAGCGCAAGCGCAAGATCATCGGCGAGCTGTTCATCCGCGTCTTCGAAGAGGTGGCGCGTGATCTCGGCGCCGGCGAGGGGTCGGGGGACGAGGGTCCGAAGTTCCTGGTGCAGGGCACGCTCTATCCCGACGTGATCGAGTCGGGGAGCGACACCGCCGCCAACATCAAGTCCCACCACAACGTGGGTGGCCTGCCGGACGACCTCGCCTTCGACCTGATCGAGCCGCTCCGGCTCCTCTTCAAGGATGAGGTGCGCGCCGTCGGTGAGGAGCTCGGCCTGCCCCACGACATCGTGTGGCGCCAACCGTTCCCGGGCCCGGGTCTCGGGGTGCGCATCATCGGTGACGTCACACCCGAGCGGGCCGAGATCCTGCGCAATGCCGACGCCGTGCTGGTCGAGGAGATCCGGCGTGCCGGCCTCTACCGCGAGTTGTGGCAGAGCTTCGCCGTCATGCCGGCCGTGCGGACGGTGGGCGTCATGGGGGACGGGCGCACCTACGCCTACCCCATTGTCATCCGCGCCGTCACCAGTGACGACGCCATGACCGCCGATTGGGCCCGACTGCCGTACGACCTGGTGGAGCGCATCGCCTCGCGGATCATCAACGAGGTGGACGGTGTGAACCGTGTGGCCCTCGACGTGACGTCGAAGCCGCCGGGCACCATCGAATGGGAGTGAGTGTGACGCCGGAGCGCACCGAGCACCCACAGCTGTTCGGTCCCGGTGGCGACATCGTCCGTGACGACTACCGGGACGCCTACCGTGACGACGCGGCCGACGGCGCCGCGGCGGCGGCCGCCGCCGACGATCCCGAGGCCCCCGACCCCACGCCGCGCCACGGCTGGAGCATCGGCATCAGCCCCACCGAGCTGGTGGACGACCTGACCCTGCCCCAGCGCGCCGCGGTGGAGCACCGGGGCGGGCCCTTGCTGGTGGTGGCCGGGGCCGGTTCGGGCAAGACCCGCGTCCTGACCCGACGGATCGCCCACCTCCTGGCCACCGGCGACGCGCCGCCCTGGGGGGTACTGGCCATCACCTTCACCAACAAGGCGGCCGGCGAGATGCGCCACCGGGTCAGCGAGCTGGTGGGGCCCCGGGGCCAGAAGATGTGGGTCTCGACCTTCCACTCGTCCTGCCTGCGGATCCTGCGCAGTCACGCCGATCGGCTGGGCTATCGAGGGTCCTTCACCATCTACGACGACACGGACTCGCGCCGCCTCATCGAGATGATCATCTCCGAGCTCGGCCTCGATACCAAGCGACTCCCGTCGCGGTCCGTGGCCGCCGTCATCGGTCAGGCCAAGGCCGACCTGATCGACTTCGAGACCTTCCGCGAGCAGGCCCACGCCGAACCCGATCCGTTCCGGCGCCGGATCGCCGACGTCTACGCGCTGTACCAGCAGCGCCTGTTGACGGCCAACGCCCTCGACTTCGACGACCTGTTGATGGTGACGGCCAACCTGCTCCAAGCCTGCGACGACGTCCGGGAGGCCTACCAGGAGCGCTTCCAGCACATCCTGGTGGACGAGTTCCAGGACACCAACCGGGCCCAGAACGAGATCGTCGAGCTCCTCGGCCAGGCCCACGGCAATGTCTGCGTGGTGGGGGACTCCGACCAGTCGGTCTACAAGTGGCGCGGCGCCGACATCCGCAACATCTTGGATTTCGAGCGGGCCTTCCCCGACGCCACCACCATCTTGTTGGAACAGAACTTCCGCTCCACGGCGACCATCCTCAACGCGGCCAACGCGGTGATCGCCAACAACGTGGGCCGCACGCCCAAGGAGCTCTTCACCGTCGGCGACACCGGTGACCCGATCCTGCGGTACCGGGCCGAAGACGAGCGGGACGAAGCTTCCTGGGTGTCGGGGGAGATCCTGCGCCTGCGGGCGGCCGAGTCGCTGCAGTGGGGCGACGTGGCCATCTTCTACCGCACGAACGCCCAGAGTCGCGCCCTCGAGGACTCGTTCATCTTCACGGGCATCCCGTACGTGGTGGTCGGCGGGGCCAAGTTCTACGACCGCCGCGAGGTGAAGGACATCCTGGCCTACGTCCGGGTGTTGGCCAATCCGGATGACGAGGTCTCGGCCCGGCGCATTGTGAACGTGCCCAAGCGGGGGATCGGTGACGCCTCGGTGGCCCGTCTGGCGGCCTGGGCCCAGGTCAACCGGGTGTCGTTCGCCGAGGCGATCGACCGGGCCGAGGAGGCCGGCCTGTCGGCCACGGCGCTGCGCGGCGCCCAGCAATTGTCGACGATGCTGGCCGAGCTGCGACCCCTGGTCTCGACCGTCAACCCGGCCGACTTCCTCCAACTGGTGGCCGACCGGTCGGGCTACATGGCCGAGCTGGTGGCCGAGCACTCCCATGAGGCGGACGGCCGGATCGAGAACATCGCCGAGCTGGGTGGCGTGGCCGGCGAATTCGACGATGTGGTGGGCTTCCTCGAGACGGTGGCCTTGGTGTCCGATTCCGACGAGATCGAGGGGGACGGTACCCGGGTCTCGCTGATGACCCTGCACACGGCCAAGGGCCTGGAGTTCCCCGCCGTCTTCGTGGTCGGCCTCGAGGACGGGATCTTCCCCCACTCCCGCTCGCTGGGTGAGCCGGACGAGCTGGAGGAGGAGCGCCGTCTCTTCTACGTCGGGATCACCCGGGCCCGCCGGCACCTGGCCGTCTCCCACGCCTGGGTGCGGACGATCTTTGGTCGCACCCAGCACAACATCCCCAGCCGTTTCCTGGCCGAGATCCCCTCTGACCTGGTCAACGACGTTGGTCTGGTCACCACCAGGGAACAGAGGAACCTCTCGAACGACGAGCGGCGGGGCCAGAGCTACCTGGCCACGGCCCCGCTTTCCCCTCGGCCCTCGGGGCCCCGGGCCAGCAGCGGCGCCGAGGCATTGGGGCTGGTGGCCGGTGACCTGGTCGTCCACGACCATTGGGGGGACGGCGTGGTCATCGATACCAAGGGGGAGGGATCGAGGGCCCAGGCCACGGTCGACTTCACCTCGGTCGGAAAGAAGTCCCTGCTGCTTTCGGCCACGCCGCTGCGGCGGGCGTGAGGCCGGTCTGGCGCCTGCGAGAGGGCGTCCGTATCATCGAGGTCTCATGAAGCGTCCCTACAGGGTGGTCGTCGCCAAGCCCGGGCTCGACGGCCACGACCGGGGGGCCAAGGTCATCGCCCGTGCCCTGCGCGACAGTGGGTTCGAAGTGGTCTACACCGGCCTGCACCAGACACCCGAACAGGTGGTCCAGGCCGTGGTGCAAGAAGATGCCGACGCCGTGGGCCTGTCCCTCCTCTCGGGGGCCCATCTGACCCTGGTGCCCCGGATCGTCGACCTCCTGGCTGCCGAGGGCCGCGACGACGTGCTGGTCATTGTGGGCGGGATCATTCCCGAAGCCGACATCCCCACCCTGAAGGAACAGGGAGTGGCCGCCGTCTTCCCTCCCGGCTCCTCCCTCGACTCCATCGGCACGTGGCTCGGCCAAGCCCTCGATGCGCGCGAGGAGGCGCTCGAAGTCTGACCTCGTCGCGCCGGGCGCCGCGTCGTTGCGCCGCCCCGTCGCCGCGGCCCCGAGCGTGGCGCCGAGTCCCGCCCCACCCCGATCGTTCCCCGCCCACGACAGCAGCCACGCCCCACCCCACGACACAAGGAGAAGAAACCGCAGTGGACCTCTACGAGTACCAGGGCAAGCAGTACTTCGCCCGGTTCGGCATCCCGACGTCGGCCGGCGGCGTCGCCGACACCGTCGACGAGGCGGTCACCCAAGCCGAGGCCGCCGGCTACCCGGTCGTGGTCAAGGCGCAGGTCAAGGTGGGCGGCCGGGGCAAGGCGGGGGGCGTGAAGTTGGCCGACAACGCCGACGAGGTCCGTCTGCACGCCGGCAACATCCTCGGGCTCGACATCAAGGGCCACGTGGTGAAGCGACTGTGGGTCGAGCACGCCTCGGACATCGCCAAGGAGTACTACGCCAGCTTCACCCTGGACCGGCCCAACAAGATGCACCTGGGCATGCTCTCGGCCGAGGGCGGCGTGGAGATCGAAGAGGTGGCGGTCACCAACCCCGACGCCATCGCCATGTTGCACATCAACCCCATCGACGGGCTCGACGAGGCCGTCGCCCGCGAGTGGGTGGACCGGGCCAACCTGGATCCCGAGGCCCGGGAGCAGACGGCCTCGCTGCTGGTCCGGCTCTACCGCTGCTACGTCGAGGGCGATTGCGATCTGGCCGAGATCAACCCCCTGATCCTGACGCCCGAGGGCAAGGTGCACGCGCTCGACGCCAAGGTCACCCTGGACGAGAACGCCACCTACCGGCACCCCGAGTGGGCGGACTTCGCCGACGACTCGGACATCGACCCGAGGGAGAAGATGGCCAAGGAAAGGGGCCTGAACTACATCGGGCTCAACGGCTCGGTGGGCATCATCGCCAACGGCGCCGGGTTGGCCATGAGCACGCTCGACGTGGTGACCCAGGCCGGCGGCCAGGCCGCCAACTTCCTCGATATCGGAGGCGGGGCCAACGCCGACGTGATGGCCGCCGCGCTCGAGGTGATCAACCAGGACCCGGCCGTCCGGTCCATCTTCGTCAACATCTTCGGTGGCATCACCCGGGTGGACGAGGTGGCCAACGGCATCATCGAGGCGATGGGCCGGGTGCACCTGAGCTCGCCGGTCGTCATGCGGCTCGACGGCACCAACGCCGCCGAGGGCCGGGCCCTCCTGGCCGACCACCTGTCCGACCGGCTGATCGCCGAGCCCACCATGCTCGACGCGGCTCGCCACGCTGTTGCCCTGGCCCAGGCCTAGGGGCGGAAGGAACGAGAGGAAATCCCATGAGCATTTTCGTCGACGAGACGACCAAGGTCGTCATCCAGGGCATCAGCCCGACCAGCCAGGGGCTGTACCACGGCCTCCGCAACAAGGCCTACGGCACCAAGATCGTCGGGGGCACCAACCCCAAACGGGGCGGTCAGGACATCGAGGGCATCCCGGTCTTCGGATCGGTGGTGGACGCGGTGAAGGAGACCGGTGCCACGGCGTCGTTCATCTCGGTGCCACCGAGCGGCGCGGCCGATGCCATCATCGAGGCGGCCGCAGCCGGCATCGCCTTCATCGTCTGCATCACCGAGGGCATCCCGGCGCAGGACGAGGCGCTGGCCTACAACCGGCTGGTGCAGGAGTTCCCTGGTACCCGGCTCCTGGGCCCGAACTGCCCGGGCATCATCTCCCCCGGGAAGTGCAATATCGGGATCACCTCGGGCGACATCGCCCTGGCCGGTGGACCGGTGGGGATCGTCAGCCGCTCGGGCACGCTGACCTACCAGGCCCTGCACGAGCTCTCCCAACAGGGCATCGGTCAGACCACCTGCGTCGGTATCGGGGGCGACCCGGTCCCCGGCACCAACTTCATCGACTGTCTGGCCGCGTTCGAGGCCGACCCCGAGACCAGGGCCGTGATGATGATCGGGGAGATCGGCGGTTCCGAAGAAGAGCGGGCGGCCGAGTTCATCGCCGACTACGTGACCAAGCCGGTCGCGGCCTACGTAGCCGGGGTCACGGCCCCTCCCGGTCGCAAGATGGGCCACGCCGGCGCCATCATCTCGGGCTCCCAGGGCACGGCGCAGGCCAAGATGGAGGCCCTGACGGCGGCCGGCGTGTTCGTGACCCAGAACCCGACCGAGTGTGGCGAGAAGATGGTGGCCATCGTGAAGGGTCTGGGCTGAAGCAGACCACTGAGCCCTCCACGCCGCTCGGGCGGGTTGACCGGCCAGGGCCGCTCGTCCGCTAAGCGCATCGACCGGGCGTCACGGTCACGGAGACCTCGGTGGCATTGCGACCGTTGGACACCACGAGGTGCGGCGCGCCGGGAGCCGACCGGATCAGCCCGCCGCTCACGGAGGCGCAGTAGCCGTGGGGATAGTGCAGCCGACCCGGCACGAAGATGATGCTCGGGTCGGCGACGCGGTCAGACGGGGTGTAGTCCAATTGAAAGGTGCCGTTCGGGGCGACCGAGGATGAAATCGGCGTCCCGGCGACCGCTTGGGCATACGGGCGGGAGAGGGCGAGGGCCGCCGGTTGGAGCACACCGCTCGGGCTCACCATGCCCTCGGCGGAGCTCCCGGTCGGGTCGTTGTAGTACTTCCACGCCCACTCGGTCCAACCGAGCTGGAGGCTGTCGGCGTAGTCCGCCACCTGTGCCAACAGGTCCTGGTTCTGGTTGGCCCCGAACTCGCTCATGAACCAGGCCGGCCCGCCGCGCTGGAAGCGCGAGGCCATGGCCGGCCGTTCGCTCTGCCGTCGCAGCATCGTGTGCAGGGTCTGATCGCTACAGGCGTCGACGTTGGTGGGTTCGCCGGTGACCGGGCTGCGCGTGCCGCAGTACGAGTGGAAGTTCAGGACGAGGTTCGGGAAGTCCATGGGACCCAGGAGGCTGGGGTTGTTGCGGATCGAGTAGATGTCGGGCTCGACGAAGATGAGATGATGCGGGTCGGCCTTCTGGATGGTCGGGATCACACCGCGGCGCGGATCGTCCTTCGGGCACGAGACGTGGGTGTCACCGGCCAGGAGCCCTGGGTCCTGGGTTCCGTTGTAGAAGCACTCCAACTGGACGGCGAAACTCAGCGTCTCGTCGAGGGTGACCTCCGGGGCGAACGGCTCGTTGTAGGGGTCGTAGCCCAGGATCCAGGGGTTGTGAGAGAAGAATCTGGCCACCGTCTCCCACGATTGATCGAACTGCCCTTGGAGATTGCCCACCACATCGTTCTCCCAGAAGTGCTGCACGGCGATATCGAGGGCCGTATTGCGGTAGTTGTGGGACCACCGGCCCGGCAGCGCGACGATGGGCGCGGCGCCCGAGCAGACGGACCATGCCGGCATCCCCTCGCCCCGGAACGCCTGTGTGTAGACGTCCTGGTGCATGTCGAGCAGCGTGTAGATCCCGTAACGGCCGAGCAGGTCGACCGTGCGCTGCACCGCCCGCAGGTACCGCTGAGCGGTGCCGGCGTTGTACATCGAGGAGGACGTACTGTGGCCCGGCGTGCAGACGGCGGGGTTGTTGGGCCCCCCCGAGCCCGGTTCCAGTCCCTGCCACAGGATCCCCAACCGCACGACCGTGAACCCCAGGCGGGCAATGCTGGCCGCGTCGGCGGCGGAGAAGTTCCAAGGTTTGCCCGGCGCCTCGGTGAGATAGAACGGCGGGTACTTGTAGACGGCGTTGACACCGTGCAGGATCACGGTCCGACCCAGCGCGTCCTTCAGGTAGGGGCCGCCCGGAGCGCGCACCAACCCCGACAGCTGGCCATGTGCGACGCCGGGGCCCTTGGGCGGATGGGCAATCCGTGCCGGCGAGCTGTATTGCCGGGCCAACCCGGGCGCCCCCTGGTCGTCGGCCATGGCCGAACAGCCGGCCGCGGCGAGGGCCACCACCACGAGGATCCCGCCCAGACGGCGGTAACGGCGCACCCGTGCACTTAAGCCGATGAAGGAGCCCGATGGGTATCGCCATGCGGTGTGCGGTCGAACGCTGAGAACCCTGGCCCGATCGGTCCCTGCGCCGTCGGCCAGCCGGCCGTTTGGAACGGCACTCGCCCAGGCAGCCGATTGGTAGCCTGAGTCCGTGCGCCTTGCCGTCCTGGTCTCGGGGTCCGGGACGATCCTGCGGGCCATGTTCGACGCCGGACTGCCCGTGACGACCGTGCTCTCGGATCGCCCGTGCGAGGGCCTCGCGCTGGCCCGCGCCCACGGTGCCGCCGACGAGTTGGTCGACCGCCGGGTCTACGGGGGGTTCGGCCCGGACTTCGACCGCCCGGGCTTCACCACCACCGTGGCCGCCACCCTGGTGGCCCATCAGGTCGACCTGGTGGCCATGGCGGGGTTCGGCACCGTGATGAGCCAGAGTGTCCACGACGCCTTCCCGCACCGGGTCCTCAACACGCACCCGGCCCTGCTCCCGGCCTTCCCGGGCTGGCACGCGGTACGCGACGCCCTGGCGGCCGGGGTGGCCGAGACCGGGTGTACCGTGCACCTGGCGACCCTCGAGATGGACGCCGGTCCGATCCTGGCCCAACGCGTGGTCCCGGTGCTTCCCGGTGACACCGAAGAGACGCTGCACGAACGGATCAAGGTGGCCGAGCGGGCGTTATACCCGGCCACCATCGCCTGGGCGCTGGGTGAGCTGGAGTCGGGAAGATCGATTGAACCGCCCACGCCTGTGGCGCGGGCCATCTGAGGAGGTATCGACGTGAGAGCGCTGCTGTCGGTCTATGACAAGGAGGGGCTGGTCGAGTTGGCCCAGGGTCTCTCGGACCTGGGCTGGGAGCTGGTGGCCAGTGGCAACACGTCGACCGAGCTGGCCGGGGCCGGGATCGCCCATCTCCAGGTGGCCGAGGTCACCGGGTCCCCCGAGATGCTGGGCGGCCGGGTCAAGACCCTGCACCCCAAGATCCACGGCGGGATCCTGGCCGATCGCGACGAGCCGGACCACCTGGCCGACCTGGAGGCCAACGGGATCGCCGCCATCGACCTGGTTGTCAGCAACCTCTACCCCTTCTCCTCTGCCCCCTCCATCGAGCTCATCGACATCGGCGGGCCCGCCATGGTGCGCGCCGCCGCCAAGAACCACGACCATGTGGGCATCGTCACCGCGCCGAGCGACTACCCCGTGGTGCTCGAGGAGTTGCGACGGTCCGGCTCCCTGTCGGCGGCCACCCGGCGCCGCCTGGCCCGGGTCGCCTTCGCCCACACCGCCGCCTACGACGCCGCCATCGTGGCCTGGCTCGATGCGGGGGGACCGTCCCCGGTCGAGGGCACCGACGCCGAGGAGGAAGCCCTCCGTGCCGTGCTGCCGCCGACACTGCATCTCACCCTGGAGCGCACAGCGGTGCTCCGCTACGGCGAGAACCCCCACCCGCGGGGTTCGCGGTACCGCACGGCGGGGACGCGGAGCTGGTGGGACGACGTCGTCCAGCACGGCGGCAAGGAGCTGTCCTACCTCAACCTCTTCGACGGTGATGCGGCATGGCGACTGGTCCATGAACTGGCCAGCGACGCCGGGCAGCCGGCGGTGGCCATCATCAAGCACGCCAACCCGTGCGGGGCGGCGGTGGCCGACAGCCTGGTGCAGGCCTACGAGCGGGCGCTCGAAGGCGACGTGCAATCCGCCTTCGGTGGCGTGGTGGCCATCGGCGGTGCGGTGACCGAGGCGGTGGCGGAAGCCATCGCGGCCGGACCGCAGGCCGATGTGATCATCGCCTCGTCGTATACGCCCGCCGCGCTGGAGCGGCTGACCAGCCGCCGCAAGGCCACCCGCCTCCTGTCCGGTCCCGCCCCCGAACGGGCGACGCGCCAACTGCGCAGCCTCGGTTCGAGCGTGCTGGTCCAGGATGTCGACGACTTTGTCTCGCCGCGCTCGCACTGGCAGGTCGTGACCACCCGGGCACCCACCGACGACGAGTGGCGCGACCTGGCCCTGGCCTGGCGGGTGGGTGGCCGCACCACCTCGAACGCCATCGCCATCGTGAACAACGGCCAGGCCGTCGGCGTCGGCGCCGGTCAGCAGTCCCGGGTCGTCGCCGCCGAGATCGCCGTGGCCAAGGCGGGGGAGCGGGCCAAGGGCGGGGCCGGATCGAGCGACGCGTTCTTCCCCTTCCCCGATGGGTTGCTCGTCCTGGCCGACGCCGGCGTCACCGCGGTGGTCCAGCCGGGTGGATCGGTCAAGGACCCCGACGTCATTGCCGCAGCCGACGAGGCCGGTCTGGCCATGGTGGTCACCGGCGAACGGCACTTCCGCCACTGATGCCCGCCATCTGGCTCGACGGGGAAGCCGTCGCCGCCCGCGTGCGCGCCGAGGTGGCCGATCGGGTGGCCCGACTCCGCGGCGAGGGGATCAGCGTCGGCCTGGGCACCGTCCTGGTGGGCAACGACCGGCCCAGTGAGCGCTACGTGGCCCTGAAGCACGAGGACTGCGCCAAGGTGGGCATGGTGTCGGTGGGCGAGCACCTCCCCGAGACCGCGACGCAGGTGGAGGTGGAAGACGTCATCCGCCGTTTCAACGCCGATCCCCAGATCAACGCCTACCTGGTCCAGGTCCCGCTGCCCGACGGCCTGGACGAGGAGCACGCCCTGATGGCGGTCGACCCCGCCAAGGACGTCGACGGGTTGCACCCGGTCAACCTCGGACGCCTGGTGATGGGTACGCCCGGGCCCCTGCCCTGCACGCCGGCCGGGATCGTCGAGCTGCTCCAGGCCTACGACGTCCCGGTGGAGGGACGCCACGTGGTGATCATCGGTCGAGGCCTGACCATCGGCCGGCCGCTCGCGCTCCTCCTGGCCATGAAGCGTCCGGGATGCAACGCGGCCGTCACGGTCGTCCACACCGGTGTCGACGACGACGACCTGGCCTCGTTGGTGCGCACCGCCGACATCGTGGTGTCGGCGGCGGGCCGGGCCGGGCTGGTGACGCCCGACATGGTCAAGCCCGGTGCCGCCGTGGTCAGTGCCGGGACCACCTGGGAAGGCAAGAAACTGCTGCCCGATGTCCAAGAGGAGGTGGCCGAGGTGGCCGGGTGGATCACGCCGCGGCTGGGGGGCGTTGGTCCCATGACACGTGCCATGCTTTTGCGCAACGCCGTGCGAGCCGCCGAGCTGAGCACGTGAAGGCCTGCGGGCCGGCCGGGGAGGCCTCGTGAGTGAACTCGAGTACGCCGAAAAACCATGGGGGAACTACGCCGTCCTCGACGACGCCGCCCCGGACCACAAGGTCAAGCGCCTCGTGGTGCACCCGGGAAAGCGACTCAGCTACCAGCTTCACCACCGGCGGGCCGAGCATTGGTTCATCGTGTCGGGCACCGCCAAGGTCACGCTGGACGGCACCGTCACCGAATTGGGCCCGGGTCAGGCCATCGACATCCCGGTGGAGTCGGCCCACCGCGTCGCCAACGAAGGGGACACCGACGTTGTCCTCATTGAGGTGCAACACGGTTCGTACTTCGGCGAGGACGACATCGTGCGGTTGGAGGACGACTTCGGCCGGGCCGACGTCGGGACCACGGCGTGACCAAGATCTCCGAATTGCTGGCTGCCGGCAAGACGTACTCGTTCGAGTTCTTCCCGCCCAAGAACGACGCCGAGCTCTCACGACTGGCCCGCACCATCAGCGAGCTGCAGCCGCTGGAGCCGTCGTTTGTCTCGGTGACGTACCGAGGTGGGGCCGCGTCGCGGCAGCGCACCTTCGATCTGGTCACCGGCATGCTGCACACCACGTCGCTCAACCCCATGGCCCACCTCATCTGCGTGGCCCATTCCCGGCTCGAGCTGGCCGACATCCTGGTGTCGCTGCGCAAGGCCGGGGTGGAGAACCTCATGGCCCTGGGCGGCGACCCGCCCGCCGACCCCGATGCCGCCCAGGGCGAGCTGGCCTACGCCACCGAACTGGTGGAGCTGGCCCGGGTCATCGGCGGCTTCTCCGTCGGCGTGGCGGCCCATCCGGCCGGGCATCCACGCTCGCTCAGCCGGGCCAGCGACCGGGATTTCCTGGCCGCCAAGCTGGAAATGGCTGACTTCGGGGTGACCCAATTCTTCTTCGAGGCCTCGGAATATGAGCAGCTGGTGGCCGACCTCGATGAGCGGGGGGTGCGGGTCCCGGTACTGCCGGGCATCCTGCCCGTCACCTCACTCGGCACCATGGGGCGCCTGGGGGGCATGGGCGCGGCGGCTCCCGACTGGATGCAGGACCGTCTGCGGGCGGCCGACGAAAGGGGTGGCACCGACGCCGTCCGCAAGGAGGGGGTGCAACTGGCCACCGAGCTGTCGGACCAGCTGCTCAGCTTCGGCGTTCCCGGCCTGCACTTCTATACGTTCAACACCTCGAGCGCCACCCGGGAGATCTACGCCTCGCTCGGTCTGGGGCCGACCGCGCCCTAACCCCGCCGCACCGCCGCGCCCCACGACACCGCATGTAGTGGGTAGGTGTAGTGGTAATCTAGTGGGTATGACCTACGTGGTCGGCCGCCCGAACGGACGATTCGAGATCAGGGAGTCCGTGCACACCGAGAAAGGCCCACGGGCGCGCTCGTTGGCCAACTTCTCACTCCTCACCGATGAAGTCATGGCCCGAGCGGCGGGACGGGCTACCAGGCCCTTTGATGCCGGAGCGGTGCTCGGAGCGGCCCGGCGGGCCGGCGCGCCGACGCCGACGGCGAACGGGCCGGGAGCGGGGCGGGAGCGCTCGAGGCGCACGTTCGTGGCCTCTTCTCGCCGGATGGCCCGTTCGCTCGGGCCGAAGCCGGCGGCCGGACGCCCGGATCCCGGCGACGCCCTCATCGACCTGTTGGGCTTCGTGGCGCAGATCACACCGTTCCGGCCCGCCCGCGCCCCGGAGCCGCTGCGGTTCCCGCCGCTGGCCCGCCTGCGGGCCGAACGATCGGGCGTGGAGTCCCATCGATGAGCAGGGCGGAACAGTCCGGCAACCTGACCCCCAAGATCGTCTCCCTGCACGAGATGCTCGAATCCATCGGCGTGCCGCACCAGTTCGGCGGGGCGATCGCGCTGGCCTGGTACCGGAACCCGAGGGCGACCACCGACATCGACGTGAACCTGACGGTGCCCCCGGAGGCGGCAGAGCCCATCCTCGGCGCGCTGGCCCGGCAGGGCGTGACGGTCACCCCCGACGACCGGGCCACCATCGCCCGGGACGGGCAGGCCCGGTTGGATTGGGGCGGCTCCTATCTCGACGTGTTCTTCGCCACCTTCGAACTGCACGACGAGATGGCCGAGCGGGCCCGCCTGGTCCGGTTCGGCCCGGTCGAGATCCCGATCCTGGCCCCCGAGCACCTGATCGTGTGCAAGGCCGTCTTCGACCGCCCCAAGGACTGGCTCGATATCGACGAGATGGTCCGGTGGGGTACCGAGATCGACGCGTCTGTGGCCCTGCGTTGGGTGGCCGACATCCTCGGTCCCGATGCCCCCCAGTACACCCGCCTGTCTGACCTGTTGGGACCGGCGTCCGACGCCACCCCCTCCCGCCTCGGCGATTGGGATGCGGCCCCCTCCTCCCCGTAGCATCCCGTCCATGTCAGAACGCATCACCATGGGCGCCGACGGCGCGCTCGTCGTTCCCGACGAGCCAATCATCCCCTTCATCGAGGGCGACGGGACGGGAGTCGACATCTGGCCCGCAGCCAAGCTCGTGCTCGATGCCGCCGCCGCGCGGCATGGCCGCTCGGTGGCCTGGAAAGAGGTGTTGGCCGGGCAGAAGGCCTTCGATGAGACCGGGAGCTGGCTGCCCGACGAGACGGTGGACACCTTCCGTTCGCACCTCATCGGGATCAAGGGGCCGCTGACCACCCCCATCGGAGGCGGCATCCGCTCGCTCAACGTGGCCCTGCGTCAGATCCTCGACCTCTATGTCTGCCTGCGCCCGGTGCGGTGGTTCACCGGCGTGCCCTCACCGGTCGTCCACCCCGAATTGGTGGACATGGTCATCTTCCGCGAGAACACCGAGGACGTCTACGCCGGCTACGAAGTGAAGGAAGGCACGCCCGAGGCCGCCAAACTCATCGAGTTCTTGCGCCAGGAGATGGGTTGGCCCATTCGCGACGGGTCGGGCATTGGGATCAAGCCGATTTCGGAAATGGGTTCCAAGCGCCTGATTCGAGCCGCCATCATCTACGCCATCGAGCACGGCCGCGAGTCGGTCACGCTGGTGCACAAGGGCAACATCCAGAAGTTCACCGAGGGTGCCTTCCTGGACTGGGGCTACGAGCTCGTGCGCGAGGAGTTCGCCGACGTCGCCGTCGGGTGGAACGACTGCGGTGGCGACCCGGGGGACAAGCTCCTGGTCAAGGACTCGATCGCCGACATCACCCTGCAGCAGGTGTTGACCCGACCGGCTGAGTTCGACGTCATCGCCACCACCAACTTGAACGGCGACTACCTCTCCGACGCCCTGGCGGCCCAGGTAGGGGGCATCGGCATCGCGCCCGGGGCCAACATCAACTACGTCACCGGTCACGGCATCTTCGAGGCCACCCACGGCACCGCGCCCAAGTACGCCGGTCAGGACAAGGTCAATCCGGGTTCCGTCCTGCTCTCGGGCGTGCTCATGTTCGAGCACATCGGATGGGCCGATTCGGCGGCCGATATCGTGCGGGCGCTCGAAGCGACCATCGCCGACAAGGTGGTCACCTACGACTTCGCCCGCCTGATGGACGGGGCCACCGAAGTGAAGTGCTCGGAGTTCGCCGCCGCCATCGTCGACCGCCTCTAGCGGCGTCGGGAGCCGGCCCCCAAGAGGGCACACTCAAAACCCGCGGGGACGCGAGGTCAACCACCCCGCAATTTGCTCCGTCCTGCCTCTCGGGCCGGGTGATTTCGGTTGTGGCGTCCTGGCCGAATAACGTGGCCCGATGGCCACGAAACCCCCCGTACATGTCACCGTCACCGGCGCGGCCGGACAGATCGGCTACTCGCTCCTCTTCCGTGTCGCCTCGGGCCAGTTGCTCGGCCCCGACCAGCCCATCGTGCTGCGCCTGCTCGAGATCGAGCCGGCCCTCAAGGTCCTCGACGGCGTGGTCATGGAGCTCGACGACGGCGCCTTCCCGCTGGTGAGCGACATCGTGGCCACGTCCGATCTCAAGACGGCCTTCGACGGCACGTCGTGGGCCCTCCTCGTCGGCTCCATCCCGCGCAAGGCGGGCATGGAACGCGGTGACCTGCTCAGCGTCAACGGCGG
>DASZJQ010000122.1:0-13875 GCA_035947875.1 Acidimicrobiales bacterium
GGATGCGAATTCCGGAAGAAGAGCACCGAGGGAGGGGTCCAGAGTGGGACCGAAGAAGCCAAGAGGCCCGTGGCTCCGTCGGCGTCGCGAAGACGGCGCAGAAACGGTCGAATTCGCCATCGTCGTCGTTCTCCTCATAACGCTCATCTACGGCATCGTGTCCGTGGGTCTCTCGCTGGCCGCCAAGGTGACGATCACCCAGGCTGCCGCCGACGGCGCGCGCGCCGGCATCGTGATGCCGACCGCCGCGCTGCAAGTGTCAACCGCCGAAGCCGCCGCGGCCAACGATGTGGCCTGGATGGGGAGGGGGACCTGCTCGCCGACGGGGACCGTCATCACGTGTTATGCGGCCCCCCCGGGCCCTTGTCCGGCCAATCCATCGCAAACCTGTTTAACGGTGACTGTCACCTACAACTACGCCCAGAGCCCAATCTTTCCGCCGCTGCCGGGATTGGGAATCTTGGCGCCCAACACCATTACGACGAGTTCCACCCTTCAGGTGTCCACTCCAACGTCATAGATGAGGATCATGAAGGCCTTCCGACCATTGAACCGAGTTAGCTACCACCCCCAAGGCCGGGCCGCGAGGCGGTGAGCGCCGACCTCGCATTGATCGGCGGAGCCACCGTCGGTATGGCGGTGGGGGGCCTCTTGATCCCAACCACCCGGCGAGAGCTCGCGGCGGCCTTGACGAGGGCCAACGATGGGATCTCCGTTCCGCGGCCGACAGTTGTGCGATGGCACCGGCTGGCCCTCATTCTCGCCTCAGGGAGTATTCCAGGCGTCGTCCTCTTCCGGGGGGGCTGGTCGATGGCGTCGCTGCCGCCGCTCTTGTTGTTTCTTGGCTTGGTGCAGCTGGCCTATTGCGACGCGAAGCGGCACCTCTTGCCCAAGACGATGGTCCATGCCACGACGGCCTGCGTGGCGGGGAGCGCCATCCTCGCGGCGGCCGCCGACGGTCTGTGGCACGAGCTGTTCGTCTCGTTGGTGTGCAGCGCCACCTTTACGGCACTGTTCTTCGTCATCAATCTGATCAATCCGGCGTGGATCTCGTTTGGTGACGTTCGTCTTGCCCCCGCCGTCGGGCTCGGTCTGGCCTGGATCAATCCCACGGCCCTGATCGAAGGGTTCTTCTTGGCCAACCTGCTGGCGGCCGTGGTGGGGATCATCATGCTGGTCACCCACACGGGCGATCGAAAATCAGCTCTGCCTTTCGGCTTCTACATGGCCCTGGCGACTGGTGCCGTGCTCCTGCTCTGGAGCTGAACCCGCCCGACGTCAGGCAGCCACGACCCTGACGTTACGGGCTTCGTCCCCCTTGCGGCCGGGAGCGATGGTGAACTCGACGGTGGAGCCTTCAGCCAATCCTCGGCGCTCATCGCCTTCGATCTGCGAATGGTGCACGAAGAGGTCGTCGCCTTCCTCGCGGGCCAAGAAGCCGTACCCACGGGCGCCATTGAAGAACTTCACCGTACCCGTCATGGTGTGGTTTGAAGGACCCGATGGACCGGATTTGCCCTTCTTGAGAAGAGGCCCGCTCAGCGTGGGAGAAGAGAAGGGGGCACTGAATCCCTGGTCCAGCCCGAGAGCGCGCTGGACGCTCTTGGTGTCCTTGCGTTGCTCCTCGGTGACCAGCGACACGACGGTCCCCGTGCGCCCGGCCCTGCCGGTGCGCCCGGAACGGTGGACGTAGTCGGTGTGATCAGCCGGCGGATCAAAATGCACGACACAGGGCAGGTCGTCGACGTGAATGCCTCGAGCCACGACGTCGGTCGCCACCAAGGCGTCGGTCCGGCCCTTGGCGAAGGAGTCCAGTGCACGCTCGCGTTGACCCTGCGTGCGATCGCCGTGCATCGGGACGGCACGCACACCTTGCGCCTGCAGTTGGCGGACGACCCTGTCCGCACCTCTCTTGGTGCGGCAGAATACGAACGCCTGACCGTGCTCAGAGACGATCTTGGCCGTAATGGCTACCCGCTCGGCCCGCTCGACCTTCCAGAAATGATGGGTGACATCACCCTTCTCCTCTTCGGCCGTTTCGATGTTGACCCGGACCGGGTCACGTTGATAGCTACGAATGATGGACTCGACTTCGCGGCCGATGGTGGCCGAGAACAGCATCACTTGTCGATCGGGGCTGGTCTGGTCCAACAAGCGTCGGACGACGGGCAAGAAGCCCATATCCGACATGCGATCGGCCTCGTCGAGCACGACGGTCGTCACGTCATCCAGCAGCACGTCCCCACGCTCAATGAGATCCTCGAGCCGTCCGGGACAGGCCACGACGACATTGACACCCTTATGGAGAGCGCGGCACTGGTCACGGTATCCGGTACCACCAAAAATGGACACGATCCGCTTGCTCTCACTCCCGAGGAGCGACCCGAGCACCGCGTGCACCTGCGACGCCAATTCGCGAGTCGGCACGAGAATGAGGGCCCGCGGCCGACGGGGTCGGGCCTGGGTCATGTTGGCCACGATCGGCATGCCGAAGGCCAGCGTCTTGCCCGATCCGGTCGGGGCCTTGCCGCAAATGTCCTGGCCAGCGAGTGCCGACGGGATGGTGGCCGATTGAATTGGGAGTGGGCTCGTAATGCCCAACTTCCGTAGCCGCGCGTTGATGTCCGCGGAGACGCCAAGGTCAGTAAAAGAAGAAATGTCGAAGCTCCAGTCGAGTGAGACGCGGCCTACTCGAACTAAGTTTCGAACGGGCCCCACTGAACGAACGCTCAGCGGCACCGGCCATGCTAGCAGCATCATGACGCACCCGGGCCGCACCCCACCGCAGCGGTACCCTGAACCCCGTGCCCAGCGACCTCCTGACACCGGATCTCAAGCGGCGATGGGATGAGGACGGATGGTGCATCATCCCCGACGCGATTCCCTCCCGTGACTTGGCCGGGGCCCAAGACGCACTCACGCGACTCTTCCCGACGGCGGCCGAAATGGAGGAGGGGGTGGACGACGTGCACCACGCTCGCTGGCGAACGTGGGATGCCAAATGGCCAGAATTTCCGTTCCACAGTTCGCGGATGAATGCGCTGGTCCTCCACGACAAGGTGATCTCCCTCGCCGAAGATCTCCTGGGTACCTCCGAGATTTCCCTGTATATGGGCATCGTCACCGCGAAGTACTCGGGCCAGTCGTCTGGTTTCAATCAACTCCTGCACGCGGACTACCCCAACCACATGATCGTCGTACCCCGCCACGACGTGGGTTACCGCCAAGTCGAGTTCTTCATCTACCTCACCGACGTGACGCTGGAGGACGGTGCCACCCGGCTGGTCTCGCGCCAGAAGACGAAGGATATTCCGATCGAACGGCACACCCTGAATTACATCGACTACGCCGACCTCTATCACGATCCGGGCAATGCCGCCGGGTCGGCCGGTTCAGTGGTGGCGTACAGCCCCGACGTCTACCACCGGTCAGTTGACGTGGAGGAGCCCGGCCACCGTCGCGTCATGCTGCATGTGTCCTTCAAACCGTGCCACGCGGCCTGGGGCGGCTACCAGGCCTGGCCGTTCAAGGGCCTGTCACCGGAATGGAGCAAGTTCGCCCAGCAGGCCACCGTCCGTCAGTTGTCGGTCCTCGGCCTCCCCGAGCCGGGCCACCCCTACTGGACCGCACAGACACTGGCCGGCGTGTCGGCCCGCTATCCCGGTCTCGATATGTCACCCTGGCGCGAGGCGCTCGGGGGCTGAGGGGGCGACCCGGTGGGGCGAGCCGGGAGCCACCTTGGGCCAGGGCATGTCACGCTCGGCCACCAGGGCCAGGTCAAGAAGGAGTTGCTCGCGGTGATGGCCGGCCAGCACCTGTAGCCCAACCGGGAGACCGTCTACCAGGCCGGCGGGGATACTCACGGCGGGGCTGCCGTTGAGATTCGATGGTGCGGTCAGCGCCGCCGTATTCATGACGGCCCGCGAGAAGCCGAGCTCATGAATCAGGTCGGCGCCTGGAATGGTCGATGGTGGTGGCCCTTCGGCGGCGAACGCCACGTCCGGGTTGCTGGCGCACATGACAAAATCAGCCCCGGCGAAGAGATCGGCCATCGCCTCGTTCAACTGTCGCCGGTACGACTCGATCGACGCGGCCTTTTCGAGCGAGTAACGGGACATCGCTCCTTCGAGGCCAAGCCGCATCTCGTTGGACAGTTCCCCGATCCGATCCGGGTAGGCGCTGCCCAGGTCAGCGACGAACCCAACCTGTCCCGCCATGGCCCACTGGCCCCGCAGCGGGGGAAGGTTCGGGACCACGCCCACCACCCGCAGGCCGGCCGCCTCGGCCAGCCGTTCGGCGGCGGCCATCACGAGATCGGCCACCTCGCTCCGCACCCGCGCCGTGCCGAGGTCGGGCACAATGGCCACGGTCATGCCGGCCAGGTCGTGGGTGCCGAGCGCAGCCTCCCAACCGCCCACTCTGGGCAGACTCAACGGATCACGCGGATCGGCCCCGTTGCAGGCGTCGAAGTAACGAGCCGTATCCCGAACCGACCGGGTGAGGCAGCCCAGGACGGTGGTCAGGGGGGCGATGCCGGCTCGGGGACCCTTCGGGATGCGCCCGTAGGTCGCCTTGAGCCCGAAGAGGCCGGAAAATCCGGCGGGGATCCGAATCGAACCTCCTCCGTCACTCCCCGTGGCAATCGGCAGCAGTCCACCCGACACGGCGGCGGCCGTCCCCCCCGAAGATCCCCCCGGAGTGCGCTCCTGGTTCCACGGATTCCGGGTGGTGCCGTGCAGCTCGGTCGAAGTGCAGTTGATGCCGCCGAACTCGCTGGCCGTGGTCTGCACCGCCAGGACGGCGCCCGTGGCCCTGAGCCGAGCCGCCGACGTGTGATCGTGATCAGATATCCGGTCCTTGAAGATCATGGAGGCATCGGTGAACGGCCAGCCCTTCACCCGTTCCAACTCTTTGACGCCGAACGGCACCCCCCCAAAGGGAAGCGAGACGTCGGCCACGGCGGCGTCTGCTCGCGCTCGCTCAAAGTCCGTATAACTGCACGCATTGAGCGGTGACGCATCGATGGCGTCGATGCAGGACTCGAGCGCCTCGAGCGGAGAGAGCTCGTTGGCTCGAAAGGCATCCACCAGACTGCAGGCATCTTCCGTCCACGGGGTTGTCATGATGGCCGACGGTACTCCCTCTCCCCCCGTCCCGCCCCGGTCCGCTGCGGTGCGCCTCCCCTCGATGGGTACGCTGCGGTCCGTGAAGACGGGACAGCTCACCACGCCGGCACTGGTCGTCCAACACGATCGGCTGGCGCACAATCTGACCGCCATGGCGGACGCCCTCCCGGGTCTCCGCCTCCGCCCTCACGTCAAAGCGCACAAGTGCACAGCCCTGGCGGCCCGACAAGCCGGGCAGGGACACACGGCGTTCACCTGCGCCACCATCGCCGAAATGGAAGGGATGGCCTGGGCCGGCTTGGACGACGATCTGTTGTTGGCCAACGAAGTGGTCGACGCCACGCGATTGGGTGTACTCGTTCGCGCCGGGGCGCGGGTCACCGTGGCCGTGGACTCAGACGAGACAATCGCCGCGGTCCGCTCCGCGGGAGTGCCCGAAGTGCTGATCGACGTCAATGTCGGCCTGCCGCGCTGTGGGTGCTCCCCACAGGCTGCGGGCCGGCTCGCCGATCTGGCTCGCAGCAGGGGACTCTCGGTCCGCGGGGTGATGGGGTACGAGGGACACATCGTCGGACTGGAGGATCGGGCCAAGCGGATCGAGCTGCTGGCCCCTTCGATGGAATTGCTCCGCCGGGCTCACGATGACGTCGGTGGCCAGATCATGTCGGCCGGGGGGACCGGGACCTACGACCTCAACCATTGGGCCACAGAGATTCAAGCAGGCTCCTACGCCCTCATGGACACGGCCTACGGCAAACTCGACCTGCCATTCGTCCAGGCCCTGTCGATCTTGTCCACGGTGATCTCGGTATCCGATTCCTGGGCGGTGGCCGACTGTGGACTCAAGGCGGTGGGCATGGACCACGGCAACCCATCCGTCGAGGGTGGCCGTGTCCTCTTCTGTTCCGACGAACATCTCACCTTCGCCCCGGATCAGCCGGTTCGAGTGGGTGACCGGGTCCGCGTCATCCCGTCCCATGTCGATCCCACGGTGGCGTACCACCGACACCTCCACCTTGTCGATGACGACGACGTGCTGGAGAGCTGGCCGGTCGACCTACGCGGCTGGTGATCGAGGACGCAGCGCGGCACTCATCGGACATCGAGCGTGAGGCTGATGGGGCAGTGGTCACTCCCCATGATGTCGGCGTGTATGTCTGCCGCGACCACCGTGTCCCTGAGGCTCTCGGACACCAGGAAGTAGTCGATGCGCCATCCCATGTTCCGCGCTCGAGCATTGGCGAAGTGCGACCACCACGAATAGTGGCCGTTCCCCTGATGGAACATGCGGAAGGTATCGACGAACCCGGCATCGAGGAACTTCTGGAACCCCGCCCGCTCCTCGTCGGTGAACCCTTTCTTGCCCGCGTTGGACTTGGGATTGGCCAGGTCATCGGGCGTGTGGGCCACATTGAGGTCCCCGCAGAAGACGACCGGCTTCGTCCTTTCAAGTGTCTTGAGGTGGGCCAGGAAGGCCGGATCCCACTGCTGACTCCGGAGCGCAAGCCTCCCCAGGTCGTCCTTGGTGTTCGGCGTATAGACGGTCACCAAGAAGAACTCGTCGAACTCGGCCGTGATGACCCGTCCTTCGACATTCGGATCACCGAACGCATCGCCCACCACCTTGTACTGGGTGATGAGCTTGGCCGGGAGTCCGTTGGTCACCTGCAGCGGACTCGGCTTCGTGAATATCGCCGTGCCGGCGTAGCCCTTCTTCTCAGCGGCGTTCCAGTACTCGGTGTAGTCGGGCAGAATATGCACCGAATCGGCCTGCTGCGCCTTCGTCTCCTGCAGACAGATGACATCGGGCTCCAGGGCGCTCACGAACGGATCGAACAATCCCTTTCGGGCCACGGCCCGGATACCGTTGACGTTCCAAGAGACCAGCCGCATCATCGCCAATGTAACAACGTTGGACGAGGTCCCCCGGGGCCGAGCCCAGGCGACGTCGCATCACCTGAATAGGTCCCGCACCTGGGGCAAATGGGCCGTTCTGCCTATATACCTTCGAAGCCTCGCAGACCACTATTTATGTCGGGCAGTTGAGAGCGGACCATCGACATCGCTCCGCTAGGGAAATCGAGGAGGTCGTCCATCGTGGGACCGATCAATGGGTCAGTCTCATGCCGACATCGAATGGGCGACCCCACCGAGACGCCACTCGCACGGTCTCGGCGACCACGGGTGAGGGCGTCGCGTTGAATCCCTTCACTCGCCTCTCGAGACACCGCGACAACCACGAGCGAGGCGCCACCCTCATTCTGGTGGCCATCTCCATGACGACGCTGATTGCCGCGTCCGGCATGGCCGTCGATCTCGGACGAACGTTTGTCACCAATCGATCGCTGCAGCTGGTGGCCGACGCCGCCGCGCTCGACTCCGCGCGCTACATCGCCGCTCAAGAAACGCTCACCCTTCCGAGCCCGTCGAGCAATCTCGTCGTGGAGGCGGACAACTCCGCCACCAACAACGGCTCCGGGGCCAACCTCAGCGTGACCGAAGGCCTGTGGGCGAGTCAGACGTTCACCCCGGAATCGGGAGCCCATTGCAAAGGTACGACCCCACCAACGGGCAACCTTCCGTGCAACGCCGTCAAGGTAACGGCAACGTCGAATCTGGCTCGCCTCTTCAGCCACGGCACTTCGACCCTCAGCCGAACAGCCGTGGCGGCTGACACACCCGAAGCGGCATTCTCCATTGGTAGCTATCTCGCCTCGATGGGGAGCCCCTCCCAGCAGACGAGCGTGCTGGGCGTGCTCCTCGGCAAGCTTGGTGCTTCAGCCAATCTGACCGCGGTGGGGTATGCCGGATTGGCCAACACCTTCGTCAGCGCGCAGCAGCTGATCAACGCCTCGGGGGGAATTTTGACTCCGACCAATGTCATGAGCGCGACGCTCAGCGCGGCCCAGTGGGACTCCTTCTTGAATGGCGCCGTCTCGTCACAGGCTGCGTTGCTCACGTGCGGGAACACACCGACTCCCTACCCCTGTGCCGCCACGTCGGTCCTCAGACCGTTCGTCCTGTCTCCTGGCCCACTCTCTTCGGCGTCGTTGCAGCTCTGCCAGATCGTCTCCATCGACGGCTCCAGTTGCGGATCGCAACTCTCGCAGGTCGCGCTCTCCACCGACCTCAACGTGTTGCAGACCCTGACCACGGAATCCGAGCTGGCGAACGGTGCCAGTGGTCTCGACGTCACCTCGGCGCTCGGCCTGACCGATGCCCTCGGGAACCCGATACCGGCGGTACTCAACCTCTCCGCTTCGGCCATTCATCCCCCTGTCGTCGCCTACGGGCCGGTCGGCACCACGGCGTCCACGGGTCAGGTTGGTGCCACCCTGGCCCTGACGGTGCCCGTTCCCTTGCTGGGAAATCAAGTCCTCAACATCCCAATCGCCGCAGCCACCGGTACCGCGACCCTCAGCACGGTCACGTGCCAATCCAATGCCCTGTATAAGGCCAGCATCAGCGCCGGCACCACGGCGTCGGGACCGAACTCGGTCACGCTGAACAACAGTCCCATCGCCACTCTGACGTTGAACGGCGTCTCCCCTTCTCGTCTTCTCCAATACGGCGCGCCGGTTGTTCCACCGTCGCCGACCACGGCTGGGGTCAACCTCAACCCAATCAATGTGGCCACATCGACTCCCACCGTCAGCTTTGGTTCTCAGTCCGGGGGCCTTCCGGTCCTGGTGAGCACACTCCTCAACACCACCCTGCCACCCATCCTTGGTCCCGTTCTGCAGGCGCTCGGGCTCGAGGTGGCGGGCGCACAGGTGGCGGACCTCAGCACCAATTGTGATGCCGTCTCATTGGTGCAATGAGGAGCTGATCCGCCTGATCTGCTTGCGGGGGTCACGTCCGGGTCGAGACGTGCTCTACGGCTGAAGGCCCACCCCGCGGGAGAGCTTCCTGAACTTCAGCGCTGGTCGTTGCCAGGAGTTGTTCCCATCGTGGTCTCTGAAAATGAACCTTATGGCCCATACGGTGCGCATCACCGTCAACACATACTGGATGCGGAGAATCGTCTCTTGCTAGGTCGTGTCGGTGATGGAGGGGGATTCCGTCGATCACCGACCCTCCCCAGCAGGCGGCGAGAAGCGTCTCCGACTGGGATGGTCGATCATTCCAAGTCCCAAAGCCGCAGGAGGCACCCGATGGCCAAGCCTGATTCACACAGACGGCGGCGCTTCGGTAGTTGGCGTCACGGTGTGGCGGCGGTCATGTCGATGTGCATCGGGATCTCGGCCTTGGGGCTGGTGGGAGCCGGGACCGCCCACGCGACCACCACGCTGACCCAATCAGGAAACGTCTACGCCTCGGTGGGCAACAGCAACGTCAACGTCTACGACGCGGCATCGGGAAACCTCATCAATACGCTGAACGATGGGACGGGTGAGGCCTTCACCGCCGGTGGCGTCTTCGACTCCCACAACAACTTCTACGTCACCGATGACACGAACGGCGAGATCAGCGAGTACGACAGCTCGGGAAGCCTCCTGCCACTGTTCGCCAGCGGCCTCTCGAATCCGCTCTCCCTGACCTTCGACAACAGCGGCAATCTCTACGTCGGGCAACAAACCACCCCCTACGTAGCGGAATTCGACCCGAATGGCATCCGTCTGCCCGACATCGGACCGCTCAACACCGAGCTCTTCGGCGTGGACTGGATTGACCTGGCCAGTGATCAATGCACCCTCTACTACACCACCGAGGGCACAGACATCATGCGCTACAACAAGTGCACCAACACGCAACTCCCCAATTTCAACAACGCGTCGTTTGATGCGAACCAGAGCGCCTTCGAGTTGCGCATTCTCTCCGACGGCTCGGTCCTGGTGGCCGATTCCAACGCCGTCCTCCATCTCGACGCGTCCGGGAACGTGATCCAGACCTACCCGTGCAGCGCCCTGCCCAACTGCGAAGGCCAGCTGTTCGCGGTAAATCTTGACCCCGACGGCACCTCCTTCTGGACCGGTGATGCAATTTCCGGTGACATCTGGCGCATCGACATCGCGACGGGCCACATCCTTCAGACCATTGCCACCGGTTCCGGCGCACTTTTCGGCCTCACCATCGCCGACCAGATTCTGGCGGCCACCAAGCCCGGGGGCTCGCCCACGGACGCGCCGACCACATTGACGGTCAACCCGGCGACAAGTGACTACAACGTCCCCGGCACGGTGTCGGGCGTGCTCACCAACACCAGCACGTCGGCCCCGATCGCCAACGAGCCGGTCACCTTCTCGCTCAACGGCAGCGAGACCTGCACAGGGACGACCGACAGCACCGGGACGGCGTCGTGCTCGGTCACACCCGCGGAGGCATCCGGCAGCTACCCGCTGACCGGCACCTTCGCCGGGGATACGACGCAGTCGCCGACTCTCCTCGCCAGCAGTGGCTCCAACACCTTCGTGGTGACCAAGGACCCGACCGCCACCACCTACACCGGCACCACGGCGACAACCAATGGCCAGCCGGCGACGCTCTCAGGGGTGCTCACCAGCTTCGGATCGCCGTTGCCGGGAAAGGCCCTGCTGCTCACCCTCGGATCGGGCGGCTCCGTCCAGAGCTGCAGCGGGACGACCGACGCGACCGGTACGGCCAGCTGCAGCATCGCCTCGATCAGCCAGACGGTCGGCAACGTGCCGGTCACGGCCAGCTTCGCCGGGGACGACTTCTACCAGGCGTCGAGCAATTCCTCCACGGCTTCGGTCGACACCGACACAAAGCTCAAGGTCATTGCGGCCACCGGCGACTACAACGTCGCCACGTCGGTGTCGGGGATCTTGACGAACTCGAACACGTCCGCCGCCATCGCCAATGAGCCGGTGACCTTCATGCTCAACGGCAGCGAGACCTGCACCGGGATCACCGACAGCACGGGAACGGCGAGCTGCTTCGTCACACCCGGCGAGGCATCCGGCAGCTATCCGCTCACCGCTACCTTCGGCGGGGACGCCGCGGCATCACCGGCCCTCCTGGCCAGCAACGGCGCCAACACCTTCGTGGTGACCCCCGATCCCACGGTGACCACCTACACCGGGGCCACGACGGCCACCAACGGCCAGCCCGCCACCTTGTCCGGTGGCCTGACGGCCTTCGGCAACGCGTTGCCAAACAAGACGGTCACCTTGACCCTCGGCACCGGTGGCTCGGCCCAGAGCTGCACGGGGACGACCAACGCCGCCGGCTCGGCCACCTGCGCCATCGCCTCGGTGAGCCAGACGGTCGGGAATGTGCCGGTCACGGCCAGCTTCGCCGGGGACACCTTCTACCTGGCCTCGAGCGCCACCTCGAGCGTGGCGGTCAGCCCACCGCCGCCCGTGCCGACCACGCTCACGGTCAACTCGGCCACCGGAGATTACAACGTCGCCACCACGGTGTCGGGCGTGCTCACCAACTCGAGCACGTCCGCCCCGATTGCGAACGAGCCGGTCGCATTCAAGCTCAACGGCACCGAAGCGTGCACGGGGACGACCGACAGCACCGGGACAGCCTCGTGCTCGGTCACGCCGGGCGAAGCCTCGGGCTCCTACCCGTTGACCGGCACCTTCGCCGGGGACACAACCCTTTCGCCGGTGCTGCTGGGCAGCAGCGGCGCCAACACCTTCGTGGTCACCCCCGACCCGACGGTGATCACCTACACCGGGGCGACGACGGCCACCAACGGCCAGCCGGCCACCCTGTCGGGTGTCCTGACGGCCTTCGGCAACGACCTGCCGGGCAAGACCGTCACCCTGTCCCTCGGAACCGGTGGCTCGGCGCAGAGCTGCAGCGGCACGACCGACGCCACCGGGTCGGCCAGCTGCAGCATCGCCTCGGTCAACCAGACCGTCGGCAACGTGCCGGTCACGGCCAGCTTCGCCGGGGACACCTTCTACCTCCCGGCCAGCGACTCCTCCACCGTCAAGGTGGCCGCGCCCCCCGCCATCCCGACGACGTTGACCGTCAATCCGGCCAACGGGGAGTACAACGTCGCCACGTCGGTGTCGGGAGTGCTGACGAACTCGAACACTCTCACACCGATCGCCAATGAGCCGGTGACCTTCATGCTCAACGGCAGCGAGACCTGCAGCGGGATCACCGACAGCACGGGAACGGCGAGCTGCTTCGTCACGCCGGGCGAGGCCAAGGGGCCCTACCCCCTGACCGGCGCCTTTGCCGGCGATACGACGCTGACTCCCACTCTCCTGGCCAGCAACGGCGCCAACACCTTCGTGGTCACCCCCGACCCGACTGCCCTCACCTACACCGGCGCCACGACGGCCACCAACGGCCAGCCCGCCACCTTGTCCGGTGTCCTGACGGCCTTCGGCAACGCGTTGCCGAACAAGACCGTCACCCTGACCCTCGGGGCTGGAAGCACGGCCCAGAACTGCACCGGGACGACCAACGCCGCCGGCTCGGCCAACTGTGTCATCGGATCGGTGAACCAGACGGTCGGCTCCGTGCCCGTGACGGACAGCTTCGCCGGGGACACCTTCTACCTGCCCTCGAACGGTGCCTCGAGCGTGACGGTCAGCCCGCCGCCGCCCGTGCCGACCACGCTCACGGTCAACTCGGCCACCGGGGACTACAACGTCGCCACCACGGTGTCGGGTGTGCTCACCAACTCGAGCACGTCGACCCCGATTGCCAACGAGCCGGTGACCTTGAAGCTCAACGGCACCGAGACCTGCACCGGCATCACCGACAGCACCGGGACAGCCTCCTGCTCAGTCACACCGGGCGAAGCTTCGGGCACCTACCCGTTGACCGGCGCCTTCGGCGGGGACACAACCCTTTCGCCCGTCCTGCTGGCCAGCAACGGCTCCAACACCTTCGTGGTCACCCCTGACCCGACGGTGATCACCTACACCGGGGCCACGACGGCCAACAACGGCCAACCGGCCACCTTGTCGGGTGTCCTCACCTCTTTCGGGATCGCCCTGCCGGGTAAGACCGTCACCCTGACCCTCGGAACCGGTGGCTCGGCGCAGAGCTGCACCGGTACGACCGATGCGTCGGGTTCGGCCAGCTGCGCCATCGCCTCGGTCAGCCAGACGGTCGGCAACGTGCCGGTCACGGCCAGCTTCGCCGGGGACTCCTTCTATCTCCCGGCCAGCGTGACGTCCAACGTCGACGTGGCCCCACCGCTCGCCATCCCGACCACGTTGACCGTCAATCCAGCCACCGGGGAATTCGGGTTCGCCACCACCGTCTCGGCCGTGCTGACCAATGCGTCCACGTCGGCGCCCATCCCCGGAGAGCCGGTCTCGCTGACCCTCAACGGGACCCAGGTGTGCTCCGGAACCACCGACAGCTCCGGCACGGCCTCGTGCTCGGTCACGCCCAACGAGGCCAAGGGGCCCTATCCGCTGACCGGCACCTTTGTCGGCGACGCCAACGCCTCCCCCAACTGGTTGCCGAGCAATGGCGCCAACACCTTCGTCGTCACCCCCGACCCGACCGCCATGGTGTACACCGGCACGACGTCGGTGGTCAACGGACAGACGGCCACCCTGTCGGGCACCCTGACCACCAACGGAGCCGTGCTGCCCGGCAAGCTGGTCACGCTCACACTCGGCTCGGGAACCACGGCCCAGAGCTGCACCGCCACCAGCGATGCCTCGGGCTCGGCCAGCTGCGTCATCATGCCCGTGAGCCAACCGGCCGCGTCGGAACCGGTGACCGCCAGTTTCGCCGGGGACAACTACTACCTCTCTTCGAGTGCCTCGTCCAACGTCGGCGTCGGCACCCCGACCACGCT
>DASZJQ010000123.1:0-47572 GCA_035947875.1 Acidimicrobiales bacterium
CTCTTCCGCCACCTGGGCGTTCGGGGACAGCTTGTTGAGATCGGCCTGGACGTTGAGTTGCTGGTGGGTGCCCTGGCCCAGGAGCTGGACCACCGGTGCGGTCAGGCCCGCGGCCTGCATGGCATTCGTGGCCTGGGTCTGTGAGACGCCCGGGGCGGCCACCGTCCATTCGGTGCCGCCCTTGAACTGGATGCCGAGATTGAGTCCGCCCCGCAGGATGATTGAGATGATTCCGGCCACGATGATGAGCGTCGAGATGGTGAACCAGGTGCGCTTGCGCCCCACGAAATCGAAGGTCGTCTCGCCCCGGTAGAGACGGGCGAAGGGACCGTGGTGGTTCGGATCTCTCTCGCGCTTGCGAATGATGTTGCGCACCGCATCGTCGACGTTGAGATCCTCGTCCTCCAGCGCGTCGTCGACGGCATCGTCCATCGTGAGGTCATCGCGCTCGGTCATACCGGGACCCTCTCGGGCGCGGGCTGACTCGCCGTGGCCCCGGCCTGGGGCTGCACCGCCAGGCCACGTGCGATACCGAAGCGCCCGGCCCGGGTGAGGCGGTCACTGCGCCCGAGGAGGATGACCAGGGGTCTCGTGTAGAACCACGTGACGAACATGTCGAGAATGGTCGAGAGCCCGAGAAAGAAGGCGAACCCCTTGACGTCGCCCACGGCCACGACATAGAGGACGATGGCGGCCAGCAACGAGACGAAGTCGGCTGCCCACACGGTGCGCCACGCACTCTTGAAGCCGCGATCGACACTGGTGCGCACCGAGCGCCCCGATCTGGTCTCGTCCTTTAATCGTTCGAAATAGACGATGTAGGAATCGACGGTGATACCGATGGACACAATGAGGCCCGTGATACCGGCCAGGTCGAAGCTGGGGCTGAACGAGGTGTGCCCCAGCGCGGAGATGATGGCCCACAGGAGCGCAGCCGTGAGGGCCAGGCCCGAAATGACCACGAGCCCCAGACCCCGGTAGTAAACCAGGACATAGAGCAGCACGAGAGCCAGACCGGCCACACCGGCCGAAAGACCGGCCAGGAGGGCCGACTTCCCGAGGGTCGGCGACACCGTCTGGGTGGTGAGCTGCTTGAGGGTCACCGGGAGCGAGCCGAATTGCATGGCCTGGGCCAGCTGGTCGGCGTTGGCCTGGGTGAGGTTTCCGGAGATCTGGCCCTGGCCGCCGAAGGAGGAGAAGGCGGCTTGACCCGGCTGGATGAGGGGTGCCGAGTAGACGTTGCCGTCCAATTCGATACCGAGGAGCTTATGGAAGTTCTCCTGCGCCACCGTGTCCCACAGCGCCGAGTTGGCCGATCCCGCCAGGGTGTAGTTCACCACCCAGTTGCCCGTCTGGTCCTGCTGAGCCTGGGCTGACCCGATGGCATGCCCGGTCATCTGCTCCGGGCCCATCACGTAGCGCGGCGCGGTCGTCGAAGCCGTGCCGTTCGGGGCGATCTGCGGGAGGAGGACGGTGCGGTTCGGGTAATTCTTGGCCGCCGTGGTGGTGTTCGTGATCAACGAGAACTGCTGATCGGGAGAGACGGCGTTGCCGTTCGGGTTGGAGGTCGAGACACCGAGATTGGCCTCGGTCGTGGCCGTGGACGGGGCACACGTCGGCAGCGGGGCGTTGCCGGACGTGGCCGTCGCGGGTTTGGTGTTCTTCTTGGACGGTGTCACGACCTGCTTGAGGAACGCGGTCGATGTCGTCTCGCACAACACGGGCCGGAAGTAGAGCTGCGCCGTCTGGCCAATCGTGGCCAGCACCGCGGCCGCGTTGCTCACTCCCGGGATCGACACGGAAACCTCGTCGGTGCCCGAGGTGGCAACCTGGGCCCCCGAGACTCCGAGGCCGTTGACACGGCTATTCAGGATGTTGACCGTCTCCTGCAGCTCAGACTGAGAGACCTTGTGCTGCGTCTGGTAGACGACGGCCAGCCCTCCAGCCAGGTCGAGTCCCAGCTTGGGCGACCATTTGACGCTGAACACTGCCGCAAACGAGCCGAGGGAGATGGCGACGACAGCCAGGACGCTGATCAGCAGGTTGCGTTGCCGCCGCTGATTGGCCCTGGACGTTTTGGGGCTCACGCCTCTTCGGCCCCCTCGTCACCGTGCTTGTCGATGTCGAACGATTCCGGCGCACGACCCTGCGGATGGCCGTCGGGGTCGTCGTCAACCACCGAAGAGTGCCGGTCGTCGGCGACATCGACGGGGACATCGACGATGGGGTCCACCTTTCGGGCGATGGCCTGGCGGATGAAGACGATCCGCGTCGGCTGGGGACCTTCGAGATTGCCGTCGGCCTCGGTGTGGCCGGTCAGGAGCGTGTAGCGGTCACCATGGATTTCCAGAATCGTCCCGACGACGCCGCCGATGGTCTGCACCTCGTCACCCACCTCATAGGGGGTGGCGGCGTTCGCCCGGGCGGCTGCCGCCTTTCGCTGTTGCGGCTTGAGGAAGAAGAAATACCCGGCCACCACAATCAGGATGAGCGGCAGCAGCGTGAGCAGGGGATTTGAGCTCTTTTTGGCGGTCGCCCCTAAGAGGAACACCAGTGCGGACAGATGCGTCATGAGAATCCTTCAACAAGGTCGTGTGCGAAGCGAAACCCTAGTGCCTGCACCCCCGTCTGCCTCGACAGTCCCACGCCGGCGCAACGAGAGCGCCGCGCCCGAAACCTCGACCGCGACCCATTGCCTCCCGGCAGGGGTAACGGGACTGGCCAACCCCGATTGCGCAGAAATTACAGCCGCAACCGTTCTGCAACCAGGCAGCGCCACGACTGCACCGACCGGGGTGCACCATGCCCCGACAACACACAGCCATACCAACGCCTCGAGATGATCGGTCGTCCGGAGGGGGACGATCGCATCGCGGGTCCGATGAAGGGGAACGGACTCGCGAGGGGGAACATCCAGAGGTAAGGGAGCACGCGAGGGTGCGCCGGTTGATGGCCCGCAATCGTCGGTCGGAGAGATCCGGGGGAACCGATGACCGGGTCCCGGCGCACCCCTCGCTCCCTGCTGCGCCTTCCATCACAATTTCTCCGCCGTAGGCACGGTACAGTAATCAGCCTATGCACCAGGGTCTTGGCGGTTGTTTTGATGCGTGAGGGGCGCGTTTCCGTCCTTGTCATTGAAGATGACGGCGATATCAGAGGCCTGCTCCGATCACTTCTCGAGCGTGAGGGCTTCGGCATCACCGAAGCGGACTCGGGACGGGACGGGGTCCGGTTGTTCCATCAGAAGGTGCCCGACATCGTCATCCTCGACGTGGGTCTGCCCGACCTCGACGGTTGGCAGGTCCTCGAGCGCATCCGGGACATGAGCGACACCCCGGTCCTCATGCTGACGGCCCGTTCCACCGACATCGACAAGGTACGAGGGCTCAATGCGGGGGCGGACGACTATCTGACCAAGCCCTTCAGCCGGGTGGAGCTCCTGGCCCGTCTGCAGGCCATCAGCCGGCGTCAGGTGGCCCGCAGCCAGCCCGTCACGTCCTTCGAAGACATGCAGGTCAGGGTCGATTTCGTGCATCAGGCCGTCACTATCGCCGGTGCCGCCGTGGTGCTCACCCCGACCGAGTACCGACTCCTCGCCACGTTGGTGCGCCACCAGGGCCAGGTCCTCTCGCCCGATCAACTGATCGAGTTGGCCTGGGATGATCCCACCGGCCTGGCCCCCTCGAGGGTCAAGTACGCCATTCTGCGACTGCGCCGGAAGCTGGGCTGGGCCGAACAGGAAGACTCGCCCATTGAGACGGTGCGGGGGTTCGGCTACCGCTACCGAACCCAGGCGATGTAACCACGTGAGCGCTGCCGAGAGGTCTCGCCCATCCTCACTCCCGACTTCGCCGGACCCGGCGGTCCAGGCTGAGATGAAGGGACACGGGTTCGTCCCCGGCTTCTACGGCACCATGCGGGCCCGACTCCCGCTCTTCGCCCTCGAGGCCGTGGCCATCGTGCTCATCGCCCTCGTCCCGTTCCCCAGCGGCTCGCGCCGCGAGGTCCTGGTGGCGGCCGTCGTCTTCATGGGGATCCTGACGGCTGCCTTCCTCGTGCCGTGGGAGCGCCTGCCTGACTTCGCCTGGCTGGTGATCCCCATCGGCTTCATGGCCGTCATCGCGCTCATCCGCGACGCCCAGGGTGGCGGAGATTCCGGACTGATCATCGTCTTCCTCCTGCCCATCGTGTGGCTGGCCCTCTACGGCCGACGACTCCACGTCGTGGTGGGACTCCTCTGCCTGTACCTGGCCCTCGCCCTCCCGATCCTCGTCATCGGGCCGCCCAAGTACCCCCATTCGGAATGGCGGCAGGCCATCGCCATGGCCGCGGTCACCACCCTGGTCGCACTGACGGTGTTCTTGGTGGTATCGAAAAACCGCGTCTACGTGCGCGATCTGGTCCACCAAACCAAGGCCGCCCGCCTCAGCGCGCTTGGTGCCGATCAGGCCCGCGACCGACTCGAAGCTCTCCTACGCGCTGCCACCGGGAGCGCGATCATGGGGGTCGATCCTGCGGGGACGGTCACCTTCTTCTCGGCCGGGGCTGAACAGATGCTCGGGTACACCGCGGCCGAAGTGGTGGGCATTCGCTCCATCGCGTACTTCATCGACCCGGCCCAGATCGACGAGCGCCGCCAGACCATCGACTCACTGCGTCGCAACGCCTTCTCACCGGCCGATCCCGAGGCCCTCGCCGAAGTTCCCTGGACGGCCACACGCAAGGACGGCCAGAAGCGTCGCTGCGTGGTGCGGGTGCGCGCCATGCCTACTCCGGTCGTCGACGACTCCTTGGGTGGCGACCGCACCGCCTCCTCCCACAACGCCTCCCACCCGTCAACCAACCCGGTGTCCACTCAGCGGCGTCGGCCCCCTTCTGCCGAAGACGCATCCGCCGCCACGAGTTACGTCGTGGTGGCCATCGACGTCACCGAACGCGAGGAGCTGGCCGCCGAACGGGAGCGTATTTTCTCCGTGCAGCGAGAAGTGACCCAGTCCTTCATTCAGCAGAACCGCCGACTGCGCGAGTTGACGCAGATGAAGGACGATGTGGTGGCCACGGTGTCGCACGAATTGCGTACTCCCATCACCTCCATCCGGGGCTTCATCGAATTGCTATTGGACGACGCTCCAGAGCTCACCGAGGAGCAGGTGCGGATGCTCCGGACGATCCATCGCAGTTCCGAGCAGCTGCAGCGGGTGGCCGAGGACCTGCTCGCCGACCCCGGAGGTGGCGCCGGACTGACCGTCGCCTTCACCGATCTCGACCTGCGCGACCTGACCGCCGACGCCGTCGACTCCTTCCAGACCGCAGCCACGACGGCCGGCGTGACCATCTCGCTGGCTGCGGACCACGGGGTGCCCGTGTTCGGTGACCCCACCCGCCTGCATCAACTCGTGGGCAACCTGATCTCCAACGCGATCAAGTTCTCACCCCGAGGGGGGAAGGTGCAGGTCGTCGTCGACTCGGCGGATACCTTCGCCCGGGTCCAGGTGCTCGACGAAGGTCCCGGGGTCCCCGAGGCCGAGCGACCTCAGCTCTTCGAACGCTTCTACCGCCTGGCCTCGACCACCGAGTCCGGCGTACCGGGGAGCGGCCTCGGGCTGGCCATCGCCAAATCGGTGGCCGAGGCCCACGAAGGCTTCCTCGACATCGTCGACACTCCCGGCTGGTCAACGACCTTCCGGATCTTCCTGCCCCTGCAGCAGGCGGCGCAGCCGGGCGTCCATCCCGGCGGGCATCCGGCCGCCACGTCAATGACGGCGTAAGCCGCCGCCACCGGTCGAGCGCTCACGGTTTCTGGGTCACGGGTCATCCCCCAGGCGTCCCGAGTTACGCGGTCTCACAGGCGTTGTGAAAGATGACGGTCGGAACCGCGTGATTCGGGCAGTAGGTAGCCCGGTCAACCGCTTGCCACTGCACCCCAGACGCCTTGAACAGATCAGTTGCCGAGATGCCCGTTCCGCCAGGGCCGCCGGCGGGAACGTCGACGAAGGCATAGGCGAATGCGCCGGCGCAGGCGAACTTGGTCACGACGGCTCCTTTGTTACCCCGCTCGGCTGCGGTGGCGATGGCGTCTCTCGCACAGGGCGGACCTGACGCTGCCGCGGTGGGATTCGACGATGTCGCTCCGGGCTTTGGAGTCGTCGTGGCTCGGGGCACCCCGGAACTGCAGGCGGCCAAGACAAAGACGCTCAGCGCGCCCCCGATGAACATCCCTGCCTTCGAGTGCCCGCTCACGCAGCAGGCTCGAGATTCGCAGAAGGCCCGTGAACCCTCACGTCACGCTATGAATTGAACAGTGTCGATGTCCCGCCGAGCGGCAACCCGCTGGGCGGAGTGAGCCCAACGTGCGACCACGCCCGCAACGTCGGCACCCGACCACGAGCCGTGCGCTGGATCAGTCCGCACTGCAGGAGGAAGGGTTCGTAGGCGTCCTCAATGGTGTCGGACTCCTCACCGACGCATTGCGACAAGGTGGTCAGGCCGACGGGGTGGCCTTCAAATCGATCACACAGGGTCATCAAGATGGCCCGGTCGACCTTGTCCAGCCCAAGTTGGTCGACCCCGAACAGGTCCAGACCCTCGCTCGCCGTGGCTCCGTTGATCGAACCGTCACCCCGAACTTCGGCGAAGTCACGGACCCGTCGCAGAAGCCGGTTGGCCACTCGGGGCGTGCCCCGGGCCCGTTCCGAAATCCGCGTCGCCCCTTCGTCATCGACCTGCACGTGGAGGATCCGGGCTGAGCGTTCCACGATGGCCCGCAGGTCGGCCGGCTCGTAGAGGTCGAGGCGGCCGACGAAGCCGAAACGGTCACGCAGCGGCCCCGAGACCAGACCGGTGCGCGTCGTGGCTCCGACCAAGGTGAACTTGGGCAGATCCAGACGGATGGAGCGCGCGGTCGGCCCCTTGCCGATGAGGATGTCGAGCTTGGCATCCTCCATGGCGGAGTAGAGCATCTCCTCGACGGAGCGATGCAACCGATGGATCTCGTCAATGAAGAGGACATCGCCGTCCTGAAGATCCGTGAGCAAGGCGGCCAGGTCTCCGGCCCGGGTCAGCACCGGGCCCGAGGTGATGCGAAAGCCCGAACCCATCTCTGCCGCCACGATCCCGGCCAACGATGTCTTCCCGAGCCCAGGCGGACCGGCGAAGAGGAGATGGTCCACCGGCTGCTGGCGTTGGCGGGCGGCTTGGAGGACGATGCCCAGGTGCTCCACCAGTTGCGCCTGGCCGACGAACTCGTCGAGCGAACGGGGACGGAGTCCGGCCTCTTCGATCTCCTCGACACCGCCTGCGACGACAGGCGCCACCAGACGCGCCTCGTCATCCCCTACTGCCCCGGCCCCTTCGGTCGTCGCATCCCCGTTGGTCGACAGAACCTCCCGGCGGGCCCGAGGGCTCACCGGCTGGCCAACTCACGCAAGGCGAGACGAAGCATCTCTTCCACCCCCACATCGTCGCGCAAGCCGTCCAGCGCGCCCCGGATCTCCTCGGGGGCGTAGCCAAGCTCGCTGAGCGCGGCCCGCGCTTCGGAGCGCGAAGTCCGGGTAGTGCGCGCCGAGCCGTCGGTCGACACACCGTGCAGGTCAAGGGACAGATCGGGCAGGTCGAGCCGGCTCTTGAGCTCGATGAGCAGACGGGCCGCCGTCTTGCGACCGACTCCGGGCACACTGCACAACGTGTCGAGATCGTCCTCCAGGACGGCGGTGGAGAGCGACGCCGGGGAGAGCACCGCCATGATGGCCAACGCCAGCGCCGGTCCCACGCCGTGGGAACCGAGGAGTACCTCGAAGCAGCGGCGTTCGTCGTCGTGCATGAAGCCGTAGAGGACGATGGCGTCCTCGCGAACGTGCGTGTGGATGAAGAGGGTCGCCTCTGCCGCGGAGCCCTGCGTGATGAGGGAGGACGCCGTCGACGGCGTGACGGTCACTCGATATCCCACTCCGGCCACATCGAGGATCACCTCCCCTTCGGCCGATCGCAGCACCGCGGTTCCGCGCAAGAGACCGATCACAACGCACTCCCTTCTCGGGTCAGGGCCGCCGCCGTGGCACGGCGCAGCGGGACGGTGGTCAGGTGACAGACAGCCAGGGCCAGAGCGTCGGCCACGTCGGGCGGGCTCGGTGGTGCGGCCAGACCCAGGACGTTGGCCACCATGCGCTGCACCTGATCCTTGGTGGCGGCCCCATACCCGACGAGGGCCTGTTTGACCTCATTGGATGTGTACTGCGCCACCTCACATCCGGCCTCCGCGGCAGCGACCAGGGCCAGCCCGCTGGCCTGGCCGACCGACATCGCCGTCTTGACGTTGACCTGGAAGAACACCCGCTCGACGGAAACGACCTGGGGCGACAGTTCCGCCACCAGGGCTCGCAGCTCGGTAAGCAGAATGAGAAGGCGTTCCGGCAACGGTGCGTTCGGGTTTGTCTCGATGACGCCGGCGGCGTGGGCCTTCAGCGCGCTGTCGTGCTCACCCCGGCCGACCATGCCGTAGCCACAACGAGAGAGTCCCGGGTCGATTCCCAATACGAACATGCGTTCGTAGCGTAGCCGCCCCCAGGCACGTACGGGCGGATCATGTTTCCGAAGTGACCAGCTCCGCCTCCCCCTGCGTCGTGGGAAAGCGCGGCGTTATCCCTCAAACGCCGCCAGGACCGAATCGGCAATGTCGGCGTTGGTATGGACGGCCTGGACATCGTCATGGTCGTCGATCGCTTCGAGCATGCGGAGGACCCGCTTGGCGTCGCCCTCATCGGGCAACGGCATCAGAGAGGTGGGCTCCAACGACAGGTCAACGGTGTCGGGCGTCATGCCGGCCTCTTCCAGTGCGTGGCGCACCGCCTCGAGGTCGGCCGGGGCACACGTGACGATCCAATGCTCGCCGTTGTTCGAGAGGTTCTCCGCTCCCCCCTCCATGGCGACCTCCATGACCTTCTCCTCGTCGAACGTCAGGGGAACGGCCACGATGCCCTTGCGCTCGAACTGCCAACTCACCGCGCCCGGCTCGGCCATGGAGCCACCGCTGCGACTGAAGAGGTTGCGAATCTCGGCACCGGTGCGGTTGCGGTTGTCGGTCAGTGTTTCGACGATGACGGCCACGCCACCGGGGGCGTAGCCCTCGTAGTTGATGGCCTCGTAGCGCACACCCTCGAGTTCGCCGGTGCCGCGTTTGATCGCCTTCTCAATGGTGTCGAGCGGGACGGAGACGCTCCGGGCCTTCTGGTACATGGAGCGCAGGGTGGCGTTGGAGTCCATATCGCCACCTCCCTCCCGGGCGGCCACCTCGACCTGGCGAATGCACTTGGCGAACACCTTGGCCCGGGCCTTGTCTTGGGCTCCCTTGCGATACTTCGTCGTCGCCCACTTCGAGTGACCCGACATGTTCCTCCCTCGGAGACTGGGAAGTTGATTGTATCGGGACGGATCGAATTCGAAGATTCCTCCTGGTCTCACACGTTGGCCACGTCGGCATGTCGGTGAATCTGGGCCCGACCGATGAATTCGGGTGCCCTGGCCCGTCTTCTCCTCTGAAGCTTCCCATGAGCTTCTTTCCGCTTCCCACGCGCTTCAGATCACGCCCCGCGTGGCGTGACCGGGCGAAGGCCGCCTGAGAGAGGAGTAGCCGTCCCCGTGACGATCACCGAGATGCAGGCTGTGGCCGAAATACGCCGCGTGCTGGATGACCGGCTCGCTGCCCTGCGCACCAAGGACCCAGAGCGTTTCGTCGCTCACTATGCAGCCGACGTCGTCAAGTTCGATCTGGCCCCTCCACTGGCACACACCGGACCCGACGTGCGGGACGTGGCCGGCTGGGACTCGTGGTTTGCCACCTGGTCCGGCCCGATCGGGCAGGAGATCTCCGAATTTGCGGCGACCGTGGCCGCGGAGGCGGGCATCGCCTATTGCCACGGCCTGGTCAACCTGCGGGGCGAGAAGATCGGCGAAGGCAGGATCGATATGTGGTTCCGCTCCACTTGGTGCCTGAGCCGCATCGACGGCCGATGGAGGGTCACCCACGAGCACAATTCGACGCCGTTCTACATGGACGGTTCTTACCGGGCCGCCACCGACCTGGTTCCATGAGAAAGAGAGGTCGATAGCATTTGAGCGTGACCACATCGCCCCCTGTTATCGATCTGGAACCCGACGACGAGATCGAGCAGCACCGTCGCGAGATCACGCGCTACTGCTACCGAATGTTGGGATCGGTCTTCGATGCCGACGAAGCGGCCCAGGAAACCATGGTTCGGGCCTGGCGATCCCGGTCCGGATTCGAGGGACGTAGTTCGTTGCGAACCTGGCTCTACCGCATCGCCACCAATATCTGCCTGGACGCGCTGCGCAGTCAGCAGCGGCGAGCACGACCGATGGACCTTGGGCCGTCATCACCGGCCGAGGAGAGGTTCCTCGGGCCCGTCGACATCGACCAACCTTGGGTGCTTCCCATGCCTGACACGCACTGTTTCTCCGAAGGAGACCCCGAAGCATCACTCCTCGAGAGGGAGTCCATCCGGCTGGCCTTTGTGGCCGCCCTCCAACACCTCCCCGCCCGGCAGAGGGCCGTCCTGATCCTCGCCGACGTGCTCCGCTGGTCCGCCCGCGAGGTGGCGCAGCTGCTCGACACCACGGTCGCATCGGTCAACAGCGCCCTGCAGCGAGCGCGCGCCACTCTTGAAGCCTGTGACTTCGACCTCCACCCCGCGTCGGGCGCACTCGGGGCAGGCGCCCTCGGCGCAGCAGAAATCGACCTGCTGGATCAGTACGTCGACGCCTTCGAGCAGTACGACGTGACCCGCCTGGCCCTGCTCCTGCGCGACGACGTGATCCAGTCGATGCCGCCCTTCGCCATGTGGCTGGAGGGGCCCGATCAGATCGCCCGCTGGATGCTCGGCCCCGGCTTCGAGTGCCAGGGCTCGCGCTTGCTCGCCACCGCGGCCAACGGCGGCGCCGCCTTCGGGCAGTACCGCCGAGCCGAAACGTTCGGCGAGACCGGCGGTGGCCATCTCCCGTGGGCACTCCAGGTGATCGAGGTGTCGGACGGCGCCATTTCGGGGATCCACTCCTTCCTCGACACCGATCTCTTCGCCGCCTTCGACCTCCCACGCCGCCTCGATCCGTGAGCTGTGACCCCGGGCCGGCCCGGTCCGCACGATGCCCCGAAGAGATCGGCTCGCAAGAACCATGAACATCGTCGAAAGGGAGCAATCGATATGAACCTGCCCGAAATCGCCTCACCAGAGGAATGGCGCGCCGCCCGAGTCGCGCTCCTCACGCGGGAGAAGGAGGTCACCCGCCTCCGCGACGAGCTCAGTGCCGACCGGCGGCGCTTGCCCATGGTGCTGATCGACAAGCCCTATACGTTCGAGGGTCCGCAGGGGGCGGTCGGCCTGATCGACATGTTCGAGGGACGACACCAGCTGATCGTGCAACATTTCATGTTCGACCCTGACTGGGAGGACGGCTGCCCGAGCTGCACCGCCGGGGCCGACGAGATGTCGGACGGGCTGTTCGAACATCTGAGCGCCCGCGACACGAGCTTCGCCGCCATCGCTAGGGCACCCTTGGCCAAACTCGAGACGTACAAGGCCAAGAAGGGCTGGACGTTTCCCTGGTATTCGTCCTATGGCTCCGACTTCAACTACGACTTCCACGTCACGATCGACGAGTCGGTCACCCCCCTCGAGATCAACTTCCGCTCACGTCAAGAGTGGGAACGCCCAGAGCACGCCAAGTCGCACTGGCTCCTCGAACAGGAGCAGCCCTTCGAGAACCCGGGCGTCAGTTGCTTCCTGCGAGACGGAGACCGGGTCTTCCACACCTACTTCACGACCGGCCGTGGGGCCGAGTGGACCGGCGGCGCCTATGCCTTCCTCGATCTGACCGGACTCGGCCGGCAGGAGCAGTGGGAAGAACCCAAAGGCCGGGCCGACATCGAGCGGGAAGCCGTGCCGAACTTCGAGAACTGACAATCGACCGCCCCGGGGCGAACCGGCGGCAGAACCGCCGGCAGCCCGGCGGCGATTGGCGCGATTTTCGTCCCGCTCAGCTGGCCCCAGACGGCCGGGTGGCTGCGCTCAGGACAGCTTCGACATCTGCCGCCACCAGGTCGAGCCCGGCTTCACCGGTCTGCAGCGTGGCCATCAGCAAGGAGATCACGATGACCACCAGGCCGTTGGCCATCTGCACCGGGTCAACGTCCCGGCGCACCTGTCCGGACACTTGATGGGACCGCATGAGTTCGGCGACGCCCTTGCGCAGTTCGGCCAGAGCGGGAATATCGAGCAGGCGCATCGTGAACTCAGGTTCCAGACCTGAGACGATGCGACGAGCCAGCGGGTGCTCGTCCATGCGGGTGACGAGACTGCGCATCATCGTGTGGCCCCAGTGCTCGGGAGCCAACTCAATGGCCACCAACGACACGGCATCACGGATGAGATCGGCCACGTCCTCATCCACCGCAGCCACGAACAACGCTTCCTTGCTGGCGAAGTACGGGTACGACGCCGTGGTCGAGAGCCCGGCGTCCCGACAGATGTCGGCCACCGACGTGCCTCGATACCCCTCCCGGGCGAACCGAACGATCCCCGCGGCGATCAGGCCCTGGCGGGTCCGGTCGCCCTTGGTCGGAGTGGTCACGCCGCCCCCGCCGGGGCCGGGTCATTGCCGTGGCGGCCCACCCCGGTGGCCCGTCGCCACCCCGGCGGAATGTGTCCGGCCCGGAAAACGCCGGCCTCGACCAGTTGGGTGAGGAGCGGGCGCAGGGCCTGGTGCCGCAACGCCGTGCGACCGGCTGAGCGGTTGACCGCCTGCCATGTCTTCCAGGTGGGCAACCCGATGGTGCCGTACACGCCGGGGTGGACGATGGTGTCGAACATCCCGATGGCGATGCGTGAGCCGAGATGGCGCACCAGAAAGCGTTCGAGCGGGCCGGCCTTGGCCCATTGTTCGGGGAAGAGCATGCGGGCAAACGCGAGGTGACGGGCCTCCTCCTGCCGGTGGTACTTGCTCACGCTCTTGATCATCGGATCGCTGTCGGGGTGCTCCGAGGCCAGCTTCTGCATGAGATCGGGCACCTCCTCGCCGCTCAGGACCAGCAGGCAGAAGAGAGCCGGCATCGAAGTCAGGACAGGTATCACGATGCGTTGGAGCACCCGGAAGATCGGGTGATCGAACGGGTTCTTCGCGTCCGGCCGGATCTGTCCGAGCAGGCGAACGAAGAGGCGGGAGTGGCGGGTCTCCTCGCCCATCTCGTGGAGGAGGTAGGTCACCCGGGGGTCGGTGAGGTCTCTGGTGCTGACGATCTCGACGGAGAATCCAGCCATCAGGACCGATTCGAAGCGGACGCCGGTGGCCACGATGGACCCGAACTCCTCCCGAGCAAGGGTGCGCTTCTGCTCCGGCGAGAGCGAGGCCAGGAGCTCGGGCAGGTCGGCGATGGAGAGGAGCTCATCGGGGAGGACCTGCCCGTCGCCAACTTCGCCCGGGACATCGACATCGGGCTCCAAGATACGGTTGAGCGACGCCGTCGAGAGCCGCTCGATGCGTTGGTCGACCGTCTTGGGGGACGTGGTGGACGCAGGGGCTGCCTTGGTTGCCGGTGCTGTCTTGGTTGCGGTTGCCATGGCTTCCATCTTTTAGGAAATAAGAGATTGTGTCAAGAGCTGAAATCCATTTATACTGCGGGCCATGACGAATTCGGCCGATGCGCTGCGCCCTCACCCGAACCGCCCTGACCCGGCGGCGCCGTTGCAGCTGCCGGCTCATGTGCACATCGCCATCGTCGGCTCGGGGTTCTCCGGCCTCGGGTCAGCCATCGCGCTGGCCAATGAGGGCTATGCGGCAAGTGACGTGCTGATTCTGGAACGGCGGTCGGGAGTCGGAGGGACCTGGTACGACAACTCGTATCCCGGTTGCCGCTGCGATGTGCCGTCCAATCTGTATTCGTTCTCCTTTGCCCCCAACCCCAACTGGAGTGAGACCTTTTCGGGGCAGCCCGAGATCGAGCGTTATCTGCAGTCGACGGCGCGTCGCTACGGCGTGCTGGATCGGATCGCCTTCGACGCGGAACTGGAGTCGGCCCGGTGGGATCCCGAGCGTTCGGTCTGGGAGCTGGACACGCCCCGGGGATCGCTGACGGCCGACGTGCTGATCAGCGGTGGAGGCGGCCTGTCCGAGCCGTCGATCCCCGACCTGACCGGGGGCGAGACGTTCGCCGGCACGTGCTTCCATTCGGCCCAGTGGAACCACGAACACGACCTGACCGGTCGGCGAGTGGCCATCATCGGCACCGGCGCCTCCACCATTCAGTTCCTCCCCCACGTGCAGCAGGAAGCTGGGCACGTCACCGTCTTCCAGCGGACGCCACCGTGGGTCTTCCCCCACCGCAACCGGCCCACCCGGGGCTACGAACGGCTGGGGTTCCGGATGCTGCCCTGGACTCAGCGATTCTCGCGGGCCCGTAACTACTGGATGGGCGAGTTCCTGCTGGGATCCATGCTGATCCACAACAGCCCGATGCTGAAACGGCTGGAACGGCTGGCTCGACGCTACCTGGCTCGACAAGTGGCCGATCCGGAATTGCGGGCCAAGCTGACCCCGACCTACACGCCGGGCTGCAAGCGCTTGCTGCAATCGAACGACTACTACCCCGCTCTGCAGCGGCCCAATGTCTCGGTTGAGGTCGAGAAGATCATTGAGGTGGTGCCGTCGGGAGTGGTCACCGCGGACGGGGTACTGCACCAGTTGGACACCATCATTTATGGCACCGGCTTCCGTATCACGAACAACCCCATGGCCGAACGGGTGATCGGCGCCGACGGGCGCACTCTCAAGGAGCATTGGGCGTCAGCGGGGGTCGGCATGTCGGCCTACTGCGGGGCGACGATCCCGGGCTTCCCGAACTTCTTCATGCTGGCCGGCCCCAACACGGGCATCGGCCACACCTCGCTGGTCGTGATGATCGAGGCGCAGATCGCCCACGTGACCGGAGCGCTGCGGGCGATGCGGCAGCGGCGGGGTACGGCGGTCGAGGTGCGGCCCGAGGTGGCGTCCCGTTGGGCTTCGGAGATCCAAGTGAAGGCAGCACCGACGGTATGGAATTCGGGTGGGTGCTCGAGCTGGTATCTCGATGAAGCGGGCCGCAACACGACCCTCTGGCCCGACTACACCTTTCGCTTCGTGCGCCGGACGCGGCAGTTTGATCCGACGGACTATCTGATTACGGGGGTCTCTGGCGAAGAGGGATCTGGCGGCGGTGCCGGTCTCGCTGCCGGTGTTGGCAGTGCGACGCGAGAGCCGTCCCGCTCTGTACCGACACCATGAAGCGGCGCCCAATCCTCTTCGAGACGGCTAGCGCGCTGGTGACGGGCGCAGGGAGCGGTATCGGCCGGGCCACGGCCCACGCCTTGGCCGCCAGGGGTGCGACAGTCCTGTGCACCGACATTGACGAGGTCTCGGCTGAGAAGACGGCGGCCGAGTGCAGCGAGCGCTCGAGCTCGAGGAGTGTGGGGGGTCTGGGCGGCCATGAGGCCCACCACCTCAACGTGGCCGACCGGGCCGAGGTCGATGCTTTGGCCGCCACCGTGGAGGAGAGACACGGCGCCCTGACCATTCTCGTGAACAACGCCGGCGTCGGGATGACCGGGCCGTACTCGGACATGACGTCGCAAGACTGGAGCTTCATTCGCTCCATCAATCTCGATGGCGTCATCAATTGTTGCTCGGCCTTCACGCCACCCATGCTGGCGGCGCACCAGGGCCACGTTGTCAATATCTCCTCGGGGTTGGGCTTTACGCCCACAGCCTTGGAGTCCGCGTATGGGACGACCAAGGCGGCCGTGCTCCACCTCTCCCAGTGCCTGCGGGCGGACTGGGCGGCGCAGGGTGTCGGGGTGACCGCCATCTGCCCCGGCTTCATCGATACTCCCATTGCGGCGTCGACCCGGTTCACCGGCGGGAGGGAAGACCCCACGCAGCGGGAGCGGCTCGTCCGGGGCTTCAAGAGGGGCCACCCCCCGGACATGGTGGGGAAGGCGGTGGTGACGGCAATCGCCGGAAACCGGGCCGTCGCCCCCGTAGGCGTCGAATCGGTCATCGGGTGGTACGCCCACCGCCTCCTGCCCATTTCGGTTCAGCAGGCTCTGGCCCGGCTCAGCGCTCGTCGATAGACCCATAATGAGGGACGTGCCTTCATCTCGACGTCGTGGCCTCATCGTCCTGGGCAGCGCAGCGGCCGTTGCCGCGGGTGCCATGGCCTACCGGCGCGCCCAATCCGGCCGTCAAACCGGGACGGAGGTCGGCACTGGAGCCGATCGGTTCGAGGATCTGGGCTGGGGCGAGGTCGAACCACCGGGTGAGATCGCCATCCCGACGGCCGACGGTGCTCGCCTCGCCGCGTGGGACGTCGGGAGCGGCCCAATCGTGGTGCTATCCCACGGCTGGGCCGCCAGCCACGCTGTGTGGATCCCCGTCGCCCGCCGTTTGGTCGAGTCCGGCCACCGGGTCGTGCTCTACGACCAGCGCGGACACGGCGCGTCGACCCGGGGGACCGCCCCGCTCGACCCCACCACGCTGGCCCGCGACTTCGCCCTCGTCCTCGAGGCCCGAGACGTCGCCGATGCGATCCTGACCGGTCATTCCATGGGTGGCATGACCGTGATGGCCCTGGCCACCTTCCAGCCCGAGTTGCTGAAGCAACGGGGCCGAGCCATTGTGCTGGTGGCCACCGCCGCGGCCGATACGAGCTGGCGACTGCCGCAATCCGACCGCATCGCCGCTCGCTTCATGGGCTCGCCCTCTCTTTCGCGGATCATGCGCACGGCCTCCGGTCTTCGCTTCGTACGGAGCGCGTTCGGCGTCGATCCTGCATGGGCTCACCTGGATCTGACCCGCACGTTGTTCGCCGACTGCGACCCTGGTGTACGCGCCGGTTACGTGAAGTCCATGAGCGCGATGAATCTGCTCGAGGGCATCGCCACGATCGCGGTGCCGACGACGGTCCTCGTCGGTTCTCGCGACCGGCTCACCCCGCCAGCTCGGTCTCGAACCTTGGTCGACACCATCCCCGGGGCGCGGCTGGTCACCGTGCCGGATCGAGGACACATGCTGCCCCTCGAGGATCCAGATGCCGTGGCCGACGAGATCGTCCGCGCCGTCAAGGGATGAGGCTGGACTCCAGCCCACTACGCCAGGAGGACCAATACGCCGCAAGGAAGGGCGTCAGCCGCCGCACATCTCGACAAAAAGGCGGTGTATCCGCCGGTCCGGCGTCAACTCGGGGTGGAAGACCGAGGCCAAGACGTTGCCCTGCCGGACGATCACGGGCGTCGATCCCCCTTTGCCCGCGTTTCCATCCATCTCCTCTATCTCGACCGCCTCTCCATACCCCGACGCCTCACGGTGGAGCCAACCTAAAACCTCTACCTGAGGGTTAGACTTTACTACCATGGGTGCCCGGATGAATACCGCCGGCAGTGGGAGCGGCGGTGCGAGCGGGGGCGCCCCTCCCGGCGAGGCACCATCACGGCCGACCGGCCCACCGAGGCGATTTCCGACGTCCACGACCGCCTCGAACGACTGCAGTTGCCGACCGAAGCCGTTACGACGCACCACCACGTCGAGCGCCCCGAACGACCGCTGATCCGGGCGCCCGTCCAGCACCTCGCGGGCCAACAGCACGAGACCGGCACAGGTCCCGAGCACCGGCAATCCATCCTCGATCAGAGCCCCCAACGGGTCCCACAGCCCGGTCGACTCCAGCAGCATCGACAACGTGGTGGACTCGCCGCCGGGCAGCACACATCCGGCCAGCCCGTCCAGATCCCCCACCCGCTTCACCAGCCGAGAGGCCACCCCAACCTCGGTCAGCGCGGCGACATGCTCTCGCACGTCCCCTTGGAGCGCCAGGACCCCAAGCGGGGACCCTGCCCCACCCGCTACCAACGACGCAACGGCGCAATCGGGAGGCCGACCGGGCTTCCCGATGTCGCACCGCCAGTTACCACCCGCGATCGGCCAGACGTTCCGTGGTGTCGGACATCTGGAGGCCGCGCATGGCCTCACCCAGGCCACGCGACACCTTGGCCACGTGGTCGGCATCCTCGAAATGCGCCGTCGCCTCAACCACGGCCGACGCCATACGGGCCGGCTCCGAGCTCTTGAAGATTCCCGACCCAACGAACACGGCCTCGGCCCCCAACTGCATCACCAGGGCGGCGTCGGCCGGCGTGGCGATCCCACCGGCACAGAACAACGGCACCGGCAAACGCCCACTCTCGGCGATCTCCTGGACCAGTCCCACCGGGGCGCCCAAGTCCTTGGCCCACCCATAGAGCTCAGCCGAATCGACCGCGACCCCGAGGGCCCGGATCGAACCCAAGATGGAACGCAGGTGCCGCACGGCCTCGACGATGTTCCCGGTCCCGGCCTCACCCTTCGAGCGGATCATGGCCGCCCCCTCCGAGATGCGCCGCAGCGCCTCGCCCAGATTGGTCGCCCCGCACACAAACGGGACCCCGAAGCGCCACTTGTCGATGTGATGCGCTTCGTCGGCCGGGGTGAGCACCTCCGATTCATCGACAAAATCCACGCCCAGGCTCTGGAGGACCTGCGCCTCGGCGAAGTGCCCGATACGGGCCTTGGCCATGACCGGGATGGTCACCGCTTGCTGGATCCCCTCGATCAGCAGCGGATCGCTCATGCGGGCCACGCCGCCGTCACGCCGGATGTCCGAGGGCACTCGCTCGAGGGCCATGACGGCCACGGCGCCGGCGTCCTCGGCCACCTTGGCCTGGTCGGCGTCGACCACGTCCATGATCACGCCGCCCCGCAACATGTCGGCCAGGCCTCGCTTCACCGTGAACGTGCCTGTGACCCCAGGACCCGATGACTCAGAGCTGCTCATGGCTCCAGTCTACGAGGGGAAACCGCCCCTTCTCACCACTGGCTCAGAGCGGCGGCCCGCACCGATGTGACATCAAGATCGCCGTCAACCATCGGGTCCGCGCGGTGGCCTACCGAGGGGTCGATCCACACGTATCGAGTGGCGCCGAACCGACCGGGCCCGAACACCGAATTCCCGGCCGGCTCGGGTGCCTGCTCCATCAAGCACAGGGCGTCGAACAACCCTCGTGGGAAGCGCACAGCGGACGCGGCCACGACGTCGGCTCGATACTCGCGGCTCCTCCCCACGCACCGGCGCAGCACTCCTTCGCCCCCGAACCGGGCCAGCGTCAGGGCCACTACCGAGACCACGTTGTCGTGCCGCTTCACGTGAGCCAGCTCGTGGGCGATCACCCCTTCGAGCTCGATCGGTCCCATGGTGTCCAACAGGCCCGACGTGACCACCAGCGCCGCGGCCGAAGCATCGCGCCCGAGTGCGCAGGCATTCGGCACGGCGTCCCACACCACGTAGAGGTCGGGCATGCGGAGTCCGAAGGTGGCGCACAACCCGTCCGTCACATTGGTCAACCTCGGGTTGTCCCGTTCGGCCAACGGCACGGCCCCCACTCGCCGGAGCGCCACGCCGGGCGCCAAGAGCCACACGGCAACACTCATCACCACCCACACGACGACGAACACCACGGCGCCGATGACCAGTGACACCGCCAACCCCACGACGAGGCCGACGACCAACCCCGGCACAAATCCAGTCAGCGCGCACAGGGATACGGCCCGGCGGCGGTTGGCCGCGATCTCCTCGGGCAGCACTTCGGTGGCCCCGAGGCCCGGCTCGATGACCAGCGGTGCCAACACCTCGGGCGCCAGCGCCGCGGGCGCACGCGACGAGCCGCTGCGATTCCGATTCTGCGATCCACCGCCGGATCGGGGCTGGGCTCGGCCTCCCCCTCCCCCGCTCCTGCCACCGCTGCGGTTGGCCCCGGTGCGGTTGCCGCCTCCGCCGCCTCCGCCGCCACCACTTCCACCGCTCCCGCCGCTGCGGTTGCGATTCCGGTTGCGATTCCGGTTCCGGTTGCGGCTGGAGCCTCCACCACCACTTGCGCCGCTGCCACTTGCGCCGCTGCCACTTGCGCCACCACCGACGCTGCCGCCAGCGTCACTACCGGTGCTCCGATTGGGCGGGGGCTGCGAATTTTGGGGCTGCTCAGGCATGGACGGCTCAGCCTACCGTCCGGGTTATCGACGGAGGGATACGTCGCAGGATGGCACCAGGGTCATCGACCCACTGGGCTACGTTCGTGCCCGAAAGCGTTGCCGGGCGCGCTCATACACGTCGACATAGCACTCAGCCAGGTGCTCCATCGACCAGCCCTGGGCATGCACCTCGGCGGCCTTGAGCGCCTCTGGCCCTGACTTCCCGGCGCCTTCAACGACGTCGGCCAGGGTGGCACCCAGGGCGCGACTGAGCGCCACCACGTCGCCCGGCGGCACCAGCTCGGCGTGGCCGCCGGCGGCCGAGCGGTACCCGTCAAGGTCCGACGCCACCACGGCACAGCGGGCCGCCATGGCCTCGAGGAGGACCATTCCGAACGACTCACCCCGGAGCGATGGCGCGCACAGGACGTCGGCCCCGGCCGCCCGGGCCGCCACTTCCTCGTCGCTCAGCAGGCCCAACCACTTGACCCGATCGGACTCGGGGTGTCGCCGGCGCTCCACTTCGCTGGACGAACCGTCCCCCGCCACCCACAACACGGCCGGGCGTTCCACCTCGGCGAAGGCGTCGAGGAGGACGCCGAGTCCCTTCCGGGCCTCGTGGCGACCCAGAAACAGCACGGTCGGCCGGCCATCAGTGGGAGTGGGCACGGCGGTGGCGAACCGCTCGATGTCGACGCCGTTAAACAGGACCTCGTACTCCCCCCCGGCTGACTTGACAGCCGTCTCCCGGGCCGCCTCGGACACCGCCACACGCACTTGCATACGGCGGCCCACCAGCCGAGCCAGGGGCTTCAAAACCGGGACCCACCGGCTCACGCCGGCCCGGTGGAAGGTGCCCACCATCGGCACCGGGTCCGTGATCATGAGACCGTAGGGGGCCATGGGCGCCAACGGCTCATGGATGTGGAGCACGTCGAAATCACTGTGCCGCACGAACCGCTCCGTGCGCACGGACACCATGGGCGAGATGGTCACGGGCGCCACCGACCCGTTGGAGTGCAGGCCGGTGGGTCGACCCACCACGACCACGTTCTCATCCGCGACGGTTGCCCCCTCATCCTGTGGGCCGATCACCGTGACCTCGTGGCCCAGCTTGCGCAGGGCCCGAGACAGGCCGAACACCTGACCCTGGACGCCGCCCGGACGCGACAGCGAATACGGCGACAGCATCCCGACCTTCATGAGCGGTCGCTTGGCCAGTTGGGCTGATACATATGCCATTGCTCGGGCCGGCGCCGGATGTACCCCTCGAAAATCGTGGCCAGCTCCTGGGTCAGGCGGGAGACGTCGGCCCGCAGCGAGCCACTCCTGGTCGTATCGAGCGGTGGTCCCACCACACCAGTGTGCCAATGCCCCGGTCCGGCATAGACAGCCACGGGCAGGAGGGTGGCCTCGGTCCGCAAGGCGAGGGTGGCCGCCCCACCGGGCAGCGTCGTCTTCTCGCCGAAGAACTCGACCTCCACCCCGTTGCCCAGCAGGTCGCGATCGCAGACCAGCCCCACGACCTGCCCTCGGCGCAGGGCGCGCAGCACGATGGCGCTGGATCCCTCCCCCAAGGGAACGCCCGTCAATCCCATCTCGGCCCGCTGTCCCAGGAACCAGTCGAAGAGTTCGGGCGGATCGAGCCGTTCGACCACCGCCGTCATCGGCATGTCCTCCAGGGCCAGCCAGGCACCGCCCCATTCCCAGCTCCCGACGTGCGGCAGAGCCAACACAATGCCCCGACCCGCCGAAGCGGCCGCGCGGAGATGTTCCTCGCCGCGCTCGAAGGTCATGCGGGCTCGCACCGTCTCGGCGCCCGTGTAGGGCAGACGGGCCCCATCGACCCAGTACCGCGCGTACTCGCGATAGGTGCGACGGCTCCAGCGCCGCACCAGGGCGGGATCGGGCACCACACCGGCTCCCTCGCTCCGCAGCACCCGCCGGATGTGGCGTTCGTTCATGGCCAGCGCCGGACCGCCCCGCTGCGCCATGATCCGGGCCACGCCGCCGGCCGCGCCGCGGGCCAAGGGCTCGGGAAGCCGCCCCAGCGCGGTGGCCACCCCCCGATAGGTCACGTACCTCGCAGCGGCCCGCCACGTCGAACCCGATACAGATTCCGACTCCGACAGTGTCTCCCGCATGGTGATTGCCTTACTGCCTTTGATCCGCTGCGACAGCGCCGTGCGCTGTGCTACGAGGAGGAAGGTCCGGGCCCGCGGGAGGCGCGGGATCGGATGGTCGAGCCGGTGCCGCGCCCATTCGAGTGCGCTTTGGAGACGCTTCGACGCGCCCGCAACGTCCGGCCGGACCGGCTGCCCAAGGTCTCCTGCCGGCGGGCCCGCCAACGTCCTACCGGGGCTCCGGCTGTCTGGCCCAGCGCCCGCCGGGGCACGCCGGCCCCTTCGCGCCAGGTACGCCAACGAGACTCCACCTTGCCGTCGCGCCAGGCGACCACCCGACGGCGGATCGCATCTTCGGGCTCGGCGATGGCGTCGGCGCCGACGGCGTCCGTGGCGGCGACCGCGGGTGCCGATGCCAGCTTCCATACCTTGACGAATCGAGCGACGGCCGTGATCGAGATCAGGACCAGCATGATCCACAGGATTGGGACCAGGAGGGCCGAGTCGATGAAGGCGATGCCGAGCAGGATCATCCGCTCGGCCCGCTCCATCAGGCCTCCCTTGGCGGAGATGCCGAGCGACTCCGCCTTGGCCCGCTCGTAGGAGACCAGGGCGGTGACACCCAAGACGGCCAATGGGAGGATCGCCAGATGCCCCTTGCCCTGGGAGATCAGGTACCAGGACACCCCACCCATGAGGAGGGCATCAGCCACGCGATCGGTCACCGAGTCGAAGAAGGCGCCCCGGACCGATGACGTGCCGGCCGCCTTGGCCACCGGGCCGTCGAGCAGGTCGTGCAGCCCGGTCAGGATGAGGAGGACAATGGCGATGTGCAAATGACCGGTGGCTACGGCCACCGCGGTGGCAGAAGCCGAAACCAGACCGGTGGCGGTCAGGACATCAGCCGTGATCCCCCGTCGGTGCAGTGCAATCCCGACCGGTTCAGTGGACCGGTCGACCGCATCGCGCCAGCGACCGTCGAACATGCGACTCCTCGTTGTGCGCCCTCCGCTCAGGGACAGCGCTTCTCTGACAGATACAAAAGTTTATCATTTGGCTGAATTCTTGAGTTGTACCGACCCCGACCAGGGAAAAGGAGGGTCGATCCTGCCCACCTCGGCCGACCCCGACGGCCCGTGGTCCCCATTGTCTCCGGTGGGCGTCCAGGCGCTGTTCGCCCGGGCCTGCTTTCCCTGGTGGGTGGCCGGAGGGCATGCCCTCGATCTCTTCGTGGGGCACCCGACGCGACCGCACGCCGACATCGACGTCTCGATCTTTCGGGAAGACGCCCCGATCCTGCACCGCCTCCTCGGCGGTTGGGACCTCCATGGGGCGCTCGCCGGCGTCCTCACCCCCTGGACCACGTCGTCGATGGACCCCACCACCACCACCACCAGCATCTGGTGCCGGACCAGGCCCGGGCAACCATGGAGCCTGCAGGTCATGTTCGACGAGGGGACGGGTGCCGAGTGGGTCTGCCACCGTCACGCCGATATCCGCCTGCCTCTTCGTGAGGTCATCGCCCACACACCCTCGGGCCTTCCCTACCTCCGCCCGGAAATACAGTTGCTCTGGAAGGCCAAGGACACCCGGCCCAAAGACGACGCCGATTTCGCCCTCGTGTTTCCCCTGCTGACCCGGGAGGCGGGGCAGTGGCTCATGGAAGTGCTCCGCCGGCACTACCCCCAACACGCCTGGCTCCGGAAGGGCGACTGAACGGGACTGAGGAGACGACTGAATGAGTCGAGGGACTCGTTGCACCGTTCCCCCCTGCCCGGGATCGCGGGTTTCCCCAGTGCAGCGCCACGCGTGTCGCCATACACTCGGAGCAGACCACAACGGCAACGCCGCACGGACGGAGGGACCAGTGTCAGGAGACCCGACCGCAATCCGAAACGTCGCTCTCGTCGGCCATCACGGTGCCGGGAAGACGACGCTGGCCGAGGCCCTCTTGGCCGCCACCGGCGTGATCTCCCGACGAGGCTCGATCGAGAAGGGGACCACCACCTGTGACTTCGAGCCCGAGGAGATCGCGCGGCAGCTGTCCATCTCGACGGCCCTGGCCCCGTTCACCGTCAACAATGTCAAGGTCAACCTGCTCGATACCCCGGGCTATGCCGATTTCGCCGCCGATATGCACGCCGGCCTGGCCGCGGCGGACATGGCCGTCGTCGTGGTCAGCGCCACCGACGGCGTCCAAGCCCAGACCGAGGATGCGTGGCGGGCAGCCGCCAGATTGGGGCTTCCCCGGGTCATCGTCATCAACAAGCTCGACCGGGAGCGGGCAGACTTCGATCGCACGCTGGCCGAAATCCGGGAGGCCTTCGGGGCCGGGGTGGCGCCGATCGAGCTCCCGATCGGCGCCGAAGCCGACTTTCACGGCGTGATCGACCTGCTCGGTGACACGGCCACGCACTACGACACCTCGACCGCCAAGTCGTCCGCCGACGGCACCGTCCCACCCGCCGGCAGCGAGGGACCCATCCCACCTGAGCTGGCGGACGAGGAGCATGCCGTGCACGAGCAGCTGGTCGAAGGAATCGTGGTGGGCGACGACAAACTGATGGAGCGCTATCTCGATGGCGAGACCATTCCCTACGCCGAACTGGAAGAGAGTCTGGCCGGCGGTGTGGCTTCCGGGAGCGTGTTTCCCGCCCTGTGCTGCTCGGGCTTGACCGGCGTGGGCGTCGATCGCCTGGCCCGGCTGATCGAGGAGCTGTGCCCGGCGCCGGACGCCATGCCGCCCGTCGTGGCCGAGGCCGGTTCGACCACCGCCGAGATCCCCTGCGACGCTTCCGGGCAAACGCTGGTCACCGTGACCAAGACCTACACCGACACCCATACCGGGAAAATGTCGCTGTGCAAGGTGCTCTCGGGAACCCTCACTCCCGATACCGTCTTGATCAATTCCAGGACCCGGGACGAGGAGCGCTTGCATGCTCTCGGGACTCTCTCGGGGCACACCACGACCCCGACCACGTCGGTGGCCGCCGGTGATTTCGTGGCCATCCCCCGGCTGAACGGGACTCGCACCGGTGACACGCTGGCCCCCAAGGGCCAACCCGTGGCGGTACCGTTGCCGGACTTCCCTTCTCCGGCACTCTCGGTGGCCGTCAAGCCGGCGTCTCGGGCCGACGACGACAAGCTCATGTCTGCCTTGCAACGTCTCTGCGACGAGGATCTCTCCCTGACCGTGACTCGTGATGACGAGACGCACCAGACCATCCTCGGCGTCAACGGAGAAGTGCACCTGGCGGTGACGTTGGAACGCCTGGCCCGGAAGTCCAACGTCCACGTGGAACGGGAAGACCTTCGCATTCCCTATCGGGAGACCATCACCAGCCCCGCCCAGGCCGAGGGCAAGCACAAGAAGCAGTCCGGCGGACACGGGCAGTTCGGCATCTGCCACCTCAAGCTGGAGCCCCTTTCTCGCGGCGAAGGCTTCGCCTTCCATGATGCCGTTGTCGGCGGCGCCATCCCCCGCCAGTACATCCCGGCCGTCGAGAAGGGCGTGGCCGAGACCATGGCCGCCGGCGGCGTCTTCGGCTACCCAATTGTCGACATCGCGGTCACGGTCGATGACGGGAAAGCCCACTCGGTCGATTCCAACGAGCTGAGCTTCAAGATGGCGGCGGCAGCGGCCCTGCGACAAGCCATGAGCGAAGCCGGACCCATTCTGCTCGAGCCGATCTCGCGCATCGAGGTGACGATCCCCGCCGACAGCCAGGGCGACGTGCTGGGTGACCTCCATGCTCGCCGGGCCCGCATTGTCGGGACCGACCAGGCCGGCGACACCTTCCAGACCATCAGCGCCTTCGCCCCCACCTCCGAACTCACGCGTTACGCCGTGGACCTACGGGCGCTGACCGGAGGCCGGGGCTCCTTCACCGTGGCCTACGACCACTACGACGCCGTACCCGAACACCTGGCGTCGTCCATGGCCCAGAGCAGCGCCTGACGGCTGCGGGCACCCAGGCGCTCGGATCCTTTCGTGATCGGGGGGGAATCAACGCCCCCGCCTGGGCTGGGGGCGCCGAGTTGCGCCGAGTTGCACCGGGCCGAGGAAGGTGGCGACGATCGTGACGGTGAGCCCAGGTGAGATCTTCCAGGTCTGCTTTCTCACCCGGGTTGATGGGTGGCGCACCACATGTCGAGGTGCCAGGGGCGGCAGTGACCGGCTCAGCGCACTGGTCAGCGGGATCGGCTGGATGATCGGCCGCGTGGGCGGATGATCGGCTGCGTCGGCTCGTTGGGCTGGTTGCCGCTCCGACGAAATGGGTATTGAAGGCGCATGGTGTCGAAGACCGAGTACCTCGAACGCGAAGTGAAGTTGAAGGCCGCACTCGACTTCACGTTGCCCGACTTCGGCAAGCTTGTCGGCGGCGGGACCATTCGGCTGCCAGAACAAGCCCTGCACACCTCCTACTTCGACACGGCAGACTTCCGGCTCTGGGATCGCGGCCTCACGCTGCGCCACCGTCGAGGCGACCAGGGGCAAGGCGGCACGTGGACGTTAAAGCTGCCAGAGAAGGTGGAGGGGTCGACGCTCGATCGGACCGAGTTGTCCTGGATCGGCGGACTGGAACGGATCCCTCCGGCCGCCACCCGGGTGCTGCAAGGAGTCGTCCGCCGAGCTGTGCTCAATGAGGTGGTCGCACTGGAATCCGCCAGACAGCGGATCATCCTCCGCAGTGCCGGGGGAAGCCCCCTGGGCGAGATCGACGATGACGTCGTGACGGTACAGAGTGGCGCTCGAAAAGGCCTCACGTTCCGTCAGATCGAATTCGAGATCGGCGGTGATCAACCAGGCGCGAGTCCCGATCCCGACGCGGTGAATGCGGTGCTGCACGAGCTTCACCGAGCAGGTGCGCGCTCAGACGGCGAGCAGAAGTTCGCCAAATCTCTCGGGCTCGATACGTCGGACAAGAGAAACGCCGACGTGCGAACGGCGAGTTCGAGCCTGACTCTCGGAGACCTGGTCCAGTTGAGCCTGGCCAACGGACTCGGGCGTCTGCTCGACCACGACTATCGCTTGAGAATCAACCCGACCGACCCTCCGGTGCGTGCGGTGCATCAGGCCCGGGTGGCCACCAGGCGACTGCGAGCCGACCTGAAGACGTTCGCTCCGGTCCTGGACCCGGTCTGGCTAAGCCACACCAGGACCGAACTGAAGTGGCTGGGCCAGGTACTCGGACGGATCCGTGACGCTGATGTTCTGGCCGACGGTCTCGCCGTCGAGCTGCCCATCCCCCTCGAGGCGAAGGGCGCGGACGAACTCCGCTCTCGACTGGCCGCACAGCGACGGACCGACAGTGCCGACATGGGCGACGTCCTCGAAGGCGAACGCTATGTCAGCCTGCTCGAGAGGCTCCATGCCGCGGCATACTCGCCGCCCTTTTCCCGGAACCAGCACACTTCCTCCCCTGCGGAAAGAGAACGGGAGCCACAGGCCGACGATCCTGCGATTCAGTCCGTAGCCCCGCTCGTGCGCAGCCAGTGGAAGGCCCTGCGGCGCAAGGTCCGCAAGCTCGGCCACCACCCCAGCAACGAGCAGCTTCATCGGATACGTATCCGATCTAAGCATTTGCGGTACGCCGCGGAAGCGGCAACCCCCGCCATCGGGAAGTCGGCCCGTCGGACCGCGCAAAAAGCCGAACACCTGCAAAACATTTTGGGAAAGCACCATGATGCCGTCGCCGCTGAAGCCTGGCTCAGGCACACGGCTCTGATCAGCACATCCCTGGCCAGTTTTGTCGCCGGGCAGTTCGTCGCCGACGAGCAGCGGAAGCAAAAGGAATACGCACACCAGTGGCGATCAGCGTGGCGCGAATTGCAAGGAAGGCGGGCCACCAGCTGGTTCAGGTGACGCCAGCCGGCCGATCAGCCCAGATCAGCCGACCCGCCATCTCGATCTCAATCTTCGACCGTGACGTCCTCTGGTGCTTTGTCCGATCTGATTCCCCGCCACGTCGGATGACGCAGGCGACCAGCCGACGTCCATTCGCTGAACCGAACTTCCCCGACATGAACGGGTCGTACGAAGTGATGCGGCCCCGACTCGATGACGTCGGAGGACGGAACGAAAGGGCTCCTCTTTCTTTCCGAGTGGCCGAAAAGCCTCTTCAATTGTGCTCTGTCCTCGTCGGAGAATCCCGTACCCACTTTGCCGACATAGCGCAATCCACCTTGGACCGGGATTCCCAGTAAAAGTGCACCGATACTCCCGGCGCGGTTCCCGCTTCCTTCTGTCCAGCCACCGACGACGACTTCTTGGGTCCGCTCGTTCTTCACCTTGATCCAAGTGTCGCCGCGTTTGCCCTGGAGGTACGCGGCGTCGCGTCGCTTGGCCACCACCCCTTCGAGGCCAGCCTGACGTGATGCCTTCAAGACATCCGCTCCTTTGGCATCACGAAATGAGTCGGCTGTCGTGAACGAGTTCCCGGACAGGTTGAGCGACTCCAGCTGCTCTCGACGCTGGTCGTAGGAAAGGTCGACCAAGGAGTGGCCGTCCAGATACAAAAGGTCGAACGCGACATACGTTCCCGGGAACTCCGCCGACCGTTTCCGAATGGCACCAGCGGCCGAGACGTGCAGGCGTTGCTGGAGACGTCCAAAGTCCGGGACGCCGTGATCACCCAACACGATGATCTCCCCATCGATGACGCAGCGTCGAGTGCCAAGAAATTCACCGATCTCACGGAACTCCGGGAACGAATGCGAAAGCTCGTTGTCGTTCCGGCTCTGCATCCTGACCCGGCCACCATCGACGAAGGTGATCGCGCGTACGCCATCCCATTTGATTTCGTAGGCCCAGCCAGTGTCGTCGAGTGGAAGCTTTCCGGCGGTGGCCAGCATCGGACTCATCCGCTTGGGAAGCGGCTCGAAGTTCGGCGGCGCCGGATCCATGCGATGGATCATCCAATTCTTTCCGTTGGTCGCGAAGAGGACATAACGCCCGCTCACTCGAGACCCGTGCAGCACGACCATGACCTCGGTTGGGCTCCACTTTTCGAGTTCAAACGTGCCCGTATCCCATATCCGAACGTCCCCGCCCCCGTACTCGCCAGCGGGAATCTCTCCGGCGAACGACCCGTAGGACATGGGGTGATCCTCGGTATGGACGGCCAAGTGATTGGATTGCGGATCGTCGGGTACGCCTTTGGGAAGAGCCCACGACACCAGGACACCCTCGTGTTCCAGGCGGAAGTCCCAATGGAGCGCCCGGGCGTGATGTTCCTGCACCACGAACATCGGGGGAGCATCTGCCTGACCCCGGCTCTGACTCTCGTCACCCATGGGCTCCGGCGTCTTCGCGGGGTTCCGCTTGGACCGATACGTCCGCAAGGTGGTCGCATCATCCCCCGCCGAAGCCTTATCGCCCCGCTTGTCGCCGCGCTTCATGATGGATCTTTACCCCAGTTGCGACCGTGTGTGGGAAGTGGCGCCGGCATGCCCACACGGGGCGGGTGGAGTCGGAGGGAACTGAGGTCCACCAGGGCCAGGCCCGACATCGGGGACACGGAAGGGCAGGACACCGAAGGGGCCCGGGACTAGAACTCGAAGAGGTCGCCGAGCATCTCGACACGGGTCAGGACCTGCGACGTGGTGAACTCGAGCGTGGAGGGATCGCCGCCTTTTTGACACCCTCGAACCTCTTCCCAGGTGACGGGTGTGGATACGGTGGGCCGAGGTCGACCTCGAACCGAATAGGCGCCGACGGTGGTCTTGGACGGATGGTTCTGACTCCAGTCGATCAGCACTTTGTCGCGCCGCAACGCCTTGCGCATGTTCGACGTCACGAGATCAGGATGATCGTGCTCCAAGAGCTCGGCGATCTCCTGCGCCATGGTGCGGGACTTGTCCCAGGTCGGTCGCCCGGATAGCGCGGCGTACACCTGCAGTCCTTTGGAGCCGCTCGATTTTGCCCGAGCATGCAGCTTCGCTTCGTTGAGGAGTTCGTGGATGAGCATCGCCACCCGGCAGCATTCAACCATCGTCGTTCCTTCGCCCGGGTCGAGGTCAAACACAATCTGGTCGGGGGAGCCAGGCAGTTTGCGACGATGTCCAACCTGCCACAGGGGGACGTGGAATTCTATGGTCGCCAAATTGGCGGCCCAGACCAGGGTTGGTAGGTCAGACACGACGACATATCTGACTTCACCGTCTCCGTCCGAAGTTGGGACGCCAACTGTCCGCACCCAGTCCGGAGCATGCGACGGCACGTGTTTCTCGTAGAAGACCTTCTTCTCGACACCATCGGGATAGCGTTTCATCGTAAGGGGTCGGTCGTTGAGATGAGGCAACATGACCGGCGCGATTTTGACGTAGTAGTCGATGAGTTGACCCTTGGTGAAGTCTGATTCAGGAAAGAGAACCTTGTCGAGATTGGTGACCCTCAATTCGCGGCCACCTACTGTGACCCTGGTCTCTTGTGGTGTCACCACTCAGCCATATCTCGCTTGGGCACGATGTAATCCAATCACACCGATACCAGGCCAAAGACGAAGCGACAGGGGAACACGACCGGAGCGGAAGCCGCAGCCTGCGGCCGGGATGGCCTGACGGATCCGAACGGCGACGTTGGTCTCCGCTCCTCCGCACAATCGAAACGCACGCAGCCTCATGCCGGCGGTCGCAGCGGAGGATTTCGGCGCCCCACAAGTGGCAGGACGAGCCACAAGAGAACAAAGGTCGAAAAGGTCAGGGCAACCATCACCGAGACGGCCCATCCGGAGGCGACGAAGGTCAATACCAGGAGAACTGACATGCAGACCGCCAAGGCAACGGTGGCCAGCCCAGCCAGTGCGAGCACATTGGCCGTTCTGAGCAACCTCTCCTTCTCGTGCCTGCGGAAGACCCATCGGTGATACGCGACCGGCGCGATCAGGAGGGCGATCGACAAGGCGGCCAACAGCAGCGCGGCCTCGTAGATGTCGCGCTGTGTCCCGTCAAGCTTGACGAATCGCACGGTGAATGGCAGCGACAGAAGGAACCCGAAGAGCACTTGGACTCCCAACCCGGCGACCCGAAGTTCCTGCAGGAGGTCGCCGAGATTTCGGTCGTTTCGTTCAGCTGCCGTCTCGCCGTGTCTCTCTTCCGGCAAGATGCGATCCATATCCGCTTCCTTGCGCTTGGTGGAACGTTGCCCAGTACGAACTCGATGCTTCCGAGTCGTTGCTTCCTTCGAGTTCAACTGCCTTGTATATTTCCCAATCCGTCGATTCGCAATCTGGAAATTGGGTGGACGCTTCCTCGGGGTTGAGGTTTGATACAGGCGGGCTTCCTCTGATCCAGGACTTGCCGTGGAACTTCGAGTTACGAACACGATCACGCCAACCAGCTAGGCCATGGCGCTGCCAGTAGATCGGCGTCCGATGGAGTCACTGTTGCGTTGCGTTGCGTCGGCGTCGGACTCGGCGTCGTCGCCCGGCGACATCTCATGACGGGCCGCATCTCAGTCGCGTCGTGGTCCCGCTGAGTCACAGGACTACGAACTTCCGGCATCCTCAGGGTCAGGCGATGCGACTATTGCAACCCTTCCCGCCTTGGTCGATTCCCAGTCTTGGCCAGCTCGCCGGTCCGTCCCGAATACCCATCCGTCGATCCGAGGCCTCAGACCCGGATAGGCTGGACCTCAGCTGAGTTGTCTCCACCTCCTTCAAACCCAAACGAGGGACCTGCCGGTTGCTCAGGATGGCTCAGAAGGGTGCAATGCAGGATGACCAGGACGCGATCCGAACAAGTTTGCGCGCCCTTTCTCAATTTTTTGTGAAAGACGGCACCTTGGGCGACACGCTGCTCCGGGTGAGTGAAATGGCTTGTGATGTCACCCCGGCGAAATATGCCGGCATCACCCTGCTGGTCGAAGGCAAGCCCCGCACAGGAGTGTTCACTAGTTCCGAAGCGCCCGAGATCGATGAAGCCCAGTACGACACTGGTGAAGGGCCCTGCCTCGATGCCTTTCGACTTCAGCGGATCTTTCGCATCGAGTCCACGACGGAAGACACACGTTGGCCGGCCTTTTCCAAATTGGCAACGTCGCATGGGATCCATTCGACCATGTCAGTGCCGCTGACGGTCCACGGGGAGAGTCTGGGCGCCCTGAATCTGTACGCAGAATCCAAGGCGGCGTTCACGGACGCCCATGAAGACACCGTCCAGATCTTCGCCGATCAGGCCGCTATCGCACTGGCCAATGCCCAGGTGTACTGGGATGCTCGTCAACTCAGTGAGAACCTGACCCAGGCGATCAAATCAAGAGAGACCATTGATCATGCGGTCGGCATCCTGATGGCCACCGGAGGTATCTCTCCTCAGGACGCCTTCCAGATCCTGGTCCGGGCTTCGCAGCGTGAGAATCGCAAGCTCAGAGACGTCGCCGAGGAAATCGTGACTCGAACCATCGAGCGGAAGACGGAGGGTTAACCGGATAACCATCGCCAAACTGCGCCGACCCGAATCCGTGGCCTCGGAGGATCTATTCCCAAATGTTCGACCATCGAACGACCAACAATGCCAGGTCGTCGCTTCTCGGGGCGGATGGTCCCAAAGCACCCACGATGAAGTCGGCCAACGACTCGCTGTCCAGCGATCGACTGTTGTCCATCATTGAGGTCAATGTGTTGGTTCGCGCTTGCGCGTCGGCCCGACCTTCGTCGATGAGTCCATCCGTGTAGAAGGCCAGGGTTCCTTGCGCCGGAAGCTCGAATTTGGCCACCGAATAACTACCGGCCCCAACACCGAGCGGCGGACCAGGATCGATCCGCAACGGTGCAGCCGCCTTTCCATCGTTCGAAGCCAGGAACGGTACCGGGTGGCCGGCCGAGGCGATGGCAATGGTTCGATTCTCGGTATCCAGTATGGCCAGGCAGGTCGTGGCTAGGCGATGCATCGGCCGTCGGGAAGCAAACTCATCGAGAAGTGCGATGACGTTGCCCGGATCCTGCGTCACGAGAAGGTACGCGCGCAACGCACTTCGGAGCTCACCCATGACTGTTGCGGCGGTCATATCATGGCCTTCGACATCACCTATCACGAGTGCGAGTCGGCTTTCAGAAAGGTCGACAACGTCGTAGAAGTCGCCCCCGACTTCCGCTTCCTGGCTTCCGGCTACGTACCGGGCCGCCACGCTCACACCGGGCAAGTGGCCGAGATGATCTGGCAACAGGCTGGCTTGCAGGAGATGAGAGATGTTCGATTGCTCGTCGAACTTCCGGGCGCGCTCAATGACCGAAGCGACCTGTGACGCCAGGGACTCCGCGAGAAGCAGTTCCTCATTTCCGAACTTTCGCCCTGTCCCATCCGTGACAACCGTGAGGGCACCTATGGCGTCGCCTTCTATGAGCAACGGCACGCAGACGTACGATTCAAATTTTAAGGATCGAGTCAGTTCGAAATGGCGATCGCTTTTGGTCGTGCTCCGCAGGAATTCATCATCAATCTGAGAGGACCACTGGGATTGGCCGGTCCTCACCGCAATCGCCGCCGGATGTGAACCTTCGATATCGGGACTGTGTCTCCCGAGTTCTTCCATTGTCTTTTGGTGCGCCGGATCGGCGTGTCTCGCGGCCAATCGCAACAATTTGCCATTCGGACTCACGACATCAACGAGGCAGATGTCCCCGAGCGTGGGAAGCGCTACGGACGCCAGCCGTGCAACGGAATCCTTGAAATCGCGTGCGCCAGAGAGCGCATGGTTGGCCCGGAGCAGGAATTCTTGGTGCCGTTGTGAGTGTTCGAGCTGTTCGATGAGCTGAGATCGCTGCGTCTCGAGTTCCACCCGCTCGATGAACTCCCCCAACTTGGCGCATATGTCGGCCACGGCCGCTACGAACGGAGCGTCGGGCTGTCGCTGGGCCCGCGTAAAGAGTTCGATGATGCCAACGAGGCGGTCTCGGGTCCGCACCGGGAAGGCAAAGGCGGTTTGCACGCCGTCGGCCACAAAGGCAGCGTGCCGAGCCAAATCCGCCGCCTCTGCCAAATCAGATCGCCACACCAGTTCACCAGCATTCACGACGGTTCCGGCCAATCCTTCTCCGGACCTCACGCTCATACCCGAAGAGACACGGTGCAGCGATTCGAAATCGCCTTCATCCCGACGCCACACGTGTTCGCAGTGCAATCGCCCCGAATCGCTATCCCACCGCCACGAGGTGGCAAATTCGAAATCCATGCTGGTAGCCACGATGGAGAGGAGGCGGGGAAGGAGTACGGCGGTCGTCCCGGCTGCTCCGGCCAGAAAAGCCAGGAGTTCATCTGACACCCGCTGATAGCGATCGATGTCGATTCTGCTTCTCACGTCCCACACCACGGCAATAAGCAGGCGGGCTTCGCCCCTTGGGGCCACCAGAAATGTGCCTACCTCGACCGGCAATTCGGATCCATCGGCGCAGAGCAAGATCATTCGACGAGGGGCGGCGCTCGGCCTCGGGGGTCCTGTCTCCATGATCTGATGGAACTCGGCCGAGTACTCGGACCGAAGGTGCTCGGGGACGAGGTTGACAAAGGGCTCACCGAAAAGGCCTTCGATCTGCCAACCAAGGAGCTGCCCGAAAGCCGGATTGGCGTACAGCACGCGGCCTTGGTCTTCCACGATGAAGACGGCGTCCACCAGCGCATCGACCATGCGCGGGGAGAACGTTGCGACCGGCTCCGTCACCTTCTTCTCTCCTTGCAACTCTGCCCAGTCACCGCGGCCCCCGGCCATGCGGTTGCCAACGACCGCATGGATGTCACTTCGGTCGGCCCAATCGGGTAGCCCACTCGTTCGGAGCGCCGCAACCCCACGTTACCGGCAATGGACGTGGCTCACTCCCGCATGGGCCGGCCGACGTACCCAGACGCCGGGTGGTTGAGGCCGAGGCGACGTGACCCTAGAGGCCTACAACGTCACCCCGATGCATCCTCTTCAGCGGGCGCCCCTTGGGGCTGGATCGTGAAATAGGAGTCCACACCGGTGATTTCGAGAACCTTGTGAACCCGCTCCGACGGGCCAACCAGCACCAGGTCCCGTCCCGTTGCGTCCAGCCTCTTCCGAGCGGCAATCAAGACGGATATCCCCGTCGAGTCCATGTAGGTCAGGTGCTCCAGATCGCAGACAACCCGGCCCTCGGTCCGCGTCGCCGCCGCGAGCTGCTCGCGGAGAACCGGGGCCCCAGCAACGTCGAGCTCTCCTGCCAGGGTGATCACGACCTTGCCTTCTGAACGTGCCACACCGATCTCCAGGACCTCAGTGCCGGACTCCATTTCCAGTGACATTGCCAAAACTCCCATTCGAATGGTGTTCCGACAGGGGCCGAAGCTCAGGATCTGAATAACTGCGATCCGCGCTGCAATTCCAGCGCTGGTGTCTGAAATTTAGCCACATCACCGGGAAGGGATCAAGGGGAGTTGGGGCGGGAGGACCCCTGGTTTCGCTCGAAGAGAACCGGTCCAGCGGTGACCTCCGAGCCAGTACCGATCACCTGGGCAATCGTCACAAACGTTCGCTCGGGACAGTCGTGGTTCGGCCTCCCGCCGAATCGGCCGGTGTCGTCACCAAATGTAAATGAGATGGCAACGCGCCGCTCAGAGTGTGTTTACCTTCGGCTCGTAAGTTGACAAAGGCACCCGATACTCAGCCACGACGCGCTCCCCATTTGAAACCCGGAGGTCCAATGACCACGACCAGCAAGATCCGCATTGCCACGGCCGACACGACCAACGCCTGCACCCTGGCGTGCTCAGAGATCACCGCGGCCGTCGGTCTGCCCGTACACCCGGAATTCCAGGAAATCGAAGGCGACTGCCTGATTCTTGAGCTCCGTCTGGGTAGCGAACTCCAAGCAGCCCCGCCGAAACACCTGGCCGCAGCCGTCGGCAATGGTGCGCCGGCTGTCGATTTGCTGAGCGCCTGGAATGAGCATGCTTCCGGCCAGATCCGTCCCAAGCTCTGCCGCGACGTCTTGGGATCGCTTTATGACGACATGCCTAACGTGGCCCACCGTGCCCTCGATGACAATCTGGCGACGGCGGTGTGGGACCGCTCAGATTCCTCGTGGCACCTGGCCGTGCCGTCTTCGTGTGACGCCCAGCCAATTGTGGGACTGTCACATCGACGTGGGTATTCTCACCGGTTCACGTCACTCGAAGCGGCGTCGATCCGCTCCGGTCTGGCGTCTTAGCTCCGGACCGCCTGAGACCAATCACCCCCCTTTTCGGACAGCCCTGAGACCAATCGCCCCCCCCTTTTTCGGACAGCCCGGATCGGGTATGAGTGTCGTTGAATCTGAGGCCACGTTCCAAAGAGGTCCAATCGAGGTGGATCACTCTCAGCCAACCGGGCGGCTTCGCCGTCGAGGGTCGCGCGCTGACACCGGAGTACCAGCGGCGGAGACGCCGGGGGCACGCGCGCTCGCCGCCATGGCCGAGGCCGCCCGGCGTGCCCAAGAGGGACCAACCCCCACTCCCGCCGGGCAGGCGCAGGTACAGAAGAGCGGCCTGGCCAGGAGGGATCGGCGGCGCCTCCGGCGCTCCGACGGGCTCAGTCCCCTCGGGTCGGAGGGAGCCGCCACTCCCTCGCTGGGTTCGACGGCCGAAGGCAGCGGAGACGCCGGGATGCCCTCCCTCGAAGACCGGCGCGAGCGCCGGTTGTTCGCGTCGGTGCTGGTCACGGCCACGTTGGTCGTGGTCGCGGCCCTTGCCCTGGCCTTCGTTCTGGGCGCACATCAGAATGTCATCACCACGCTTCACCCCGCCGGCACCGCCGTGCCTTCAGGTCACACGACCTCCCCCCCAAAGGGGCCGAGCGGTCCGGCACGGGCCCGGCCGAGGTCAACGCGATCGAGAGTGCCGAGCACGGCCGCGACGGGAACCGCACCGCTTCTCTCGTCGCTCAGTCCGTCAACGGGAGGATCCGGCCAGCAGGTGACGGTGTCGGGCACCGATCTCCTGAGCGCGGATGGAGAGATCGTGGCTCACTTCGGCGGCCAGGCCGCAGCGACATCCTGTCCATCCCAGACCATGTGCCTGGTGACCGTGCCGCCGCTCTCTGGTTCGCCGCGCTCCGTGCCGGTCTCCATCACCACGGATGCAGGCACCTCGAGGACCCTGACGTTTGACTACCTGTGAGCAATTCCCGTGCTCCAGCAGGACCGCTCTGCCCTTTGGTCGGTCGGAGCGGGTTTAGGGACGCCACATCTGGGTAAGGACCTGCGTTCGTTGCGTGGGTAGCACCCACGATCACCGCGCCAACGGAAAAGGGGGGTCGGTGTCCGAGCCTGAAACATTTGAAGTCGCCACCAAGTGCCTGGAGGCCTGGTCGTCGGGAGATTTTGCCACCGCACGTACGTTGCTTCGCGATGACGTCACGTTCGTGGGCCCATTGGGGTCGGGCGGTGGGGTCGAGTCCTATATGAACAGTTTGGTGGATCTGTCGCGCCATGTGGCCAGTGCCGAGCCGATAAAGGTCGTGGTCGACGGCGACGACGCCTGCATCATCTACGACCTGGTCACCGACGCGGGGGGGTCCGTGCCGACATCAGACTGGTATCACGTACAGGACGGGAAGATCACCTCGGTCAGGGCATACTTCGACACGCGTGCGCTCAGCGCCGGCAGGGGCACCCACGATCAGCAATCTTCCGCACAATCGGGCGCGCCGGCAGGTGGACGAATCCTTCCGAGCATTCTGCCCGCACTTGTCTCTGCCGAGATGGAACTGGCCGAATCGACCACCTGAACGGAGCCTGGACGGTCATTGATGTCCGTCGCGGCGCTCAAGCCTCGGCGATCGCTCGCAATTGGAGCACTTGCTGCAGTCCTGCCCCGTCCACCATCGCTGGCTCGGTCGTGTTCAGGAAGTCAGTGAGCACGCCGAGGAACCGTTCCGGCGCCTCCACGTGCGGGAAGTGCCCCGATCCCGTAATGATCTCGAGGCGGCTGCCGGCAATGACTTCGTGAGCCGAGTAGGCGTGGCTGACCGGGATGATCGTGTCGCCATCTCCCCACACGATGAGAGTTGGGATCGCCTCGGCGAGATACAGCCGGTCCAGGGCGCTCACCGTCTGGCCGCCGGGGTCGATGACCGAGCGAAGAGTACGGATGAAGGACTGGCGGTTGGTGGATTCGGTGAGGGAGGCGTAGGAACGCCACATCTCACCTATTCGGGCCATTCGGATACCTCGCTTATGCAGCATCCGACTGAGATCGTTGCCCCGATCGCGGACCATCGAGGGAAAGAGAACGGGCATCAGATATTCCGTGGCCGGAAGGGTCATGAACCGTAGCAACCAGCTCACTTCGCGGCCCAGGCCGCCGCTGTCGACGAGGACCAGCCGTTCGCAGCATTCCGGATGCTGGTAGGCGAGCTGCATTGCCACTCCCCCGCCAAAGGAGTGGCCCACGATGGTGGCCCGGGGCACGCCCAGGACACGGAGCAGATCCCTCAGACCGCTGGCGTAGGCGCCGAGTGAATAGTCCCCTACAGGCTTGGCCGATTGACCGTGCCCGATCAGGTCGGGAGCGATAACGGTGTAGTTCCGGGCCAGGGCGGGCATGACCTCGCGCCATGCCGTGGAACTGCCGGCAATCCCATGGATCAATAGGATGGCTGGACCGTCGCCCTCCATGCGATAGCCGACGTCGTGGCCGTGGATCGTCACGTGCTTGAGTTCAAAGTCCATGATCCATCCTTGCGCGTCCAGCGAGACCCGGTAGCTCCGTCGGCGCCAGGTTCCACGAAAATCCAGTCAGTCCCAGTGGCGACCCACGGAACGAAGTGGCAATTGTGCCCTCCGTCGGTGCCTGGCGCCCGCCCGTCGGCTCGGCCAGTACGGCGAATCTCACGAGGCAGAACGAGCGCCGCTGGCCCTGTCGGCCGGAACGAGTCGTTGCCCGCTCGGACGCGGTCGGCGGGGACGTCTCGTGGTCGTGAGCTTCGGGGTCGTGACGGGGCGAGGGGGGACCGAGCGGCTGGGCGGGCCTTCCCTCGCCGCGGACGGGGGCGGCTTTGAACCCGACTCGCTTTGGGGCGCGGCTCGCACGTCCTCGGCGGCAGCCTCGGTCAGGCGGGTAAGTTCGAGCACCACCGACCGGGCCAGCGAGTCGACGTCAGGGACGACGGCAGGACAGGCATTGAGGCCCACGAACAGCGAATCGAGATAGCTCTGCACGGTGATGTTGAGTGCGACGCCATCGACCACCGGTCCAATCGGGTACACCGCCTCCATCCGCATCCCGGCGAAGTAGAGGGGAAATCTCGGCCCAGGCACATTCGAGATCACCAGGTTCCCCGGCCTCAGCCGGCGCATCGCTCCGAACTGGGCGCCAAGCCGCAACGCTGGTCCGGCCAGTGCTGGGGGAACCGCCTCTGACACGGCCGCCGCCATGGCGCCATAGCCGACAACGCGCTCCTGGGCCTTGGCTGCAGCGCACGCTGCGGCAACCGTCTCGAGACGATCCAACGGCTGGGCCCGGTCGCTGGCCAGCGGAACGAACATGGCCGAGAGACGGTTGCCCAGTGTCCCCTGTTCGGATTGGGCGCGGACGGAGACGGGGACCACCGCGACCGGTGGCGGATGAGTCTGCCGGTCGTGCTCGGTGAGATACGAACGCATTGCCCCCGAACAGGCGGCGAGCACGACGTCGTTGAGGGTGACGCCCAGGCGCTCCTTCAAGGCCAGAACCTCGCTCAAGTTGGCCTGGGCAAACGACACGGTGCGACATGCCGTCATCGGACTGGCGAAATGAGCCGGTGCTCCGAGCGGAATGGACAATGGCGCTGCGCCAGCGTCGGCGGCATGGAAGGCGAGTCGCACAGTGGAGCGGCCGATCTCGCGAGCAGCGGCGAGGAGTCGCATAGGGCTGGTGAGGAGTCGTGGGAGTGCCTCTGACACCAGTCGGCTCCTCGAAGGCAGCGCGGGAGGTCGCCACGGGCTGTGGACTTCGCCCGTGACCGTGACGTCGGGCGTGACGTCGAGGAGTTGCGCGAGGAGTTCGGCTCCGGACACGCCGTCGATGACCGCGTGGTGGAGTTTGGCGATCAAACCGATCTTGCCTCCATCGAGCCCCTCGATAACGTGCATCTCCCAAGGAGGCTGATCGCAGTCAAGAGGCCGGCCCATGACCTCCGCCGCCATCTTGTGCAGTTCCACCTCCCCGCCCGGGTCCGGCAGGGCTGTCCGATGAAGGTGGTTGTCGAGATCGAAATCTGGGTCCTCCACCCAACGAGGGTGGTCCAGGCCGAGGGGGACCTCGACGAGTCTGCGCCGAAAGGGGCCCAGTGCGGGGAGCCGCTCCGCCAGCAGATTCCGAACTCCGTCGAACGAGTAGCCACCCGATGCGGTCGACGGATCAAAAACGCAGGTGTACGCCACCTCCATGGGAGTCGATGGTGTCTCGGAGTAGATGAACATGGGATCGATACCGTTCATTCGCTTCATACGCGGCATGGAACTGACTCCTCTGAGGGAGATGGGTGAACTGGCTACAGCACTGTGGACGGTGTTGTGACGCCGACTGGCCCGGGTGGCGGCGCTCAACTACCCCTGGAGAAGTTCCGTCGCGGCCGGAATACGTCGTGGGCAGAACATGAATGCTCTCCCAAAGAAACTACCCACCCACGACGCGCCATCCACGGCGTTGTCCTTGAATCTTCATAGACCAGTCACACGTCGTTCACCTGGCGTTTACAGATGGCACGGCTGGGACGCTCATCCAGGTCAGACGATCAGTCAAGAGGGCAGGGGGCACCCGCTGCGCCCGGCTAGCTCACCGGCTAGCTCACCGATGGCGGCGACTTGGCCTCGACATGAGGCGTCGGCCTCTGCCGCCACGGTCAGCGGATTGCCGCCCTCCCACCGTGGGCCACTTCTCAGGATTGGGTGAGGTCGGCCGCGCCACTCCCGGCGGCCGGCCCGTAGCCAGCGTTGCCCAACATTCGCCGTAAGTCGACGACTTGCTGCGCGTCGATATCCTTGTGCCGCGGCGGCTCAAATGGCTCGGTTTCGTCACCGAGCGTCACGAGGAACTTCCCGTGGTGGGTTTCCTCGACCGAGCCAACTGCCTCGAGCAGTGAGAGGACGTCTCTCCACTCGATGTTGTGGCCGACTGGGTGCCGGAAAATTTGGCTCACGGTGTCGCGATGATGGCTGTTCAGATGGATTGGCCCAGGCGTTGACGTCACGGGGATACCTCCCGACCGAGGCTAACCCGACCTCAGTCGATCTGGCGGGTCAGACCCAAGCATCAGTGAGTTTCTTCCAGGCCACCTGGAGTGTCTCGGGTAAGACCCGGGTGCCGGCAATGGACGTCATGAAATTGGTATCCCCCGACCAGCGCGGCAGCACATGCAGATGGAGATGAGCCGGGATCCCCGCCCCGCTGGCCGGACCCAGGTTCGCACCAATATTCATCCCGTCAGGTTCATATGCAGCCTCGATGGCTCTCGCCGCTCGACGAGTGGTGGCCCACACCTCGGCGGATTCGAGCTCGGTCAAGGCCTCCAAACTACCGACGTGACGTAGTGGAAGGACCAAGACGTGCCCACTGGCGTAGGGATAGGCATTCAGCACGACAAACGACCATTCACCCCGCCAGACAACAAGGTTCTCGACCGACGGCGGACCACTCTGGGCGAGGCGACAGAACACACACCGCGAAGCGTCATCGCTTGTTCCCTCCGCTCGGTGGCGAGCGGTCGCGTCCTCGATGTAGTCGCTGCGCCACCCGGCCCAGAGGTGCCCCAGATTCACGCGTCTGCGTTCCCGCCGACGTTGTCTTCAGGTGAGCCTTTTCGCACCACTTCCTCCACCACCTCCGAGACGAAGTCGGTCACGTCGACGCCCCGTTCCGGCCTGTTGTCGGTGGAGCCCCGCCGATTGACCCCGACGGTCCCGTTCTTGACGTCGTCATCGCCGACCACCAGCACGTAGGGTAATTTGGCCATCTTGGCCCGCCGGATCAGCGCGCCCATCTTCTCGCCGGTCATATCGAGTGTGGCCCGCAAGCCGGCCGCCCCACAGATGTCGACCACCGATCGCGCGTAGTCAGAATGGGCGTCGGTCACCGGAATCACGCGCACCTGTTCGGGCGAGAGCCAGGTCGGTAGGGCCCCCGCGTAGTGCTCGATCAGTACCGCCATGAAGCGCTCTACCGAACCAAACAGAGCCCTGTGGATCATGATCGGCCGATGCCGCCCATTGTCGGCGCCGACATACTCGAGCTCGAAGCGCTCGGGTAGTTGGAAGTCCAGTTGCACGGTAGACATCTGCCAGGTCCGACCAATGGCGTCTTGGGCCTGGACTGAGATCTTGGGGCCGTAGAAGGCACCACCGCCCTCGTCCATCACCAAGTCAAGGCCGATTTCGGTGGCGGTGGAGCGCAGTGCCTCCGTTGCCACCGCCCAGTCCTCGTCCGACCCCACGCCCTTACCGGGAGGCTTGGTCGAAAGTTCAAGATAGAAATCGTTCAGTCCGAAGTCCCGCAGCAATTCGAGGACGAAGTGCAGGGTCCGGACCAATTCGCCGCGCATGTCCTCGCGAGTGCAGAAGATGTGGGCGTCGTCCTGGGTCATCCCCCGGACGCGAGTCAGTCCGTGCACCACGCCCGACTTCTCGTAGCGGTACACCGTGCCGAATTCGAACAAGCGGAGCGGCAGTTCTCGGTACGACCGCTGACGGCTCTTAAAGACCAAGATGTGGAACGGGCAATTCATCGGCTTGAGGTAGTAGTCGATGCCCCCGTCGAGCTCCATGGGCGGGTACATGCTGTCGGCAAACCAGTCGAGGTGGCCCGAAATCTCGAACAGCTGACTCTTGGTGATGTGGGGCGAGTTCACGAACTCGTAGCCGGATTCGACGTGACGCTGCCGGGAGTAGTCCTCCATCAGTCGGCGAATGGTGCCGCCCTTGGGATGGAAGATGGCCAGCCCCGGACCGATCTCATCAGGAAAGCTGAAGAGGTCGAGCTCGGCCCCCAATTTGCGATGATCACGCCTCTCGGCTTCCTCCAGTTGGTGCAGATAGGCGGCCAAGGCCTTCGCAGATTCCCAGGCTGTCCCGTAAATGCGTTGGAGCTGCTCCTTCTTCTCATCGCCGCGCCAATAGGCCCCGGCTACTCGCATGAGTTTGAAATGACCCAGCCGGGAGGTCGAAGGCACATGCGGGCCCCGGCACAGATCCGTGAACGAATCGCTGTTCCAGTACGTGCTGACCAGAGAACCGCCGGCGTCGGCGTCGACCTCATCGGCGCCGGCCTCGACTGCTTCAATGATCTCGCGCTTGAACGGCTGATCGGCGAAGATTTCCAACCCTTCCTCGATGGCATGCTCATGCCGGATGAAGGGTTGATCCTCCGCCATGATCGATCGCATTTCCGCCTCGACCCGATCCAGGTCATCGTCACTGAATCGGGCCCCGTCCGGCAGCTCGAAGTCGTAGTAGAACCCGTTCTCAATCACCGGTCCGATCGCATATTTGGCCCCGGGCCAGAGCCGGAGCACGGCCTGCGCCAGCACGTGCGCGGTGGAGTGCCGGAGGACCTCACGACCGGCGTCGGTGTCCCCCGTGATGATGGCGACTTCCTCCCCGTCGGCGAGTGGGGTATTCAGGTCAACCTCGTGGCCATCGATCGTGGCCACCACGGCCGCCTTGGCCAGACGGGGGCCGATGGCCAGGGCGAGGTCGGCAGCGGTCGTTCCTTCGGCGAGCTCCCGATTCGATCCGTCGGGAAGCCGTACCGAAATATCGCCTGCCATTGTTCACCCTCTCCTGCTCAGCCGGGGGATTGCTCCTCGCCGGAACGTGGTTCAAGGGTACTGGACCACCATCGCCCCCGGAGACACCCGATTGGCCGAGAAGTCACCCCGGTCGCCAACTCACAGGCGCTCGGCCCGTCACCATTGCCGGGTCGCCGGATGGAACGGTTGTATTGATCGACCTTTGCCTCAGCCTGAAACTTGATACACGTCCGACCTCACTCCGTCGAGACTCCCCCGTGTCTACAGCAGCACGCCCAGCAATTCCGCGCCAAGGGCCACCGATTGCCTGGAGTTGGCCGCCGCATCCAGCGCGGCCAGCGCTCCAGGAGTATCGAGATCAGAATCAAGCGCGGCTCGCACCTGGGCCAGTCCGGCATCCCCCGCGCCGTCAGAGGCGCTTCGCCACAGGGCCAGTCGGGCCGCCGCCGGCGGCATGTCCGCCCCCGTTTCCCAGTCCCAATCCCGCCGGTAATGATGGGCCAACAAGGCCAGGCGAACTGCGGGGGCCTCCCAGTCGTTGCAGAGATCGCCCACGAAGACAAGATTCCCAAGAGACTTGGACATTTTGGTGCCCCCGAGACCAACCAGACCGACGTGGAACCACAAACGGACGAACGGCTTTCCGGTCACCGATTCAGACTGGGCTGCCTCACATTCATGGTGGGGAAAGACCAGGTCGCGTCCCCCGCCGTGGATATCGATCGTCTCGCCCAATTCACGCAACGCCAACGCGGAACACTCAATATGCCAGCCCGGACGACCGGGACCCCATCTCGATTCCCACGCGGGCTCATCAGACAAGGACGGCTGCCAAAGGACAAAGTCCAAGGGATTCCGCTTACGAGGATCGTCAGGATTCCCACCGTGTTCGGCCGCCAAGCGCAACATGTCAGACCGTCCGAAACCGCTGATACGGCCGAACTCAGGAAAACTGGTCACATCGAAATAGACCGCGCCGCCCGATTCGTAGGCGTGTCCCTTGTCCAGCGCAACTCCCACCAACGACAGAATTTCAGATATGGCGGACGTCGCACGTGGCTCGGAGTACACCGGCAGGAGGTTCAGCATGCCCATTTCGGCGTCGAACCGCGCCATCTCCTCAGCCGCCAAATCCAGATAGTGGACTCCCATTTCCCGGGACTTGCGCAATATGTCGTCGTCTATGTCGGTGACGTTGCGGACGCACCGCGCCACGTGTCCGGCATCCTGCAAACGCCGCTGCAGCATGTCGAAGTACAAGTACACGGCGGCGTGACCCAGGTGAGCAGAGTCGTAGGGGGTGATCCCACAGGAGTACATCGTGACCAATGGGCCGGGCGAAAAGGACACCACCGACCCCCTCGCCGTGTCGAACAATTCCATCGTTACATCCCAGCCATTTGCAGTGTCGAGTGCACCTTGTATCGGATGTTGAGCGTGATGCAGACCGCCGTGAAGGCCTCGATGGCTGCCGCCTGGCTCAACGTCCCCGTGTCGAGTGGCCTGAGTCCGGGCATGGCGTCAATCAGCGCGATGGCGGCCCCCGTGGCTTCGGGGTGGTCCGAACACACCAACACGTCTGCCTCCAAGCCCGAATCAAGATCTTCCATTTCCGAAGCGGGCAAATGGTGAAACGCGGCGGCCACCAACGATCCCGGCAGCGCGGCCTGCACGGTTGCGGCCACCGACCCACGCGGGGGGATCAGCGCCAGCATCTCTCGACCCTCCTTGGCCAATGCGTTGGCCATCGAGATGACCACCTTGCCGGCCAAGGCATCCCGCAATGGCATGACGGTCGGGATGGCGCTGTCCCACGGGGTGGCCACCACAATCACGTCCGCCCTGGCCGCTCCTTCATTGTCGGCCCCGTCCATGTCCAAGGTAAGACCGGGCCACCGAGCGACGACGTCCCGAGCCACTCGAGCTGCCCTCTCCGCCTCACGAGATCCCACGGTGACCTGAACTCCGGACGCCGCCAATCGAACGGCCAGGCCCCGGCCGGCCGGACCTGTTCCGCCAAGTATCCCCACGTGCATGCCCCCACTGTCGCATAACCTCGCGAACCACATGGGACTTCTCACTGGCAAACGCCTCCTCATCACCGGCGTCCTCACCGACGCCTCCCTCGCCTTCGCCGTGGCCAAGTTGGCGCAAGAAGAAGGAGCTGAGGTGGTTCTTTCGGGAGCGGGGCGCGCTCTCTCGCTTACCAAGCGGACCGCCCGCAAGCTTCCCGTCGAACCAGATGTGCTCGAGATCGACGTCACGTCCCCCGAACAACTTGCCGCGGCGGGCGCCGCTCTCGCAGACCGGTGGGATGGGCTCGACGGGTTGCTCCACGCCATTGGCTTTGCGCCCCCAAATTGCCTGGGCAACGGCATGTTCTCGGCCAATTGGGACGACGTTTCCGTCGCGCTCAACATTTCCGCCTACTCGCTCAAGGCCCTCGTGGAGGCGTTCAGACCCCTCCTCACCAATGCCGGGCGCGATGGTGGGGCATCGGTCGTCGGACTGGATTTCGATGCCACGGTGGCGTGGCCCATCTACGACTGGATGGGTGTCGCCAAGGCTGCCCTCGAGTCCCTCACCAGGTACCTGGCCCGCGACCTGGGATCTGACGGGATTCGGGTCAATCTTGTCGCTGCCGGGCCAATCAGGACGATGGCGGCCAAATCGATTCCGGGTTTCTCAGCCTTCGAAGACACCTGGGCCGATCGTGCCCCCCTCGGCTGGAACGTCCACGACTCCGATGTGGTTGCCCGCGGCTGTGTTGCGCTCTTTAGTGACCTCCTGCCCATGACGACGGGTGAAATCCTGCATGTCGACGGCGGGGTGCACGCCGTCAAATAACGATGGCCCCCCAATTCCACAGAATAAGGGGGCATCACGCCGGAAAACGGGACCGGGACGGGGAGATCCTGTGACGCCGCGACGACCTTGCTTCCTCCGGCCATCCAGCGGCCCAATCGACCGGCAGGCGCCCCAATGGCTCGACCGGGGTGTGAAAGGTCAACGGCATATGGCAAAATCGGGAGGAGGGTGACGTCAGGCGGACGGATCTCAGCTGTTACGTATGTTGTTGGGCGGCGATGGATCCAGCAAATCCAGGCCTTCGCACCCAAAGGTGGGGATCTCGATGAGGATATTCGATCAAGAGTTCGGCAAGTTGAAGTCCGTCTCGGATCATGAGACCAACCCACCTCAGGGCTCTCCCCGCGGCCTCGATGGAGCCGACCCCAGTTCGTCACCTTCTGCAATTGCGACATCCGCTCACGGTTCGATCACCGAAAGGGGGTTGACCTTTGTACACGTCGGTACCGACTTCCTGTGCAGCTACATCGCGCTCCCGTTGTCTCTCGTCCTGTTGAGCCAGATTTCCTCCGTTCCAACGAACTCGATCCATCGGCTCTGGTCAAACTTCACCCTTGACTCCCTCTTTCCCATTTCCGTCGTCGTGGCCCTCGCACTCGGTGGTATGTACCGTTCGACGCATCGCCGGATGCAACCCAGTGCCTTCCTAGAGATCCGCGATCTCTCCTTTGGAGTTGGTGCTGGTTGCGTGCTCACCCTCGCGGTCGACGCTCTCCTCCATGTGACGTTTCATCGCACCGAAGCAAATGCGACTCAACTCGTGTTCGCCGTG
>DASZJQ010000124.1:0-3578 GCA_035947875.1 Acidimicrobiales bacterium
AAGATCCCGAAGACGATCAGGATCAACGCCGCCACCACTTCGATCACCCCGAGGGTGCGTCGGGCCCGGGCGAACACCTCCGTCAGTCGCTCGAAGGCCAGACCGGTGGCCACGAAGGGCACGCCGAGGCCGAGCGAATAGGCGAACAAGAGCAACACCCCTCCCGAGAGCGACCCGTTGTGAGAGGCCAGGGCCAGGACGGCACCCAGGACCGGGCCGATGCATGGGGTCCAGGCGAACGCAAAGGCCATGCCCATGACCGGGGCAGCCCACACGCCCAGGGCCGACGGGCGCACGTCGAAACGCCGCTCACCGTTGAGGCGGGTGACGAATCCAAGTGGTCCGGCTCCCAGTCGTGACCACCACTCACCGGGCAGGGCACCGAGGAGCAGCAACAGCCCGAGGAGGATGACCACGATCCCGCTGACGTGGGCCAGCGGGATCTGGTGTGCGTCCAGGACCCGACCGATCCCAGAAGCGGCCGCACCGAGGGCCACGAAGACGATGGTGAAGCCGCCGACGAAGAGGCCGATGCCGATGAGCATCGGCCGCCTGGTCGCCGCCCTCGCCGTCTTAGTCGCCGAGGGCGTCGCCGCGGCCGTGGTCGCGGCAGTGGTCGCGAAGGTGGCCGTGGCCGTCGCCGCGACCAGAGCGGTGTCGGTCGCCGTCGTCATTGTCGTGGCCGTGCCCATGGTCCCCGTGTCCATGGTCGCCGTGGCCGTGGTCTGCGTCGTCGATCCAGGGCCGACGGCATCGTGCCCGAGGGCAGAGAGCTCGGCGGCCGAGAGGCCCGAGACCATGGAGAGGTAGCCCGGGACGAGCGGGAGGACGCAGGGGGAGAGGAAGGAGAGGATCCCTGCCCCGAAGGCGACCAAGACGCCGACGGGGTCGGCCGAAATTGCAGCGGGCAGAAGGAGCGCTGGAGTCCCCCCTTCCTTTAGAGCGTGCTGCGAACCAGGTCCAAGTCGGCCTCGACCATCATGGTGACCAGGCCCGGGAAGTCAACGTCACGCTTCCACCCCAGCACCTGGTGCGCCTTGGTCGAGTCACCAACGAGAAGGTCCACTTCGGCCGGGCGCAGGAACTTGTCGTCGATGACGACATGTCGCTCCCAATCCAGATCGGCCGCCTGGAAGGCCAGGCGGCAGAGATCACGCACGGCGTGGGTCTCCCCCGTCGAGACGACGAAGTCATCGGGCTTGTCCTGTTGCAGCATGAGCCACATGGCCCGCACGTAGTCGGCGGCGAAGCCCCAGTCCCGTTGCGCATCGAGGTTGCCGAGATACAACTTGTCGTCGAGTCCGTGCGCGATGCGCGCCACGCCGTTGGTGATCTTGCGGGTGACGAACTCGAGGCCGCGGCGAGGCGACTCGTGGTTGAAGAGGATCCCCGAGGAGGCGTGCAGGTCGTAGCTCTCGCGGTAGTTGACGGTGATCCAGTGGCCATAGACCTTGGCCACGCCGTAGGGGCTCCGGGGGTAGAGCGGGGTGCTCTCCACCTGGGGCACCTCGCGCACCTTGCCGAACATCTCCGACGAGCTGGCTTGGTAGAAGCGAATCTCGGGGTCGACCAGGCGGATTGCATCGAGGAGGCGGGTGACGCCCAGCGCGGTGGTCTCCCCGGTCAGGACTGGTTGGCTGAAGCTGGTCTGTACGAACGACTGGGCGGCCAGGTTGTAGACCTCAGTGGGCCGGTGGTCACGCAGCATGTTGATCAGTGAGACCTCATCGAGCAGGTCGCCGGCCACCAGTTCCAGACGGTCCTGAATGTGGGCGATCCGCTCGAACGTCACCGTGCTGGATCGACGCACCATGCCGATGACGGTGTAGCCCTGCTCAAGCAGGAATTCCGCCAGATAGGAGCCGTCTTGTCCGGTGACGCCGGTGATCAGTGCTCGCTTGGCCATCGGAGGGCCACGATACTCGACCGTGCCCAGGGGTCCGCCTCGGGCAGACGGCCTAGCGTGCGGCGCGTGGCCGACGCTGCGCTGGTGTCCTTTCGACTGGGTGGGCGAGACGGCGTCTCGATCGAGTCGGCGAAGTGGGCTGCCGCGCTGAGCCTCCTCGGATGGCGAGTCCGGACGGTGGCCGGCGCCGGTCCGGTCGACACCAAGCTCGAGGGCCTGGCCATCGATGCACCGGTTGCGCCGAGCCGCCGTGAAGTGGACGAGGCCCTGGCCCCATTCGACCTGGTGATCGTCGAGAACCTGTGCTCGCTCCCGCTCAACCCCGCCGCGGCGGCGGTGGTGGCGGCCGCGTGCGCCGGCCGACCGGCGATCCTGCACCACCACGACCTGGCATGGCAGCGGCCGCAGCTGGCCCACCTCCCCCCGCCGCCCGACGACCCGGCCTGGGCCCACGTCACGATCAACGACCTGAGCCGGCGTCAGCTGGCGGCGCGCGGCATGACGGCCACCACCATGTACAACCGGTTCGACCCCGACCCCCCGGCCGGCAATCGGGTTGGTCTCCGCCGGGCCCTCGGCGTGGCCCCCGGGACCCGTCTGCTGCTCCAGCCCACGCGGGCCCTGGCCCGAAAGAACGTGGGGGCGGGTCTGGCGTTGACCGCCGCCGTCGGGGGGACCTACTGGCTGCTCGGCCCGGCCGAAGACGGGTACGGACCCGAGCTCGACCGGCTGGTGGAGGGCGCCGCCTGCCCGGTGCTGCTCGGAACGGACGGAGGGGGCGGGGCGGACGGAGCGGAGGGACCGGACGGAGTGGCGTGGACGATCGACGATGCCTACGCCGCCTGCGATGTCGTCCTGTTGCCGTCGACCTGGGAAGGCTTCGGGAATCCGGCGCTCGAGTCGGCCACCCACCGCCGGCCCCTGGCCATCGGGCGGTACCCGGTGGCCTCCGAGTTGGCCGGCTTCGGCTTCCGGTGGTTCGACAGTGCGGTGCCCGCCGCCCTCTCGGCCTGGCTCGATGACCCCGACGTCGAGCTGATGGCGCACAACCACCGGATCGCGGCCCGGCACTTCAACCTGGCCGATCTCCCCGAGCGCCTCGACGGTCTTCTCGGTCGTCTCATGACCGGCCGGTAACATCGCGGCCGATGCACGCGGCCATTGAGGCACCGACACGGCGGTTGACCGCCGAGCGACGTCGCCAGCAGCTTCTCTCAGTCGCCCTCGAGCTCTTCGCCCGACGGGGCTACCGGTCCACCACCATGGACGACATCGCCGAGGCGGCGGGCGTCACCAAACCGCTGGTGTACCAGCACTTTTCGAGCAAGCGGGCGCTCTACCTGGAGTTGGTCGACTCCATCGCGCAAGACCTCCTGGTGGCCGTGCGCAGCGGGGTCGAGCAGGCCAGAGGACCGCGCCAACAGGTGGAGATGGGATTCGCCGCGTACTTCCTCCTGGTCATCAGCCGGGAGGCGGAGTTTCGCCTGCTCTACGGGCGGGACCATGCCGACGACAAGGAGCTGGGCCGGGCCCTACGGATGGTGGAGGACGCCATCGCCGAGGCCATCGATCCCCTGATCGACGCCGGCCTCGATGCCGACCATCGCCGGCTCCTGGCCTACGCCGTGGTCGGCATGGCCGAAGGGGCCAGCCGTCGCTTCATGGCGCAGCG
>DASZJQ010000125.1:0-8222 GCA_035947875.1 Acidimicrobiales bacterium
CCGGAACGGCTCGCCCAGGAAGGCGTACTTGGCCATCTCCCCCTTCCCGCAGGCCCACTCTCGGGGCGGCAAGGTGGCCAGTGTCTCGGTGTCGCACAGCACGGCACCGGGTTGCCAGAAGGCTCCCATCAGGTTCTTGCCATCGGGCAGATTCACGCCGGTCTTGCCCCCGATGGCGGCGTCGACCTGCGCCAGCAGCGAGGTGGCCACGTTCACGTAGGCCGTGCCGCGCTGATACGAGGCGGCGGCGAAACCGGCAACATCGGTGACGACGCCGCCGCCGAGCGCGACCACCACGTCGGCCCGGGACAGGCCGGTGCGGGCGAACTGGCGACCGAGCTCCTCCACGGTGGCCAGGGTCTTGGTGGTCTCACCGTGGCCTATGGTGCAGACCTCAAAGGGCAGCCCGGGATCCAGACCGTCCAACCACCCGGCCCCGGCCACCGCATCCTGGGTGACCACGACGGCGCGCTTGGCCGAGCGTGGCATCACGCGGGCCAGCTCGTGGCGAGCACCGGGGCCGATGAGCACCGGGTACGAGCGGGCACCGAGGTCGACGGTGATCTCCCGCGTCACTGGGCCACCGTTTCGAGAATCCGCGCCGCCACGGCGGAGGGCGCGAGCCCATCGACATCGATGGTCAGATCGGCCACTTCGGCGTAGAGGGGTCGCCGGACCGCCTCGAGATCGGCCAACGCGGTCAGGGGGTCGCCCTCGAGGAGTGGACGACCGGCGCCGCTCCCGACCCGGCGGGCCAAAGTGTCCACCTGGGCCCGCAACCAGATGACGGTCCCGCTGGCCGCGATGAGCGTCCGGTTCTCCGGCCGCAGCACGGCGCCTCCGGCCACCGAGACCACCACGTTCGAGGCACCGGCGCACGCGGCCCGGAGGGCCCGGGCTTCGGCCTCCCGGAAGGCATTCTCGCCGTCGCGGGCGAAGAGCTCGGGCACGGTGGCACCGGTCTCCGCCTCGACTTCGGCGTCGGAATCGAGGTAGCCCCACCCGAGCTCACGAGCCGTGAGCTGTCCCACGGTGGTCTTGCCCGCCCCCATCATGCCGACCAGCAGGATCCGCTTGGTCACTGACCGGCAGCCGCGGCACCCTCGGCCGGGCCCGGTGCCGCGGACGGGGTGGTCCCCAGGGCAGCCAGGAAGCCGTCGCGGTTGCGCACCACTTCGGCCAGCGAGTCTCCGCCGAACTTGCGGAGGGCCTCGGAGGCCAGTACCAGCGCCGTCATGGTCTCCGCCACCACACCCATGGCCGGCACCGCCGTCACGTCGGTGCGCTCGCGGAAGCTGACCGTCGACTCCTTCGTCACTACGTCGACCGTTTCGAGCACCGGGCGGTTGAGCGTGGCCAGCGGCTTCATGGCCACCCGCGCCACCAGCAGGGCGCCGTTCGAGATGCCCCCCTCGATGCCACCGGCGCGGGAGGTCGGGCGCACATAGCCGTCGTGATCGTCGAACGTGATGGCGTCATGGGCATCGGAGCCGCGGCGGGTGGCGTTCTCCCACCCTTCGCCGATCTCGACGGCCTTGACGGCCTGGATGCTCATGAGCGCCTGAGCCAGCAGGGCATCGAGCTTGCGGTCCCAGTGCACATGGCTGCCCAGACCGACCGGCACACCGTAGGCCAGGACCTCGGCCACGCCGCCGAGAGAGTCTCCCTCCTTGGCGGCGGCCTTCACCGCCTCGACCATGGCCGCCTCGGTCGCCGGGTCGAAGCAGCGCACCGAGCTCTCGTCGACCCGGGCCAGATCGCCCGGTCCCGGCCGCGGGCTGTCGGCGCCGGTGGCGGCGGCGCCCAACCGGATGATGTGACTGACCACCGTGATGCCCAGGTGCCCGAGCAGGAGCTTGGCCAGCGTGCCGGCGGCGACCCGGGCTGCCGTTTCCCGGGCCGAGGCCCGTTCGAGGACGTCACGGGCGTCGTCGAAGCCGTACTTCTGCATGCCCGGCAGGTCGGCGTGGCCCGGGCGGGGCTGCGTCAAGACGGCCCTCGGCGCACCGGGATCGGGCGACATCTCTTCGGTCCACTTGGGCCACTCGGAATTGGCGATCTCAATGGCCACCGGTGAGCCGAGGGTGCGGCCGTGGCGGATCCCCCCCACCAGGGTGATCTCGTCCGCTTCGAAGCGCATGCGGGGGCCCCGCCCGTAGCCGAGCCGGCGTCGGGCCAATTCCCCGGTGAGGTCGTCGGCCCGGACCGGCAGGCCGGCGGGCAGGCCTTCCACGATGACGACCAGGGCACGGCCGTGCGACTCACCGGCAGTCAGGTAACGCAGCACGTGGTCACGCTACCGGACCGTTGCCGTGGCTCATTATCCGAGTGGGGCGTTGTACCGAGTGCGCCGTTCGAGATGTCGTCCCCTGGCCCGAGCGAAGCTCGAGGCGTCAAGGCTCCGGGATTTCTACTCGGCCACCAGATCGGCCAGTTGGCACGGGATGTCGGCGTTCTCATCGAGGTGGTAGCTGGAGGCCCGGAGGAGGCCCTTGGCCTGGCGGCGTTCCAGCGGCGCCTTCTGCAGTGCGCCCACCACCCGCTTCACTTCGGCCGGCGGATGGAGTCAGGCTGAGATACGCCGTCGCGGCGGGTAGTCGTGATCCTCGGGCTCGACGCGCCAGTGCTCGTCACCGGCTCCGGACTTTCGCTTGACCATGCTCCCCTTCTTGCCTGGTGGAATGCGCCTCAGGCGTAGAAGGGATTCTCACCTTCACCGTGATCGGTGACATCAATCACCTTGGTCAGCTCGGGCACCTCTTCGAGCAACGTCGTCTCTATGCCCTGCCGCAGTGTCATCTGCGACATGGCGCATCCTTGGCAACCGCCGGAGAGACGGAGGTAGGCAAAGCCCTGCGGCACATCGAGCCCGATCAGGTCAGCGCGGCCGCCGTGACTGGCAATGGAGGGATTGACCGCCTGTTCGAGGACGGCGACGACGCGCTGGGCCAGGGGGCCGGTGATGCCGGCGGCCAGAATCTCGGGCGGGACACCCGGTGAGCGCTCCTCGACGGTGGGCGTGTTGGGATTCACCAGCACCAGGCCGCCGTTCCCGTCCTCGGACCATTCCAGTCGCGCCCCGCGCAGGCGGTCGACGCTGCCGGCCGGGACCACGACCGGGATGTCGCCGTCATGGTGCACCGCATCCTCGTCTGCCGCATCCGAGGTGGCCTGGAAGTAGAGGTCGTAGACGAAGTTCCCTTCCTGCACCCCTCGCACTTCAAGCCAGAGAGCCAGGCTCGCCGGCTCGGGCTCCTGGTCGAGGGCCTCGCGCACGATGCGGTGGGCCTCGGGAGTCAGCGACACCACTGAGGTCTCTTCGGTCGTCTCGGCAGTCAGATCTTGGGCGGTAGTGGCCATGGCAGCCAGTCTACGGTGCTCGGGCCCAGGCGGCGGCGCGTCAGGCGCCGCGGCGTTCGGCGAAGCGGCGGGCGAGGCGGCGCGACGGCGGTTTGCGGCAGGTCAGAGGGCTCGGCGCCGGTCCCGGCACACCGGGCTGTCGTCGGTCGCCTGGCGCTCCTTGTCCGAGACGATCTGGCAATGTGACGGGGGTTGGGGCAGAAGGCGCAGAGGGTAGGCATGACCGCGATCCGTCAGCGACGGCCCGGGGCCAGAGCGGGGCCAACGGGCCGCCCCCCGACTCAACGCGAGAGCGAGCGCACGACCTTGTAACGTCCTTGTCGTGGCGCGACCTCCAGCTGATTCTCGTGAATGGGTCAGCTTCGACGATGAAGACGAGGAACGCACCTGGGTCTTCGATGTGACGTTCTTGACCAGCAATTGGAAATGCATCTTCGGCCAGGGTTGCCAAGGCGTCTACACCGGTCCGGCACCCGAGCTCGAGCAGGGCTGTTGCAGCTACGGCGCGCACTTCGTCGACAAGAAGGATGCCCGCCGGGTCGAGAAGATCGCCCTGACGCTCACTCCCAAGGAGTGGCAGTACCACGGCACCAAGAAGAAGGTGACGCAAACGAACAAAGACGGTGAGCACACGACGAAATTGGTCGACGATGCCTGCATCTTTCTGAATCGCCCGGGTTTTGCCACTGGCGCCGGCTGCGCCCTGCACGTGGCTGCGGTCAACCGTGGGGTGAACCCGCTGAAATACAAGCCCGAGGTCTGCTGGCAACTGCCACTCCGACGGGAGGACGACGTGGACGACGAGGGTTACGTCACCTCCACCATTCGGCAGTGGGACCGCAAGGACTGGGGCGTCGGTGGCGCCGAATTCCACTGGTGGTGCACCGAATCACCCGATGCGTTTGTGGGCACCAAGCCCGTCTACCGGGAAATGGAGGCCGAACTCACGGAGATGGTCGGCCCCACGGTGTTCGGTCGGCTCCTGGCCTATCTGCGGCAGCGGGACCACCTGCGGGCCGAGCGCGTGGCACTCCCCCACCCGGCCGTGCGCAAGAACCGTTCGGCTCGCAACTAACAGCTCGGCTCGCAATTACTCGCGGTCAGTCGTTGAGCGGATCTTCCTCGGCGTAGGAAGGCGCGGGCGTCGACCCGAGAATTCGGTCGTATTTGTCCTCTTCGGCCAGGCACCAGGTGGCGTGGACATCGTCGGGTTCGGCACCGCATTCAGCGCAGCGCGCGGTGGACTCCGTCGCTGATCGCTTCAAGCTACGGGCCTCTTCAAAGCGCCGGTGGCGTCCCTTTTTCACAAGAACTCCTTGTCAAAGCTGAGCGGTACATCTGCGTCCCGCCCCGAGGGGCCCGAATCTCATGGTCCGGGACCGCCAAGTCAGTGTAGTGGCTGGCCGGGCCGGGGCTGGCCCGTCACTGGGGCCTCGGCGGCCGCTCGGGCCGGTCAGGTGCGGTGCGCGGTTCGGCCCGGATGGGCGACGGTCCGACGGTCCGGTCCGGCCGTTGGCAATCCCCGATGCGGCGAATCGGTTCCTTGCGCCCGGCGCCACTTCCCCTCGCGAGGACTCGAGGCCCACCGGCCACGGCAGCCTCTACGCTGGCCGACGTGTTCGACCCTCAAGAGATGGTGGCCCGATTCCGCCAGCGCGCCGAGGCGGTGCGCACCCGGGGCATGCCCCCCATCGAAGGGGCGGAACGCCAGCGATTCCGCCAGCAGGCGCAACAGGACTTCGCCGACTACGCCATGATCGGTGACGCCGACGCCGAGCTGGTCGATGGGATTCTCACCCTCCGGATCGACCTGCGCCCCAAGGACGCCCCGCCGAAATCGTCGTAACCCTCAACCGCCGTAGTGCATGAGGGTGTCCTCCATTCGGAGGACCTCCTCTGGTTCACCGCCCACCTCACTCACCTGGCCGATGAAGAGCACATGACTGCCGAGGGATCGCCGGTCGGTCACGGTAGCCAAGACGTACCCGACGGCCGCGCTCAGCACCGGGAGTCCGGCCGGCCCCACCTCGCGTACCGGGTGGCCGGACAGGGCGACGACGGGACCGTCGCCGTCGCGTTCGACGTCCCGCACCGGCTTGACGAAGCGGCGCACGACCGCCTTGTCGGCTCGAGCCAGGAGGGACACGGCGAAGCTGCCGGAACGGGTGACCAGATCGGCGGTGACCGACTCTGTCTCAATGGCCGCCGCCACCAGTTTGGGCTCGAGGCAGACCTGGACCACCAGGTTGGCCGTCATGAGGTTGATCTTGGCCTCCCAGCGGCTCCCGATGAGAAACAGCCCCGTGGGCATCGCCCACAGCACCCGCCGGCTGTGCCGGTCGAATTCGTCGTGTGATTCGGAGTCGGTCACCCGAAGATCCCTCCCGTTGCGTTGTCCGTGGTCGTCGTGGTGGCAACCGGTTTGCCGATGATGGACTGGATCCGGATCAAGGCCCGCTGGAACAGGGCGTGAGCCTTGGCAGTGTTGCTCGCTGACTTGGCCAACAGCTCCGTATTGGTCGCGCCGGCGTTGTAGCACTGCGTCCCCGCGGCGCCCTCCAGCCCATAGGCCGCCGACAGCCAGTCGGTGACCTGCGCATCGGGCGAGGGGAGTTCCCCGTTGGCCATGTCGGCATCGACTTCGATCGTGCCGCAGGCGGCATGCACGGCACCGGTGCCATTGGGTACATCGAGCGCGACTCGAGCATTGTCGGCGTTCAGGGTCCCGATGTCCCCGCCCAGCCCGGTGCCGGTCACCCATTCGGACATCCGGTGGGCCGGTGAGCCCTGCTGGTCCTGGCCGGCACACGAGGTGGCCCCGACCGCCACCACCAGCAGGAGTGCAGCGACCCGAAAGCCTCGTGTCGCCGGGGAGCGACTCATGCGGCGGTGCGGCTGATCATTTGAAGCGCAGGACGTGCACCTCGCGCTTGCCTTTGCGCAACAGGATGTATCGGTCATGGAGGAGGTCAGGAGTCCCGAGCTGCCGTTCAAGGTCGGTCTGGCGCTGGTTGTTGACGTACACGCCGCCACCCTCGATGGTCCGGCGGGCTTCGGACCGGGAGGCGACCAGCTCGGCGTCGCTGAGGGCCTCCACCAATGACAGGCCGTCAGCCAGCTCGGCGCGTGGCCTCTCGGTGGTGGGCGCGTCCTCGGTGGCCGCCAGCAACATCTCTTCGGTCAACTCGGCGATCTCGTCGGTGAAGAGGGCGTCGGCGGCCGCTTCCGCCTTTTTCACCTCGTCGTCACCGTGCACCAGCCCGACCACGGAGCGGGCCAGGGCCCGCTGGGCCGCCCGTCGCTCCGGGTGGTCCGCCGTCTCGGCGTCGAGGGCCTCGATCTCCTCGTGCGAGAGGAAGGTGAAGTACCGGAGGTAGGACCCGACCACGTCGTCGGGCGAGTTGAAGAGGAACTGGTACATGGCGTAGGGGCTGGTGCGGTCCGGATCGAGCCAGACCGTCCCAGTCTCGGTCTTGCCGAACTTGGTCCCGTCCGCCTTGAGCACGAGGGGCGTGGTCAGGCCCCACACCTCGTCCTGACAGACCTTGCGGATCAAGTCGATCCCCATGGTGATGTTGCCCCACTGGTCGCTGCCCCCCACCTGGAGGTCGCAGCCGTGGTCCAGGTGGAGACGCAGGAAGTCGTAGGCCTGGAGCAGCATGTAACTGAACTCGGTGTAGGAGATGCCCTGGTCCGGTCGCTCGAAGCGAGACCGGACCGAATCCTTGGCCACCATCTGATTGACCGTGAAGTGCTTCCCGACGTCGCGCAAGAACTCGATGGCCGTGATGGAGCTCAGCCAGGCGCTGTTGTCCAGGATGAGGGCGCTGGAGAGGTCGAGGAATTTGCCCAGCTGGGGCCGGATCCCGTCGAGGTAGGCATCGAGCACCTCCCGGGTCAACATGGCGCGTTCTTCGGTCTTGCCACCCGGGTCCCCGATCAGCCCGGTGGCCCCGCCAGCCAGGGCGATGGGCCGATGGCCGGCCAGTTGGAAACGGCGCAGGGTGCAGAGCTGGAGCAGGCTTCCGAGTTGCAGGCTGTCCGCCGTCGGGTCGAATCCGATGTAGACGGTGAGGCCCCCCGCGTCGAGTCGCGAAGGGAGAGCGGGGTCGGTCACCTGATGGATCAAGCCGCGAAAGACGAGGTCCTCCGAGAGCGTGGGCATGATCCAACCTTGCCATACCCCGGTAACGTGGGCGCCCCATGAACCCGCCGTTGCCGATGGACGGTGTGCTGCCGCCGGACCTGCAGGGGACCCTGGTGCGGATCGGTCCCGGGAGCGAGGCAGCCGGGGTGCTCCATGCCATTGAGCTGCGGGACGGGGCCGCCGTGTCGTACGCGACGGAACCCTCGGAAGCCGACGCCAACGTGTTGTGGCATGCCGGGTCGCTCCTGGCCCTGGCCGAGACGGGCCTCCCGCAGCGTTTCTCCCGGGCCCTCGAGCCCGAGGAGTTCGACGGTGGCTTGAGCCAGCCCATCGCCTCGCACGTCCATCGGGATTCGCTCACCGGGGGCCGCGTGCTGTTCGGCGTCGAGCCGGGCACGGAGACGTCGTCGCCGGTCTTGCGCATCGGGGAATGGCATGCGACCGGAGCGCTGGCGCATTATCAAGCAGTGGCGCTCGAGCGGGCGACCTGGCAGCACGACATCGGCGTGACCCACGACCATGTGGTCTTCATGGAGTCGCCCACCGCGTACGGCGAGGACCTGGCCGGCGACGGCGTCGCCGTCCCCTTTCGCTGGACGCCGGGGGCCGAGGGTTGGATCGGCGTGGTCGACCGCACCGGGGATGGAACCGACGTGCGGTGGATCCGCCAGGACCCTTGCCTCGTCACCCACGTGTTGGGGGCGTACGACGAAGA
>DASZJQ010000126.1:0-23006 GCA_035947875.1 Acidimicrobiales bacterium
GCCGCCCTGCCAACGGGTCACGCATGGCCACCCGGTCACCCCGGGCCACCGACCTGCGAAGCCACCCGCCAGGCCGTGGGCCGTGGGCCGTGGGCCGTGGGCCGGCGACCCCGGCGCACAGGGTCGTTCTCGGCCGCCGGCCACGGCTGCCTCTGGTGGAGTTAATCCGGAGTCCGGCCCGAATCTGCCGGTGCCATCTCGGAGCGATACACCGGCGGTGGACTGAACCTCTTGGCCAGCCGGCCAGCCGGCCGGCTGGTTCGCCGAAACGTCACCGTGGAAGCGGCGGCATCGACGCCACTAGGTACGCTGTCCCCGTGCATCTGTCCGGACTCTTGGGCCGCCAGTTGCTCTCGCCGACCGGTGAGGGTGTCGGTAAGGTCGACGACGTCATCGTCCGCCTGCGTGGGGATGACTACCCGGTGGTGATCGGGCTCGTGGCCAAGGTGGGCGGTCGCCGTGTCTTCGTGCACATCAGCGGGGTCGCCGAGTTGAGCGACACGGGCGTCACCCTCTCGAAGCCCAAGGTCGACTTGCGCAGTTTCGAGCGGCGAGACGGAGAAGTCCTGTTGCGAGAGGACATTCTGGGCCACCGCCTCATCGACGTCGCTGAAGCCGAACTGGTGCGAGCCTGGGACGTCGAAGTGACGGCCACGGACGAGGGCTGGGTCCTGTTGTGCCTGGACACTCGACGACCGGCCCGATTGTTCGGATTGATCCGGTCCACCGCCGGGAATCCCTGTCAGGACTGGAAGGCCTTTGAGCCCCTCATCGGCCATACTCCCAGCGTCCGGGCTCGGGCAGGATTCGGGAGGGTCGTCAAGCTCAAGCCGGCCCAGATCGCCGATCTTCTGGAGGACGCCTCGCGCACCGAGGGTGAAGAGATCCTCGATGTGGTCCATACCGACCCCGAACTGGAAGCTGATGTGTTCGAAGAGCTGGACCCAGACCTCGCCACCAAGCTTTTCGGGGACAAGACCGACGCCGAGGTGGCCGAGGTCATCACCCACATGCGAGCCGATGACGCGGCCGACGCCGTGGCCGAGCTGCCACAGGGCCGCCGACAGAAGATCCTCGACCTGCTTCCGGCCGGCACCCGGGCCAAGGTCCTGACGCTGCTCGGATTCAATGCCACCAGCGCCGGAGGAATCATGGGCATGGACTTTCTCGCCGCCCCGGCAGACGTCAGCGTCGACGAGGCGATACGCCGTGTCCGCCAGTCCGAAAACCTCCAACAGGAGGCGCTGGTGACCATCCACGTCGTGGATGAGGCCAACCGCCTGGTGGGGACGGTCAGCATCATCGGGCTGCTCCACGCCGATCCGGGTGCCCGTCTGGGTGATGTCGACGACTCCGACCCGGTTCGGGTCACCACGGACACCGACGTCGTCGACGTGACCTTGCTCATGGCCGACTACAACCTGTTGACCGTTCCCGTCGTCGACGCCGACGACCACCTCCTCGGCCTGATCACGGTCGACGATGTACTCGAGGCGACGATCCCCGATGACTGGCGCCGACGAGAACCTCCGGCCCATCCCGAGGTGGCTCATCTGGATCAGGACGCGGACGGAATGGCCATACATCACCCGGAGCAGCAGGGGTAACCGTGACGGAGCGACCAACCGCCACGGGAGCCCCCGGGGCGGACGATTCGCCACGCCCCGATGACACGCCGAGCTCGCAACTTCAAGCGCCGGCCACCGCCGTCCTCGACGAAGCCCACCTAGGCGATATCGAGGGTGCCTTCGGACGGGTCAAGGTCGGTGACATCGGAGAACGGCACAGTTGGCGGAGACGGCTGCTCACCTTCGCCGCCATCGCCGGTCCGGGCCTCATCGTCATGGTCGGGGACAACGACGCCGGCGGCGTGTCCACCTACGCGCAGGCCGGTCAGAACTACCACACCAGCCTGTTGTGGACCCTGCTGCTGCTCATCCCGGTCCTCATCGTGAATCAGGAGATGGTGGTCCGACTGGGGGCCGTGACCGGCGTCGGTCACGCCAAACTGATCAACGAACGGTTCGGCAGAGCATGGGGTTGGTTCAGCGTGGGTGACCTGTTCATCCTCAACTTCCTGACCATCGTCACCGAGTTCATCGGTATCTCCCTCGCCGCCTCGTACGCCGGAATCTCGGAGTATTTCGCCGTTCCCATCGCCGCGGTGGCACTGGTGGCCATCATGGCCTCGGGGAGCTTCCGACGCTGGGAGCGGGCCATGTTCGTCTTCATCGGCATCTCCCTGCTTCAGGTGCCGATCTTCTTCCTCTCTGATCCGCATTGGGGAACCATCGGCCACAACTTCATCGTGCCGAGCATCGCCGGCGGCGCTTCGTCGGCGGCCGTGCTCCTCATCATCGCCATCGTCGGTACCACCGTCGCCCCGTGGCAGCTGTTCTTCCAGCAGTCCAACGTGGTCGACAAACGCATCACGCCCCGGTTCATCAGCTACGAGCGAGCGGATACCGTCCTCGGATCGTTCGTCGTGGTGATCGGCGCCACCTGCCTCATGGTGGCCGGTAACTATGCCGCTCAGGGCACCGGCCAGTTCGGAAAATTCACCAACGCCGCTGGTGTCGCCCACCTCCTTGCGAGCCACAGCCACGTCCTGGGCGACATGTTCGCCATCGTCTTGTTCGACGCCAGCATTCTCGGTGCGGCCGCGGTGACGCTGTCCACCAGCTATGCCTTCGGCGATATCTTCGGCATCCGGCACTCGCTCCACCGCGGCTTCAAGGACGCCAAGCCCTTCTACCTGAGTTACACCGCCATGGTCGTCGTGGCCGCGGCGATCGTGCTCATCCCCCATGCGCCCCTCGGCCTGATCACCACCAGCGTCCAGGCCCTGGCCGGCCTTCTCCTCCCGTCGGCCGCGGTCTTCCTCCTGCTCCTGTGCAATGACCGAGAAGTGCTCGGGCCTTGGGTGAACCCACGGTGGCTCAACGCCGTCGCCTCCGTCATCATCGGTGTGCTGCTGATCCTCTCGGGCACCCTCATGGCCACCACGCTCTTCCCCACCATCAACGTGGTGCGCGTGTTCATCGACCTCACGATCGCCCTCGCCGCCGGCGGCCTCATCGTCATGATCGTGCTCTGGATACTGACCAAGCGGGGCGGCCGAGCCAGGGTCCCCCCGGCACCGCAGATGAGCCACATCGAACGACTCTCGTGGCGGATGCCACCGCTCGCCCTGCTCAAACCAGTCAAGTGGTCCCCTGGTCTGAGGGTCGGCATTCTCTCCTTGCGCGCCTATCTGGTCGTCAGCGCGGTGCTCTTGATCGTCAAGGCCGTCCAGCTCGGAGGCGGATAACCGACTGGGCGCCGATGACGGCCGTGCCCCTGGCCGTCCAGGTCAGGGTCTCGGAGCCGCCCAGAGAACGTCGAGCCACCGGTGCTCCCCGGAACGTCCCGGCGGGACGGCCCTGCAGCGTCCCGACCTGGTCGCCCTGCCGTACCGATACCGTTGAGCCATGGATCTGGCGTATCCCCCCGAAGCAGAGGAATTCCGCGGCGTGATCCGCGACTGGCTGAGCGAGAATCTGCCCGACGGCTGGGGCCAGCCGGGGTTCTCCATGACCCCCGAGGAGCGCACGGCCTTCAATCAGGAGTGGACGGCCAAGCTGTTCGCCGGAGGCTGGATCTGCGCCAGCTGGCCCGCCGAATACGGCGGCAAGGGACTGAGCCTCCTGCAGCAGGTGGTGCTCAACGAGGAGTTCGCTCGAGTCGGTGCTCCTCTGCGGGCGGACTTTTTCGGCGACACACTCGTCGGACCAACCCTCTTGCAATGGGGCACCGAGGAACAGAAGCAGCGATTCATCCCGGGCATCCTCAAGGGTGAGATCGCCTGGTGCCAGGGCTTCAGTGAACCTGACGCCGGGTCGGACCTTGCCGGGCTCAAGACCAAAGCTGAATTGGACGGCGACGAATGGATCATCAACGGGCAGAAGGTCTGGACGACTCAAGCTCGCCATGCCGACTACATCTTCCTGCTGGCCCGCACCGATCCCGAGGCGCCCAAGCACGCTGGCATCTCGTATTTGCTGGTCCCCATGAAGCAGGCTGGGGTCGAGGTTCGTCCCATCGAACAGGTCGACGGATCGGCTGAGTTCAATGAGGTGTTCTTTACCAATGTCCGCTGCCCCAAAGACAACGTCATCGGCGGGGTCAACAACGGTTGGAAGGTCGCCATGACCACGCTGGGATTCGAGCGCGGGACCTCATCGACCACGGGCTATCGCCGCTTTCTTAAAGAGTTCAACCAAATTCTGAGCTTGGCTCAAGAACGCGGGCGCACCGGAGATCCCCTCATTCGACAGCGGTTGGCGCGGTCATGGGCGAAGATCAAAATCATGGAGATCAATGGCTTTCGCACGCTGACCGACGTGTTGGCCGGGACGCACACGACCGCCGCGTTGAGCGCGTGCAACAAGATGTTCTGGTCCGAAGCCCATCAGGAGACGATGCTGCTGGCCATGGATATCCTGGGACCGGACAGTCAGATCTTGTTGGGCAGCGGGGACCAGGAATCACTGCTCCCCGGAGGCAGGCGAGCGCGGGCGCGCAACTACCCCGTCAACGACCTGCAAGCGCTCTTCTTCTTCTCGCGATCAGAAACCATCTGGGGCGGCACGGCAGAAATTCAGCGCAACATCGTGGGTGAGCGCATCCTCGGACTCCCCAAGGAACCCAAGCCCGCTTAAGGCCGCCCTTCGCCGAGGGTCCGGCCGGTCACCATGGTCGTTTCGTAGCGGACCGGAACCCGTCCACCGCACTGGTCGATCTCGGTGCGCAACGCGGCAAGGAGTTCGGCCAGCTGGTCGGGCGGGAGGGTCCGGTGGTCGCTGTGGGTCGCCGAGAGTTCGAGCCATGTCTCGGTCGGGTACGTGGCTTCGTGGTCAAACCAGTGCATCGATACCATCTCGAATCGGCTGGTGGCGCGGACGGCATCGGCAATCGCCGCGTACAGCGACCGATCCCGCTGGCCCAGCAGCACCGAATGCTTCGCCAACTCAGGAGCGCAGCGCAGATAGGCCCTCCGCAGGGCCTCGTTGATCTCCGGAGTGGGATTCGACTGGTTCCAGAAGAGGCCGATCCGGCCACCGGGACGCAGGACCTCGGCCGCCTTGGACGCGCCCACGTGCGGATCGACCCAGTGCCAGGCCTGGCCCGCAATCAGGAGATCGAATCTCCGGGACCCGGCGTCCCAGTCTTCAAATGTGCCGCTCTCGACCGCCGTGCCGTGCCGGCGAGCCACCGACGCCATGCGGGCGTCGGGCTCCAGTCCCACGACATCACAGCCGCGGGCTTCCAACAGCCTGGAGGTGATGCCCGTACCGCACCCGACGTCGAGGACCGTGGTGGGCCGTTCCGTCATGAGATGGTCGATCAAGGCCCTGGGGTAGGATGGCCGGACCCGGTCATACTGTTCGGCGTCGTCGCCAAAAGAACTGGCCCGGCGGCGGTCGCCAAAGAGATACGGGCTCTCGCTGGCCATTACCGGTCAACCAAGACGGCGCTCTCCCGAAAGAGGGAGCTGCTCAGGCAAGGGCAGGGCCACCACCTCGCCCCCCTCTTCGGCCACCATCTCTTCATCGACCGCGACCGCGGCTCCGCGTATCCGGTCACCCCTGGTGGCATAGAGCACCAGGGGAATGCTGGCCGCCAGGGTGGCCATGCCTCCGACCAGCAGCGCCACCCGGGGCGTGGTGGCATCGCTGATCCACCCCAACAGAGGAGCGCCGATGGGGGTGCTGCCCAAGAAGGCGATGGCGTTGAGGGACATGACCCGGCCTCGCATCGACGGCTCGGACCGCAACTGCAAGATGGCGTTGTTGGTGGCGATGAAGGCAATGCTGGCCGCACCCATCGGCACCAGGAAGAGGAGGGCCACGGTCTTGGTGGGTGAGAACCCGACCGCCACAATCAATGACCCGAAGATCACCCCGATGAGGGCGAGGAGCTTCTGGGACGGCCGGCTGCGGTGGGCGGTGAACAAGCCGCCGCAGACCGCCCCAATGCCCATGGCGGCCAGGAAGGCGCTGTACAGACCCGCCCCTCCGTTGAAGGTGAATTTGGCCAGAAGAGGGAGCGTGACGGTGAAGTTGAAGGCAAAGACGCCGACCACCGCCATGGAGAGCAATGGATTTCTCAAGTCGGGTGTGGCCCACACGTAGCGCAGACCCTCGCGGACTTGGCCCTTTGCCCGGGCCACCGCTCGGGTCGGATGGAGCTCCGAAGTGCGCATCAGGGTGAGCGCGACCAGAACGGCAACATAGGAAGCCGCGTTGACCATGAAGCAGGTGGACACACCCAGGGTCAGGATCAGGACACCACCGATGCCCGGTCCGATCACCCGGGCCCCGTTCATCACCACGCTGTTCAGGCTCACGGCGTTGGGCAGGAGATCGAGCCCGACCATTTCGGGGACGAAGGTCTGACGGGCCGGGTTGTCGAAGAGATTCACCACGCCGAGGAGCCCGGCCAGCACGAAGACATAGGTCAGTTGGGCCGACCCAGTCACCACCAGGAGGCCGAAGGCCAGCGCCAGCACGGCGGCAGAACCCTGGGTGGCATAGAGCATCTTTCGCTTGTCGACGCGGTCGGCGATCAGGCCACCGAACGTGCCGAAGAAGAGCATGGGCAGGAACTGCAGCCCGGTCGCGATCGCCACATCGACCCCGGTCCCGTGCAGAATGAAGAGGATCAGGTACGTCTGCGCCACCATCTGCATCCAGGTGCCGGAGACCGAAATGACCTGGCCGGTGAAATAGAGTCGGTAATTGCGTACCGACAAGGCGACGAATGTCTTTCGGGTCGCTCTCCGGAGCCGGGTCATTGCTCGCCCAATAGGTGTTCGAGTAGGGCGATCAGCTCGGTGGCGCGGGCTTGTTCGGTGGGACTCAGGTCGGCCAACCGGCGGGTGAGGAAGGCGTTCTTCAGCGTGCGGATCCGCTCGAGGGACCGCTTGCCCGCCGGTGTGATGCGGACCCGGGCGCTGCGCCGGTCGGCGACATCGGTCACTCGGGTCACCATGCCCGAGTCCGTCAGGGTCGCCACAATGCGGGTCATGGTCGGCGGCTGGACCTGCTCGATGGCCGCCAATTCCCCCAGGGTGGGACTGCCCAGGCGGTTCACCGCACCGAGGGCGGACGCCTGGGCCGGAGAGAGACCGGCCAGCGACTCCTGCCGCAGGCGCCGGTGCAACCGATTGATGTTGAGTCGAAGGCGGCTGGCCAATTCCTCGTTGTCCACCGCCACCCGTGGCTCCGGAGCAGTGGTGGGGGTAGCGGCCATGCCCCCAGTATAGTTAGTTTTGCTAACTAATGAGCTGGTCTGGCCCGGACGTCACAGACTGGGCACGTACCCGCCGCTGCCGAGGGCCGAGCTCTCGTCTTCGGTGAGCGCATCGTCTAGACCACCGATCACGTCGGTTACCCAAGGCAGACGGTCGCGGAGTATGCGCTCGACGCCGCCCGAGAGGGTGGCCTCGCTGATGGCGCACGAGCTGCACGCGCCCTGCAGCTGCACCTCGACGACGCCGCTCTCGACGTCGGCCCTGACCAGGACCAGGTCTCCCCCGTCAGCCTGGACGGCCGGTCGCATGAGGTCGATAATGCCGCGCAACTTGGTCAATCGGTCGGCCCGTTCGTCGTCGGTGAGGTCGGTCTGGGTCTCGGTCACCCCACCATTGTGCCGTGCCCGGAGCCATCCGTGACCCCGGTGTGCCTGGTCCTGGCCCAGAGAGCCCTGATCCGCACCCGCACGAGCCAGTTGGGCAGACTCGGCGTCCCCTTCGAAATCGATCGGGTCCAGCTGATCTGGTCCAGCCGATGTGGTCCAGCCGATCCGGTCCGCGTCCACCGGCGGCGGGAAGGCCGACGGTTCACCCCCAGCGCCGATCCGGTCGGCGTCCCGGTGGCGACGATGGTGCCGACCTCGGACACGAAACCCGGCGCGAGTGGCCAATCGCGCCGAGGACCGCTCCGCTATCGGTTGACCTGTGCCTTCAGCGCTTCCCAATCTCGCACGGCGTGGCGAGCGGAAAAGGCGCCGACGATCTCAATGACACCGAAGAGGATGGCCCAGATCCCGAGCAGGATCACAATCCCGGTGAGGGTGCCCCCGGGGTGCCGAATGACCAGGAAGGCGATCACCACAGAGGCAACGCCTCGGATCAGTTGGACCCACCAATAGGGCAGGTGACGGCGTTCCAATGCATGCACCATGTCGACGACTCCGAAGACCAGGAACGACCATCCGATCAGGATGGCGATGACGTAGATGGTGATATGCGGCCAGACAAAGCCGATCACACCGGCGGCGATCCACAAGACGCCCATGACGGCGAGGAGCCAACGCTGCTTGAGCATCCCCAGCGATCCCACCAGCAGGAAGAGCCCGACGGCGATGAAGTACGCACTGGCGAAATAGATCAGGACATTGACACTGACGTGCTTGTAGCTGATGACCACAAAACCGAAGATCACAGAAAGGATGCCCCCGCCGAGGTACCAGGCCCACAGTTTCTGCATCCTGTCCGTGACGACATCGCCCACTGCGATCTCGTCGGCCGTCATTAAGCTCGGCATACGTCTCTCCTTGGCGAGGGGGATACCGGTCGTCCCGGTTCGGCGAGTGTAACGCCGGGCCTGGCCAATTCAGGGGATGCGCATCAGGAGATGCAGGAGGCCATGGCGTCCATCGCTCGCTGGCCCCAGGAGCGGCCCACCTCGGCCCATCGGTCCGGTCGCTCCCTGACCGCATCGGCCTCGGCCCACAATTCGTCCTCCACCGGAGCGAGACACTGGCGCACGGCGCTGATCGACGCCGGGTTGGCCTCAACCTGCAGGCGAAGCGCGTCGGCGGTCCGCCACATCTCTTCGCGCCAGAGTTCACGTGGCACCAACGACGGCAGCCCGGCCACCGTGCTCGGAAAGGCGGGAACGAAGATGCTGACACACGGGCTTCCCAGCGCCACGTAGGCCTGCACGGGTGCGCCGGCGCTCAAGTCGGCGGGCAGCACGGCGATCAGCGAGGCCGCCGTCACGCTGAGTCCGCTCACGTGCATGCAGACGCTGATTCCCGTGAAGTCGGCCCGCACCTCTGCGGGGGGTGGTGAGGCCGGCCCGGCCACGCCGGGTTCGCCCCACGGCCCCTGACCGTGGTCCCGCAGGTGAGCCGCCACGGCGGCCGGGGTCAGTCCGCCGCGAGGGTGTCCGGCGAGGAAGCTGCGGCTGGCCGCCAGGCGGACATCGGCGTAGCCGGTGCGTTTCGAATGATCGCGAAAGCGTTCGAAGTCCTCACCCGGAAGGAGGTCGGTCGAACCCTTTGTCCAATTCGAGCCAAGGGTGATCCGGTTGCTGATGGCCGTGCCGTCGGGGAAAGGGGCGGCGGCGAAGCTGGTGCCCGACGTATCGAGCACGAAGGCCTGCCCCGCATCGGCGATGAGGAACGAAGAGTCGTAGGCCTCCTGGCGTACCGCATCGGCAATCCCCCCCTGCCCGTGGGTGGTGAGCAGGTCGGTCATGATGCCCACGGCTTCGTCGGCGCTGCGGGCCCGTTCGAGGCCGAGACGCACCAGATCCATCCCCGTCAGGGCGGGCCGGGCCTCGGCCACCCGATGCACCGTACTGACGCGTTCGTTGCCGATGGCCACCCCGAATTCATTGACCCCGTGCTCGGCACCCCACAGCCAGGTGGGACACGACAGCAGGGCGGCGTGGGCACCCGTGTCCCCGATGGAGAGGTACTGCGTGCGCAGCGTGCAGCCCGCCGACGCCCGCCGACCGAACGGGACAGCCAGTTGGACCTCTCCGATCGGGCGATCGGAATTCTTGGCGAAGACCATGCCGCTCGGCCCGAGGCCGCACAGGGCGTCACACATATGATCGAGCTTAGGGAGCCTGGCTAGGGTGACACGTGTGCGACCGCAGCCAGTGCTCACCCTTGATGAAATAGACCTCTCGGACATCGAATTTTGGGCTCGCCCCTGGGCCGAGCGAGAAGGCGCCTTTCAGCTCCTGCGCCGGGAGCGGCCCATGCCGTTCTTCCAGGAACCCGAGATCCCGTCGGAAATGGCCGCCCTGGTGCCGAAAGGCCCGGGATATCGCGCCCTGACGCGGCACGCCGACATTTCCGAGGCCAGCCGGCATCCGGAGATCTACCTGTCGGGCCCCGGTGCCACCACCATTCCCGACATGCCGGAGGAGATGCTCGAGTTCTTCGGCTCCATGATCAACACGGACAACCCACGGCACGCCCGCCTTCGCCGCATCGTCTCGGCCGCTTTCAACCCGAGAATGATCAAGAGCATCGAAGATCGCATTGAATTCGTGGCCAACGACGTCATCAATCGGGTGGCCGGATCCGGCGGTTGTGACTTCGTGGTCGACGTGGCGGCCCGGCTCCCGCTCGAGATCATCTGCGACATGATGGGGATCGGTGCGTCCGACTACGACGCCGTGTTCAACGCGTCCAATGTGATCCTCAGCAACGGCGACCCGGAGTACGTCGCCGAAGGCAGCGATCCGCTGGCCGCCTTCCTGATGGCGGCCCAGGAGTTGAACCTGCTCATGACCGGGTTGGCCGAATCCCGTCGAGGCAATCCCACCGACGACGTGACCTCGGCCCTCATCAACACCAACATCGACGGCGAGGCGCTCAGCCCATCGGAAGTGGCGTCCTTCTTCATCCTGCTGGTGGTGGCCGGGAACGAGACCACCCGCAACGCCATCACCCACGGTCTCCTGGCCTTGACCGAGCATCCCGATCAGCGTGCACTCTGGCAGGCCGATCCGTCCGGCATCGGCGCCTCCGGGGTCGACGAGATCGTGCGGTGGGGCACTCCGGTCATCTGGATGCGCCGCACCGTCGCCCAGGACACCACGCTCGGTGGCGAAGACCTGAAGGTGGGCGACAAGGTCATTTTGTTCTACAACTCGGCCAACCGGGACGAGGACGTGTTCGAGGATCCCTACACCTTTGATGTCCGTCGCAATCCCAATCCGCACATCGGGTTCGGAGCGGCGGGACCGCACTTCTGTCTGGGTGCCCACCTGGCCCGCCAGGAGATCGGCGTGATGTTCCGCCAGCTCTTCGAGCGCCTCCCCGACATCGTCGCCAGCGGCGAGCCCGATCGACTGCGCTCCCCGTTCATCAACGGGATCAAGCACCTCGACTGCCAGTTCACGCCGGTGGCTATCGCACGCTGACTCTCTGACGGCGCCGACGGCGCCGGCCATCCGGCGACTCAGGCCGGATCGGCGAATTCCTGAAAAGCGGCGAGCGCCCGGGGGCCCCACACCGTTCCGGGCCCCCCGTTCATCGAGATGGCGACCCCGATCATTTCGGTGACCTCGCTCTCGGTGGCCCCACGCATGACGGCCCCTCGGGCATGGGCCGAGATACAGCCGTCGCACTCTCGGGTAATGGCAATGGCGAGCGCGATGAGCTCCTTCGTGCTGGCCGACAGGGTGCCGTCGGCCATGGCCGCCGTCTGGAGGGCGCGGTAGCCGGCCATGACGTCGGGAATGGCCTCGGTGAGGGCGCGGTACGGAGCCCGCAATTCGTCAGTTACCTGGTGAAAATGTTCCATGGGGCATCGTAAGGCCTCACGGAGTTGTCGCAGCCAGGGCACCCAGAACGGCCCCCGCCACTACGTCCTGGAGCCGGGCGAAGTCGGCATCGAGTTGCTCGGGTGAGAGCGCGGCGAAACGACCACCGGCCTCACTCGCCGCGAAGCCCAGGATGGCGGTGGAGAGGAGCCGCTCCAGCTGTGCCGCGTCGCCTTCGGGCAACCCGGCCTGGCGCAGCGCGGCGCAGACGACGTCACGAGTGCGGTGGGCCCCCGGCGTGGCCGCCGCCCGTTGCAGGAGAAGCGGAAAGACCCCGGGGTGGCGCAGGGCGGCGATCCGGGTCCCCCGGGCGATGGCAGCCAGTCGATCGGGCCAAGGGTCCTTCGGGTCCGGCAGGGGAACTTCCAGCAGAACGCTCTCCACCAAACCGTCGAGCAGATCCGCTTTGTTCGTGACGTGCCGGTAGAGCGCCATGGGCGTGACGCCCAATCGGTCCGCCACGGCCTGCATGGTGATGGCAGCCAGACCTTGCTCGTCAACCAGTTGCAGGCTGGCGGCCAGCACGGCGGCTCTGTTTATTTTGGCTGGCCTTCCTATTTTGGCTGGTCTTCCCACATCGGCCTGTTCGCCCGGCCGTCGGTCAGGCCTGGCCGGCACCTTGCGGTCCGCGGGAGCGAACCTCCTCGACCGACGTCATGGCGTCACGCAATTCTTGGATCCAGTCGGCTTCATGCTCGGCCACCAGGCGCACGCACCAGGCCAACGCCTCGCTCCGGCTGCGAGCAACCCCGGCATCGATCAACGTGTCCAGCACTCGACGGTCCGCCAGTCGCAGTCTCGTCATGACCGGGACGCCGGCGGTGGTGAAGAGGACCCGGCTGCCACCACACTGAGCTCCCCACGACACGGAGCGCCGGAAGGACGGCTGCGCTTCGTCGGCTATGCGCATGCGGGCCTCTCGGGTTTCCTCTCGGTGCCCGCTGATGCGGGCGAGTTCGGCCACCTGCACCTCGTCATCGCTCGACCCGTCGGGAAGTTCGGGCGCCGGAAGCGTGCCCACCACCTGCACCTCGTCGGGGTCGATCTCGACCGTGGCCGGGCCGAGGAACCACGCTTGGGGGATGCGGCCGGCAAACCAGGCGCCGATCAACCGTTCTTGTTCGGGACTCGTCGGCGGATTCTGCCCACCTCGACGGCCGCCACCCCTTCGTCCGCCTCGGTGCCCGCCCCTCGGTCCTGGGAAATCTTGTGAGTTGGTTGTCATAGTTACGAGATTACATGATTACAATATTTCCCGCCACGCCGCTGACCTCGATGTCTGTTTGTTTTCTCCCTACGCTTACGGCAACGCCAACTTGAATCCTCGGTGCGATGGCGAAAATCCCAATGCCGCGTAGAAGCGATGGGCGTCGGGGCGGGCCACATTGCTGGTGAGCTGTACTCGGTAACACCCCAGATGGCGCGCCCGCTCGATGGCCGCCTCCATCAGGATGTGGCCGACACCGTGACCCCGCTGGTCGGGGTGCACGTGGACGGACTCGATCTCGGCGCAGAGCCCACCGTGGGACTGGATGTGGCGGAACACAATCAGCTGGCAGACGCCGACCACGCGCCCCTCCCACTCGGCGACCAGCACCCCACCCGGCTGCCGCCTGATCTCGGCCAGAGCTGCCAGGTACGGGCCCAGGTCGAGGGGGTCCTCCTTGCCTTCGGCCAATGAGCCGAGATCGAGGAGCTCCACAATCCGACCGATGTCACGGTCATTGGCGTCTCGCACCGTGACGTCATCGGCCGAGACGAAAGCCGTCATGCTTGGCCCAGGATCCGGTCGACGTCGTGTCCGTGCGGGAGCACCTCGTGCGCGGCCACCGAGGCGCGACACCGTAGGGCTCCGTAGCTGAACCGCCAGACGGGACGCGTGGCCATGGACCAACAGTGTGGCCCAGCGTGTCAATCGGGTCTCTTGGTCTCACGCAGGGTGAGCGCGCGGCGGGGGCAGTCGCGAGCAGCCCGCCTGGCCAGGGCCAGCAACTCAGGGGGAAGGCACGTGCCGTCGAGCATGGGGTAGCCCCACTCGTCGAGGGTGATGGCTTCGGGCAGGATTTCGGCGCAGTAGCCATAGGCGTCGCAGGCCACCGGATCGATGGAGAGTTGCAGTCGGGTCACGTCACACCTCGATGGGCACTGGAAACTGGAGTTGGGTCGGCCGGCCACGATGGTCACAGGGTTCGCCCCGCAGGTGGGCTGACACATCCGTGGCGAAGACCTCGAGCGCGCTGCGCACCATCCCGACGGCGCCGTCGGGATGCCGGCAGGCACCGCGACCATTGATCTGCTCCAGCCGGCGCGAGAGCCGGGTCATCAGCGGCGGATCGGGGGTGCCTCGGGCGAGTCGGGACAGATCCTCGGCCACGGCGGGCAGACCGAACACGCACGGTCCGCACTGGCCCGAGCTCTGGAGAGCGGCATACCGAGCCATCCGTGCGGTCTCAACCAGGCCGCAGGCCGGCGCACCGAGGACGACGATGACGCCGACTCCCGCTGACGCGCCGATCGTGCGAAGAGGGATGGAGGCGTACGGCGTGTCAAAGTGGCGCGGCCCGATCCACGTGCCGCCGTAGCCGCCCACCAAGAGCGCGGCGATGGAAGCGGTCGGCGTCGCCCTGGCCACGATGTCGACCAACGGGGTGCCTCGCTCGACTTCGACCACGCCGGGGCGGGCCACCTCACCGGTCACCGTCACCAGTGAGGTACCGGGATCTTCGGGCATCCCGTGGGCCCGGAACGCACCCGCCCCGAGCCGGGCGATCAACGCCACGTGGGCCAGAGTCTCGGCGTTGTGGATGAGGGCCGAGCGCCGGCCGATACGGAGACGAACCGACTTGTCGGGTCGGAACGACGGCAGCGAACGCCCGTCATGGATCCACTGCGCCAGAGCGGACTCCTCACCCGCCACGAAATGATCAGGGGGTCGGACCACTTCTTCGACCGTGCGGGCATGCCCTCCCGCCGACCGCTCGGCCATGGCGGAGACCACGGCGGCGGCGACCGCGTCCCGACCGACCGGGATGCACACCACGATCCGATCCGCCCCGCCCGAGGCGGCCAGCAGTTGGGCGCCATCGAGCACGAGGTGCGGCGCCCTGGTCAGCAGCACCTTGTCCTTGTCGCTGGCCGGCTCACCCTCCATGCCGTTGACCACGATGACGCCCACCCGGTCATCCCGGTGGGCCGCGGCCAGCTTTCTCGCGGCGGGAAAGGCCGCCCCGCCGCGTCCGGACAGTCCCGACGCCTCGAGGGTGTCGACCACTGTCCGCCGCCATGCGTGATCGATCACGTTGGGGATGGGCAGCGGCCCGAGTTCCCGCAGGTGTCCGGCCAGATCGGCCGGGCGGCCGAGCAAGCTGTACCGATCGGTGTCGGGGAGGGTATCGCCGGCGTGACGCGTCATGACCGACCTCGGCTGCCGCCTCCGGTGAGAGCAAGATGCTTCTGCGGTTCGACCGCGTCGACCGCCGCGGCTCCGATCCGCCTCTGCCGCGCCACCACCCGGAATCGCCAGGCCAGCGCCGACCCGACCGAGAGCACACAGAGAATCCCGAGTGCGATGACCCACGGCTCCGCCGCGTCGGTCCCCATGCCGAAGGTGTGGGCCAGGGCGACCGGCCAGGAGAGATAGGCCAGCCAGTGCAGACCCCGCCAGGTGCCCGGCTTCATGCGGGACCGCAGGAGACTCGAAACCAGGACCGCCAGCATCAGGTCGAGGCCGACGGTACCCACGCCGACCCACAGGCGGCTGTAGGAGGAGGTGAAGGGCACCACGGCCGAGACCCACGAAATGGAGACAAACGTATCGAGCACGCTGGTCAGGACATGGATGGCCAGGAACACCACCGCCAACAACGAGATACGTCGGTGGATCTCCTGTTGGGCGAAGCCGGGCCACCGCCGCGCCCTGGCCCGGTTCGTTGTGGCGATGCCCAGAACCATGGTTGCCGTCAGCAGGAGGAGCGCCACGATGCCGGTGGCCCGCGTCGTGTACCAAAGAGCAGTCGAGTTCATGCCGCCCGCTCCTCGGGCCAACCGTTGAGCGAAAAGATCCGGCCGTCGTGGCGCACCAGGCGGACGGCTTGATCGAAGGACGGCACCCGCCGGAGAGCCTGGTGACCCCACACCAGCGCCGCTGTCGTGACGGCGTTGGCCTCGACGCAACTGGCACCCGTCGCCGAGACCAGGGTCCAATAGGGCGAAACGCAATCGCCCGTCATCGGGTCGACGATGTGATGGACTTCGCGGTCGCCCACCGTCCACCTCCGCACGGACGGGCTGGAACTGGCCAGGCCACCGCGACGGATGGCCACCACCTGATCAGCCTCGCCGGGCGGTCGGGACGATGACACGGCAATCCCCACCGCCCAACCTTCGGGCGGCGGCTCGCCGGCAACGGCCACATCGCCACCGATACTGACGAGGGCGCCGGTGCCGACCGAGCCGGCGATGCGAGCGGCGGCCCGATCAGCGATCAGCGCCTTGGCCGATGAGCCGAGATCAAGCTTGACGCCCCGCGGAATGCGCACGGTGCGCCGGGCCCGGTCGAGCTGGACGTGCATGTAGCCGATCGCCGGATCCAGCTCGAGCAGGGCAGACCCCGGCTGGCACCCCACCTCGCTGAGGTCGCGGTCGTACCCCAATCGTTCGATGGCGTTGCCGATGGTCGGGTCGACCGCACCGGCCGTCCGGTGGGCCACCGTGCAAGCCACGACGAGCGCCTCGAACAGCGCCTCACTGACGGGCACGGGACGGCCGGCCTGGACGTGGACCGCCTGTAACTCCGAGTCACCTCGGAATCGACTGCAGGCGCGGTCGAAGACGTCGATCTCAGCCCGGAGGATCACCTCGGCGGCGTCGGCGTGATCCGGGCGCTGCACGACCACGGTGGCGTGTGTCCCGATGGCGGGCCAGCTCCGGACCAGGAGCTTCTCGGTCGCGGCCCCGGCCATCGTGGTGGTCATCGTGAGGTCCCTCCGGACGTGACCGTCGGGACGGTGGTGGTCGTGGTCGGCGCGTTCGTGGTGGTACTGCCCTTGGACGACGCGGTTGACGATGACCCCGATGTCGTCGAGGTCGCGGAGGTCGTCGGTGTCACCGCGGCGGGCGTGCCCCTGGTGGATGACGTGTTGCTGGAGCCACCCGGAACCTCTTTGGCCACGACCACCCCGACGAGAGCGCTGGCCCCCGTCGCCGCGATCACGGCGGAACGAGTCAACCGTCGGAGTCGGACGTTGGTGCGGGCTCGAGACTCGGGAGAGGGTGGTTCGCTGGGACGCGGCATACTCAGTGACCTTCGCTGTGGGGAACGCCTCCATCCGACCATCTCTGTCTCGGGTCAACCGCAGGGTCCACTGTGACCCTCCTGGGACAATTGGGCGAAAGAACCGCTGGGCGAAGCCGGGCCGGCCCCACTACGCTCGCCCGCGCCCGCCACTGTTCTTCCAACGAGGCCGAGAAGGAGTGCGATGCCCCAGGTCAACACCGTCCAAGGGCCGATTGACGGGGCGGATTTGGGGGCCACGTTGATGCATGAGCACATCTTCGTGCTCAGCCCCGACATCGAGAAGACGGCCGAGGAGTGGGACGAGTCGGGCCAACGAGCCCGTGCCGTCGCCAAATTGAGAGAACTCAAGCACAAAGGCATCGACACGCTGGTCGACCTGACGGTCATCGGATTGGGCCGCTACATACCGCGGGTCAAGGCGATCTCCGATCTCGTGCCCGAACTCAACATCGTGGTGGCAACCGGCGTCTACACCTACAACGAGGTACCGATGTTCTTTCACTTTCGTGGCCCAGGCACCGTCATGGGCGGCCCCGAGCCGATGGTCGAGATATTCATTCGGGAGATTCGTGAGGGCGTTGCCGACACGGGCGTGCGCGCCGGCATCTTGAAATGCGCCACCGATCGCCCGGGTATCACCCCTGGCGTCGAGCGCGTGCTGCGGGCTGTGGCCCAAGCCCACCGGGCCACGGGCGTCCCGATCACGACGCACACCCCGACACCACCCGAACCATGGGGTCTCCATCAGCAGCGCATCTTCAAGGAGGAAGGGGTCGACCTCTCCCGCGTGGTGATCGGTCACAGCGGGGGCACCCTCAATACCGCCTATCACCTCGAGCTCATCGAGAACGGGTCATTCCTGGGCTTCGATCATTTCGGATTGATGGGATTCACGATTGACGAGAGGATCAGCGCAGTGGCGCGGCTGTGCGATCGGGGGTACGCCGAGCGCATCGTGCTCTCACACGACGCCATGTGCTTCGTGGACTGGTTTCCCCGCTCGATGTCAGAGGCGGCGAAGGACTGGCGGTGGACCCACATCCCCGAGGACGTGCTGCCGGCCATGCGGGCCAATGGCATCAGCGACGCCGACATCGAGACGATGATGGTGACCAATCCTCGGCGCATCCTCGAGGGCGGCGCTCCGTACTAGCCGGAGCTCCACGACCACCCGCCGATGACGTTGCTCCAACCGGAACTCCTGGCTCACCTGGCCGACGTGTTCCCCGACGACGTGGCCTGGAAAAACCTGGGCGACGGGACCGATCTGAGCCTCCGCCAGTGGCACCACCGGTCGAACCGGCTCGCTCGGGGGCTGCGCGGCCGAGGCGTGCGGCCGGGCGACCGAGTGGCCCTGGCCATCACCGAGGAGCGTCCCTTCGAATGGCTCGTCTCGTACGTGGCGATCCACAGGGCCGGGGGTGTGGCGGTGCCGCTGAACACCCGCCTCAGCGGTCCTGAGCTCACCGCCATCCTGGGCCATGCTGGGGTCAAGGGTCTCCTAGCCAGCGATTCGGTGCTGGCGGCGCATCCAGGTCTGCAGGCGGGCATCGAGCTCACGGCCACGGTCGGCAGCGCCGGCGTCACCGGGCAGGCGTGGAGCGACCTGCTCGACTCCGATCCCTCCGACCTCGAGCATCGGATCCGCCCCGACGACGTGGCCGACATCATGTACACCTCGGGCACGACGGGTGCGCCCAAGGGCGTACTGGTGCGCCACAGCGGGCTTTCTTCGAGCGACCGGGTACCCTCGAGCTGGCTCGGCCTCGGCTTCATCACCTCCTCGCCGTTCTCGACCACCAGCGGTTCGCTCCTCATCTGCGGACCGATGCGCGGTGGCCTGAGCGGGTGGTTTCTGCCCCGTTTCGATTCTCGACGCTGGCTGCGGGTGGTGGCGTCGGCCCGACCGGTCGCCGCCTTCCTGGTGCCGGCGATGGTGCAGCTGATCGTGGCCGACCCTCACTTCGACACGGCCGATCTCTCCAGCCTGGCCGTGGTCAACATCGGCAGCGCGCCCATCGCCACCGAGACTCTCCGCCGGTTCGGTTCCCACCTCCCCAACGCCGACGTCATGAACGGCTACGGCATGACGGAATTCGGCGCCGTCTCAGCCACACCTATCGGTGACGGCGGCAGGCACGCCGGCTCCGTGGGACGCCCTCTGCCGGGCGTCGCCCTGCGCATCATCGACCCCGACGGCTCGGAGTTGCCGGTCGGGGAAGTCGGCCAGATCACCGTGCGGGACGCGCGACACCAGCGGTCGTATTTCCATGACCCGGACGCGTCGTCACAGACCTGGGCCGGTGGCTGGCTGCACAGTGGCGACCTCGGCTATCTCGACTCTGACGGCTTTCTGTGGGTCGTCGGGCGCCAGAAGGAAATCATCATTCGCGGCGGGCACAATATTGTGCCGGGAGAGGTCGAGGCGGTCCTTTTCGAACATCCCGACGTCACCGATGCCGCAGTCGCCGGGATCCCGCACCCGGTGCTCGGGGAAGACGTCGCCGCCTGGCTGGTGACGCGGCCAGGACGGGCCCCTTCGGTCGCGGCCATCCGAAGCTTTCTGCTCGACCGGTTAGCCGACTACAAGGTGCCCCGCCGGATTACCCTGGTCGATTCCCTCCCGCGCAATGAGGCCGGCAAAGTGCTCAAGTCCCAATTGGTGTCAGAAGACCAGCCGAGGAGTACGTCATGACGGCCGACGCGGCGACGCTCACCGTGGAGCAGATCGGATTCGTCCGTCGCGTGACCCTGAACCGGCCCGACCAGCACAACCCGCTGACCCCGAGAGCGGTTCGCGAGATCCTCCAAGCCGTTGCCGCCGCCGAGAGTGACCGGCACGTCCGCGTGGTGGTCATCCGGAGCACGGGTCGTTCCTTTTCGTCTGGCTATGGCTTCGTCGCTGAAGACGTCGAGCCGGGCGACTTCGTCCCTCACGCGGCCATCGAAGGTGACGTCACGGCCATGCTGGACCTGGCATCGGGGTGGGCCAAGGTGTGGGACTGTGCCATTCCCGTCATCGCCCAAGTCCAGGGGAATTGTCTGGCCGGTGGTACCGATCTGGCACTGCACTGCGATCTGGTGATTGCCGCTGAAGACGCTCGGATCGGGTTCCCCCCGGTACGCTCAATGGGCGTCCCACCCACCAACATGTGGCTGTACCACCTCGGACCTCAGTGGACCAAGCGGCTGCTGCTCACGGGCGACACCGTGACCGGAATCCAGGCCGAAGCGATGGGATTGGTCGTGGGCACGGCGCCATCGGATCAGCTCGATGAGGTGGTCCTCGAGCTGGCCTCCCGCATGGCATTGATCGGTCGGGACCTCCTCATCGCCAACAAACGCGTGGTCAACATGGGTGTCGAGCTGATGGGCCGATCGCAGCTCCAGAAGTTTGCCGCCCTCAACGACGCCATCGGTCACCGTGCCCCCGAGGCAAAGGCTTTTTCGGACCGGATCGCCGAGATCGGGCTGCGCGGCGCGGTCCGCGAACGCGACGCCGCCTTCGGCGTACCCGAGCCACCGGCGAGGTAGCTCCCCTTAGACGTCCGTCAGCGACGTGTCGGTGATCCCCAACGCGCGCAAGGTGCGGCCGAGACCCAGAAACGCCGCCAGGCAGATGGTGAGATCGAGGATCTCGGGGTCGGTGAATGCCCCTCTCATCCTCTCCATGAATTCGTCATCAATGCTGAGGTGGTCCATGGCGAATCGCTCGGCGTAGCGCATGGCCAATCGCTCCTGTCCGCTGAAGCTGGCCCCCTCGTCGTGCCCGCCGACGTGACAGTAGAACTCTTCGGTCAGCCCCTGTGCCTTGACTGAGTCAGCTCGAAAGGCCAGGCAGACGGTGCAATCATTGAGTTGGGCGATGCGCATGCGCGCTGCTTCGCGGACACGCACCGGGAGGATGCTCTTGTTATAGGCGGCGTCCACCAGCCGATTGACGGCCGCGCCCATCTCGGGCCGGAGCGTCCACAGCTGCACCGCGTCGCCGCCGTCACCCGGTGGGATGTCGAGTCGTGCCACCCCCCGACCATATGTCAGCTTCTCGCCCGGCGCATAGGGTGGGTTCCACCCGATCCCGCTGTCGGGACGAGCCAGAAAGACCGCAAACGTAATGCCACCGCACCGATTTCACTTCGATGCCACTCGTTCGTGTGTCTGGGTGGACGCGCGATCCAATTTGCACCCCATACGGACCGAGACACGCGGCCTCGAAGGATGGGTGGAAGTCGCGCTGCTCCCCGATGGCGGCCTCGACCTCTCGACACCGGTCACGGGAGAATTGGCGCTGTCGGTGAATCGGCTCACGTCAGGCAACCAACTCTACGATCGTGAGTTGAGGCGGCGAATGGACGCCAAGAAGTTCCCCACCATCACGGGCCGGATCACCAGCTTCTGCCCCACGGAGGTGGAGGATTCGTACCTGGTCGGCGGGGACCTGTCCTTCCACGGGCACACCAGGAACTTTGAACATGACATGACCATCGATGTCGGCGACCGGTCGCGTATCGAGATGAGGGGGGACTACGTCTTCGACATTCGCGAGTTCGGCATGAAGCCGCCCAGCATGCTCATGTTGAAGGTGTACCCCGAGGTCGCGGTCCGGGTCGCCCTCTACGGCGACGTCCACCCGTGACCGAGTGGCGGGGTCCGGACGGGCACTGGGTCACCGACGACAGGTCATCGATCGACGTCGAATACGTCCACCAGTGGTTGTCCACCCAGAGTTACTGGGCCAGACACCGCCCCCGAGACGTGACGGCGAGGGCAATCGACGCGTCGATCAATCTCGGGCTCTTCAACCAAGATGGCAACCAAGTCGGCTTCTGTCGTTGGGTGACCGATGGTGCGACCTTTGCCTGGCTCTGCGACGTGTTCGTCGATCCAGCCCATCAGGGCCACGGGTTGGGTGTCTTCCTGGTGAAGGTGGCGACCGAGCACCCGAGCGTGACCGGTCTCCGCCTACTCCTCGGGACGAAGGACGCGCATGAGCTCTACCGAAAGTTCGGATTCACCCCCATCGCCCGCCCCGAACGCCTCATGGAGGTGAGGCCGGACCTGCAGTCGCCAGCGCGCTGAGCCCACATCCCGTCGGGCGGGCGCCGTCCATTTCACCCTTCACTCTTACTACCAGTATTGACCACGAACGCGACTACCAATCGGCTGATTCGGGCATAGGACATGGAGCGACCGCCGCTCTGGCGCGGTGTGCGAAGGAGATCACGCGTCACGACGACGGGACGGACTCCAATCACGGGCCACGCCCATCAATCCCGAGGGAGGACAAAATGCCGCAAGGACAATGGACGAAGAAGCGAGAACGGCAGTACGAGCACATTCGCGATGGACTGGAGGAACGTGGTGACTCCAAGGAATTGGCCCAGGAAATAGCCGCACGAACGGTGAATAAGGAACGGGCCCGAGCAGGTGAGGCGCGTCACGCCAGTTCGACCTCGACCGGGGACATCTCGTCGGGGCGCCGCGGCGGATTGCGATCACACAGCGGCCGTGGGGGGAGGACCCGGCAGCAGCTCTACGAGGAAGCCCGGCGCCGGGGCGTCTCGGGAAGATCGAAAATGTCAAAGGCCGAGTTGGAGCACGCCCTCAGCCGGTAGGCCACCCGCTACCCCAACATCGGGGTCGGCCGGGTGGGGTCGCTCCTGCGACCGCCGGGCTCCGGGCTCACCGCTCCGGGCTCCGGGCTCCGGGCTCCGAGAAGAGCGGGCCAGACCGGGCTGCTCGGGCTACGTTCTCACCCGTGACATATGACAATGGGTCCCCGCCGCCTCCCCCCGGACAACCGGGTTTGTCCTCCGGGTCGCCTGACGGTAAGAAACCGGCCCCGGTCAACAGCCGCACCATCATCGTGGTTGCGATCATCATCGCCGTGGCGGCCATCGTGATTGCTCTCGTGGTCACGCACTCCAACTCCAAGTCCCCCTCGACGTCCACAACGTCGACGACAGTGGCCCGCACGCCGGCAACACGAGCCACCACCACCGTTCCGCCGACGGCTCCACCCACCACCACGACGAGTCCGCCAACGACCGTTCCGCCAACGACCACCACGACGATGGCGCTGACTCCCGTCACCTAAC
>DASZJQ010000127.1:0-39892 GCA_035947875.1 Acidimicrobiales bacterium
CTTCGTCGAGCTGCCGGTCCGACCAGGCCCGGGTCCGCACGTACGTCTTCATCGGGAGTCCCCAGTAGAGCTCGCTCAGCAGGCCGATCTCCGGCGCCGTGAGCCCGGTTGACGCCCAGGCGGCCGTGTGGGAATCGCCCCGGTATTCGCGCAACAGGTCGGCCAGGCGCCACATGTCGCCCATCGCGTCACCCGGGAGCCCGAGGCTCACGAGCCCGGCGTAGAGCGGTCGCCCGGCGGGCGTGAGGTCGGCCGTGGCCCGGGCCAGCAACTCGGTGGCGCGGGCCAGTCCGGTCGGTCGGTCACCCAGGATACGAATGAGTTGGGCCCGGGCGCCCGCGGTCCGGGCGTGGCAAATGGTGTCGGCGTCAGTGCGGGTCCACCCCAACGTGACGGCGGGGATCACGGCTTGGGGGTTGAAGACGGCGAAGGCGGCGGCCACGACCTCGCCGGGAACCTGCCCCATGACCGAACCCCGGCTGGTGAAGTAGGCCGCGCCATCGGGCATCTGGACGCCGTTGGCGATGGTCCCGGGGCTGGGAGAGAAGCCCAGTGCTTCGTAGTTCTTGTGGCACTCAGGGGCGAAGTACACCTGCCCGGCCACGGGTTCCAGGGCCTGGGCCAGTTCACGTGAGCTGGGTGTGGGCATGGCGCTCACCTTAGGACTGGCGGGACCCGATGTCTCTGGCCGAGCCTCGTCTTTCGCCGGCTCGTGATGGATGTCGATCCCCGACCGCGTGGTCGTCTCGACCCATGGGCACCGGCCCGGGGAAAGAGTCACGTCACCAGCGGCCACAATGGTGATGATGACCGATGGCATGGCCGTCCCCAACGGGACCCGAGCGACGCACCCTCCCGAGCCGGATTGGCATGTCCCATCGGTCGGGCTCTGGAGCATGCGACGGGCCCAGGTCACCGTGCTCACGTTGGTCCTCGCCGGCCTCACCGGTCTGAGCTTCGGCATCAAACACGGCGACCTGGCCGGTGTCATCAGCTCCCTGGTGGTCGTGGCGCTGGGCCTGGCCTTCTTGTGGTTCGTCTTTCGGCGTTACCGGGCCTGGACCTATCAGGAACGACATGAAGACCTCGTCGTGGCGCGGGGTGTCATGGTGCGACGGCTGTCGGTCGTCCCCTACGGACGGATGCAATTCGTCGAGCTGACGGCCGGTCCGTTCGAGCGGATGTTCAAGCTGTCGACGGTGAAACTCCACACGGCCGCGGCAGCCAGTGATGCGCGCATTCCCGGACTGGAACGAACGGAAGCGACTCGATTGCGCGACCGGCTCACCGAACTGGGTGAGTCACGCGCGGCCGGATTGTGAATTCGGAGGTGAGCGGGGAAGAGGGTTGGCACCGTCTGCACCCACTCTCCCCGGTCGCCCGCATCGGCCGGCTCCTCCCGGTCGTCGTGGTGACCTTCGTGCTGTCGCCTCACGGTCGAGGAGGAGGAAGCGGCGGCCGCAGCCCGCTCGGGCTGTACCTCACCATCGCCATCGCCATCGCCGCCTCCATCTTCGGCCTGGTGCACTGGCTGGTCACCCGCTGGAGGTTCGATGGCGACACCATGCGGATCGAAACCGGCCTCATCCGGCGTGACTCCCGCCAGCTCCCGTTGGCCCGCATCCAGGCGGTCGACATGGTTCAGCCGCTCTTCGCCCGGATCCTCGGCCTGTCCGAACTCCGCATCCGCTTGGCCGGATCGGGTTCAACCGACGGCAAGTTGGCCTATCTGACCGAGCAGCACGCCCTCGAGCTCCGAGATGTGCTCCTGGCCGGCCATCGCGAGTCCGACCCGGTGGTGACGGCCGTTCCGGATCGTCCCATGGCCACCGTGCCCACCGGACGGCTGGCCGCCTCGATCCTCTTTTCCGGCATGAGCGCGGTGCTCATCGCCGCCGTGGTGACCCTGCTGGTGTGGGACGATCTTGCCCCCAAGAAGGCAGCGGCGGCGGCGGGAATCCTGCTGGTGTACCTCATCTCACTGGCCTCCGCGCTGTGGCGACGACTCTCGAATGGCTATCGCTTCGAAGCGACCGAAGTCCCGGAGGGCCTGCGCATCAGCCGGGGCCTGCTGCAGACGGTCTCCGAGACGATTCCGCTCGGAAGGATCCAGGCGGTGCGCCAGATTGAGCCGCTGTTGTGGCGGCCCTTCGGCTGGTGCCGGCTCGAAGTCGACATCGCCGGGAGCGGGACCCGGAACCAGCGGGGCGAGGGTTCGCACACCTCCCGCAAATCCCTCCTCCCGGTCGGGAGCCGCCAGGACGCCTGGCACCTGGTGCATCGGGTCCTCGGCGGTCCCGCTCCCACCTTGTCGCGCCCACCCCACCAAGCTCGCTACAAGGCCCCGTTCAGCTACCACTTCCTGGCCGCCGGTCACGACGCGAACCACGGCGTCTGCGTCACCGGCCGGTTCCGCAAAGTGACGGCGTGGGTACCACTGCAGAAGTCCCAGAGCATCCGTCGGGTCCAGGGTCCGATCCAGCGCCGATTGGGGTTGGCCTCCGTCCACATCGACGTGGCCGGCCGCCGGGTTCGGGGGGAGTTCCGCGATCGCTCGGTGGCCGAGGCCGATCTCCTGGTGGACCAACTCACCGAGCTCAGCCGGGACGCCCGGCTCCGCCACGGTGATGCCGCTGCCGTGCGGTTCGCCCGAGAGGCGGGTGCCGCGCCGGCCGGCTGGTACGCCGACCCGTCCGGGCGCCACCAGATGCGCTACTGGGACGAGCGGCAGTGGACCGAACACGTCGGGGACGGCGGCGCCACCGCCGTGGACCGCCTGTAGCGACCCGATCAGGCCTTTGCCGCGGTAAAGCGCATCGGGAAGTGGTCGATCGAGCGGATGCCGCCGGTGTAGACCAGCGTGTGATCGGGCTCAACCGAGTACTCAGGAATGCGGCGGTGCCACTCACGCAGGGCGACACGGAGCTCGAGTCGAGCCAGGTGCGAGCCCAGGCAGCGGTGGATGCCGCCGCCGAAGGCAATGTGGCGATTGGCCTCCCGGTCGAAGCGCACCGTGTCGGGATCCTCGAATTCGGCTTCGTCGGTGTTGGCCGAGCCGATCATGATCATGACCTGGTCGCCCTTCTTGACCGGGCAGCCACCCAGGCTGGTGTCCTCGAGCGAGGCCCGCACCACACCCATCACCGGCGTCTCCCAGCGCAGGAGCTCCTCGATGGCGGAGGGGATGAGGCTGGGATCGTCCACCAGTTGCTGGCGATGCTCGGGGTGCTGGGCCAAGAAGGCGAACATGCAGTCCAACGTGGCCGTGACCGTGTCCAGGCCGGCGATGAGAAAGAGGAAGCAGATGTCCAAAATGTCATTGCGCGTGAGCCGCTGGCCGTCCACTTCGGCATCGAGGAAGAGGGAGAGCAGGTCGTCCTGGCGGGTCACCTCCCGAGCGTCGAGGACTTCGTTGAAGTACTCGTACACCGAGTCGGCCACCTTCTGTTGGAAGTCGTTGACGGCCCGGCTGCCGTAGGGCTTCCCGGTGACATGGTCCGGCCGGATGATCCCATCCTTCATGGCCAGGAAGCGATCGAGTTCACCGAGGGGCAGGCCGAGCAGCGTGAGGAAGACCTCGGAGGGGAATGGGACGGAGAAGGCCTGGGCGAAATCGACTTCGCCCTGGTCGATGAAGCCGTCAATCAGATTGTTCACGATGAGCGAGACCGAATCGTCCATCGCCGCCATCCGTCGGGGAGCAAAGATCGGATCGAGCAATTTGCGGTACTTCTTGTGCTCGGGCGGATCGATCTGGAGCGGAATCATCGGCCGGGCGTTCTTGAGGTCGACCGCATCCATGTTCGACGTGAAGATCTCGGGATGCCGGAGGGCCTCGTCAATCTCGACCTTGCGGGTCAGGACCACGCCGGTGCCCTCGATGGCCATGACCGGGCATTCGTCGCGAAGGGCCTTGAACATGACCTGCGGGTGAGCCGCCATGTCCGGGTCCATCGAGGCAAAGGGACTCCCCGCCGTCGTGTCTTCAATGACTTCGTCCATGTGACCTCCCTGTTGTCATGGCCATAGCGGCCAAACCCTCCCCGAGCGCGACATGCCGTGTCGTCACCGGTGCACCGCTAGGCCGCCACGAGGATGGCATTGATGGATTGCACCAGGGCCCGATCGTCGGGTTCCGGCATGATCAAGCTCGAGACGAAGAGACGCACGACGACGTCGGCCAGTTGGCCGCGGCTCAGATTTCCCGATGCGACGGCGGGCACGGAGTCGAACGCTTCTCCGAGTTGCTCCAGCAGCGCGTCGCGAAGTTTCGGCAGGTGTTGAAAGAGGTAACCGAGGACGAACTCGGGTTCGGAGGCAAAGAGAGACCGCGCCGGGTGCAGCCGGATGTAGTCGAAGGCGTAGGCCACCAAGGTGTGGATCCGCTCGGCCGGCCCGTGGACCGGCGCCAGTGCGGCGGCCAGACCGGTGGTGAACCTGGCTTCGTCGTAGCCCGCCACCGCGTCGAGGAGGTGGTCCTTGCTCGGGAAGTACCGGTACAACGTGCCGCGCGAGACCCCGGCGGCCTCACTGACCTCTTGCATGCCGAGTCGCTTCACCCCCCGCCGGCCGACCAGGCCCAGGGCCGCGCTGAGAATCCGCTCCTCGGTGGCGCCGTAAACCGCCCCAGGCGGGTCCTGCCCCGCCCCGACGCCAGGGACCGGGGCAAGGGCGATGGTCATGTGGACAGATTAGACGATTTTCGTACCGTTTGTCTCATCGGCCGCCATCAAGCCAGCGTTGGTTGGGGAATACCCTAGGGCGAGGCACAGGCCGCCGCACGTCGTCGTGTCGCGCCAATCTGCCCCGGTCGTCGGTGTCCCCCGGTCCGGACAGCCGCGGCACTCACTGCGGCTACCGTGGCCGACAACCCCAATCTCGATCGTGCCTGAACCAGCCAACGACAGCGTTCCGCTCTCGAGAATCGCGCGGGAGTGGGGGCGCATCGGCGTCATCGGATTCGGTGGCCCGCCGGCCCACATCGCCCTGCTTCGCCAGCTCTGTGTCGAGGACCACCATTGGCTCACCGCCCCCGAGTTCGAGGACGGCATCTCGGCCACCAACCTGCTGCCCGGGCCGGCGTCGACCCAGCTGGCCATCTTCTGCGCCTGGCGCTTGCGGGGACGACTCGGGGGGCTGATCGGCGGTGTCTGTTTCATTGCCCCCGGGCTCGCCATCATCCTCGCCCTCTCGGCGTTGTTCCTGTCCGCCCACCCCCCGCTGTGGGTACAGGGTGCGGCGGCCGGCGCCGGCGCGGCCGTTCCAGCCGTCGCGCTCAATGCCGCCCTCGTCCTCCTGCCGGCCAGCTGGCGACGGGCTGGCAACGACAGGGCCCCCAGGATCCGGTGGGTCCTCTACTTCCTCGCCGGGGCCGTGTCCGCGTCGATCGTCGGTGCGTACATCGTCCTGATCCTCATCACATGCGGGCTGGTGGAGATTGCGGCCCGCGGCGGCGCCTCCGAGAGTCGGGGCCGAAGGACCGTCGCCCTGTTTCCGGCCAGCGCGATGCCGGTGGCAGTGGGCGGCCTTGCCGCGCTCAGCTGGGTGGCCTTCAAGGTCGGGGCGCTGTCCTATGGCGGCGGCTTCGTGATCATCCCGCTGATGCAGCATGACGCCGTGGTGACCTATCACTGGATGTCCGGCGGTCAGTTCCTCAATGCCGTGGCCCTGGGGCAGGTCACCCCCGGTCCCGTCGTCCAGACGGTCGCCGTGGTCGGCTATGCCGCCGGCGGGCTCGGTGGTGGCCTCCTGGCCGCCCTGGTCGCCTTCGCCCCGTCATTCGGCTTCGTCATGGGTGGTGCACCCCACTTTGATCGGCTGCGCGCCAACCTCCGGGCCCAGGCGTTCCTGATCGGCGCGGGAGCGGCGGTCATCGGCGCCATTGCCGGATCGGCCGTCCCACTCGGTCGTGAGCTGGCGCACCTGTGGCAGGTCGGTGTCCTGGGCCTTGCCGCGATCTGGCTTCTCGCCCTGCGCCGAGGGGTCGTGCCGGCGCTGGTGGGTGCTGGGGTGCTCGGTGTCGTTGCCGTCATGGCCGGTGCGCCGTCATGAACCGCGACCCGGGCCTCGCTCACCTAGCCTGAGACACTCTCTCCGACCGGGGAGCGCGGACGCAGCACGTTGATTGGGGGATGGATGCGCACCACGATGGCCCGGCTGGCGCTCGCCGCATCGGTGCTGGCCGCACTCCTGGTCCTTCCGGCGACCACGACCGCCGCCGGCGCCGGGACCACATCCTCTCCGAGTTACTACGTGTCGATCGGCGACTCCTATGCCATCGGGTACCAACCGGATCCGTCGGTGTCACTCCGCTTCGGCTACACCCGCGGCGTGATCTCGGCCGAGAGGAAGCGGGGGACGAACCTGACCCTGGCGAATTTCGGGTGCGGCGGGGCGACCACCACCTCACTGCTCACGACCGCCGGTTGTCCGGATCCCGCACCACCCGCGCTGAACGGCGTTCCCTACCCCACCGTCCCGCAGGCGACGGCCGCCACCGCCTTCATCGCCGCGCACCGTGGTCACGTCGCGTTGATCACCATCTCCATCGGTGGCAATGACGTCACCAAATGTGCCCTGTCCCCGAACCCGACCGCCTGCGTGGTCAGCGCCGTCCCCGCCGTGGCCAGCAATGTCGCCACCCTGATGGTGCAGGTGCGGGCGGCGGCGGGGATCACGACGCCCATCGTCGGGCTTACCTATCCCGACGTCATTCTCGGCGCGTGGGTGCATCCACCGGTCTCCACGTCCCTGGCTAGTCTCTCGGTGGCTGCGTTCCGGCTGGCCCTCAACCCCTCGCTCAAAACGGCGTACGGAGCCAACGGCGGCACCTTCGTGGACGTCACGAAGGCGACCGGCGCGTACACCCCCTTGACCAAGACGACCGTCTCTCGCACCTACGGCAGGATCCCGGTGGCGGTGGCCCTCGCCTGCACCTACACCTGGTACTGCGCCAAGGGGGACATCCACCCGCACACCGTCGGCTACCAGCTCATCGCCAACCTTATCGTGGCCGCCCTGCCGGCCCGATTGCGCTGACCCTGCCCGGCGCTGCCGTTCGCCCGGTGCTCACGTCCCTGGTCTGGAACTCCCGGCCTTGGTCCTCGCCCGCAGCTTCGGCCACCCGACCAGACCGATGAGCGCCAACACTCCGATGACCGTGGCGGCCTCCCCCAGCTGATTGACCGGTGTGGTCCCGTACGTGAGAGTGACGTGGTGACTCGTGGGGACGACCACCATCAAATTGGGTGTCACCCGGTAGGGCCCCCCGGCTCCGGTGGCGTGCCAGTTGGGGAAGTAGGAGATCTTCACCAGCACGGGCGTCCCGACGTGCGAGACGTCGAAGCTCACCGACGAATCGGTGAGGCGGGTGTGGGTGACCGTGGTCGGGGGGACGGTCACGGTCTTGGGGTGGGCGGCTCCAACGGACTGTCGGGGCCACGACGACGGCCCACTCTGAGCGAGTTCGACGTTCCAATTTCTGGGGTCGGCGTACCAGTTCAGTGAGGGCGTCAGCCAGCTCGACGGGGCGGGCGTGATCCCCTTGAGGACCGCCGGCAGGTTGGACAACGGGGAGACGAGCGGAGCGTCCTTCACTTGATAGACCTGCCAGGTGGTCTTGAGCGCTCCATTGGTCCAGGGGCCGGTCGAGGCGATCAGTTTCAGACTGGGGTCGGCGTTGGCTTGGGCCTCGACCTGGGCGCTTTCGGCCATGAAGTACCTGACCCCGAGGAGCTGAAGGTGCTGGACGCCCAGGGCGACATCCAGCGGCCCGTAGAATTTCTGAATGGTGGCATCCGGATCGGACGGTGCCGTCGAGAGCTCCGCCTGGTCGATGAAGTGATAGGGAGTGGTCGCCGACGACTCGAAGAGCAACCCCTCCATCGACCCGACGCACCCGCCGGTCCAGTACGGCAGGAGCATGAGGGCCTCGGGCGTCCCGAATCGATTCTCGTCGGCGTTGTACTCCCACATGGCGCGCCCGCATCCATGGTCCTTGCCGACCTGCCTCATGGTGTCGATCACCGAGTGGTATTCGGGGTAGGACGGCAGGCTCTGGTAACCGCCGTAGTTGTAGTTCGACCAGTTCGTCACCTGGTTGGCCCCGACGGTGACCGGGAGGTCCGAAGCCGGGACGAAGAAGGGCGGGACGACGATGGCCAGTATCCCCACGAAGGCGATCAACGAACCCCCGACGGCGGCCGGGGGCCAACCCCATGAAGGGGCCCGGCGATGGGTGCCGGTACGCACACCCCTCTGTGGCACCTGGTCATCGGGTCCGGTCTGCACTCTCGTGGCCGCGATCCACTGCGCCTTTCGCGCTCGCCGCCACCACCGTGCCGCCACGATCATCGTGACGCCAATCGCCCAGCCCGCCATGAGGTAGGCGCAGATGAACCACAGCGGAAGCAGTCGGACGTTGTAGAGCTTGCCCTGGGGATCGAACACGAGCCCGAGGGCCGAGACAGCCCCGAGAGCGGACATGACCAGACCGAAACGGCTCTTCAGAATCACGGTGAGCAGGACGGCGACGCCGGCGAAGGCCAAGACCCACGCGTCCGCCTCGGGGAACAACAGCCCCAAGAAGGTGGTCACGTTGGCGTAGCCCATGGACGTGGCGTACGACTGGCGCAGGCCGAACGGAACCAGCCACCACCCCGACAGCAGGAGCCCGATGGCCACGGTTGACCCGGATCGCCACAACATCAGGCCCCGCCCCGTCACCCGCGGCCTCGGGGGGGCATCCCAGAAGGGCTCCACCTGGTCGTCAGAGAAGCCCCAACGAGAGGGGAGCAGCTCGATGAGAACGAGCAGGACCGCCCCGGCGAGCGCCAGCATGCCCGGGATGATGTGCGACAGGATGCACACGGCCAGCACGATGCTGGCCCACCCGCGACAGGTGCCGCCCCGAACCACCCGGGAGAAGAGCCCGAGGAACAGGATGGCCAGCGAAAGGCTGAATGAGTAGGCGTACTCACCGGCCAGAGTGGAGAAGAGATTCCCTCCGTAGATGGTGAACGTGTAGTCGAAGAGGAAGGGAAGCGTCAGTGCCGCCATCACCGTTGGTATGGGCGGACGCAGCCGGAACAACCGCCCACAGGCCCAGGCGCAGACGGGAAGGAGCACCGATCCGAGGACGGTGATCAGCTTGAAGGCCACGTCGTACGGGATGATCCATCCGCCGACGGCGGCGAACAGATCCGGGAGCGCGAAGTAGAAGGTGTAGAGGGAATAGCCGTCATACCAGCCCGGGTCCCAGCCGGAAATGTGGCCGTGCGACAGCAGGGTTTGCAGATACGCCGGGAGGGCGATGTGGGCCCCGGTGTCCCCGCCCGTTGTGGTGGTCTCCGTGAAGAGCAAGTTGAAGTGAAGCTGCCACAGGGTGACGGCGATCACGCCGAGGATCACCAGGACGGTGGCGGCTCCGGGAACCCACCAGAATTGGCGGCGCACGGTCGGCTCTGGTGGGTTCGGTGGCGGGACCGGATCCCGGATCTTCCCCGGGTCCGCGGCGTCCACCGCCGGCTCGAAACTCGGGCTGGGCGAGCCCGGCCCGAGTGCTCGTTCATCGTGAGTCGTCATGCGTCCGGGATGTTTCAGATCACCTGGTCAGACCGGCGCGGCACACCACGACACCACTTGGATCGACCGGTGGCGTCAGGAACTGACCTGACAGATCCTTCTTGACGTCCGGCCACATCGGGTTCACGTTATCGGCCCCCCGGTTGCTCGGTGGAGCGCCTCCCCACGCGTCAGGAGAGGCGCCAGGCCAGGGTCCCGGGGTCGAGGTGAAGGTGCTCTGACAGAGTAGAAGCGTGCAGAGGCAGGAGAACGAACAGGACCCGCCGCAGGATTTGAGTTTCTCGAGTGCCCGAGGGCGATGGGTCTTGTTCGCCATGGTGCTCGGCTCGGGCGTCGTCTTTCTCGACTCCACCGCGGTGAACGTCGCCCTCCCATCCATCGGCCGGAACTTCGGAGTCGGGCTGGCCGATCTGCAATGGATCATCACCGCCTACACCCTCACGCTCTCAGCCTTCCTCCTGTTGGGTGGAGCACTCGGAGATCGTTTCGGCCGCCGGCGCGTCTTTCTCATCGGGCTCGTTTGGTTCACCGTGGCCTCAATGGTCTGCGGGGTGGCTCCATCGCCCCAGTTGCTCATCGCGGCCCGGGCGGCGCAGGGCATTGGCGGTGCCCTCCTCACCCCGGGCAGTCTGGCGATCATCGAGGCGAGCTTTCGTCCCAACGAGAGAGGGCGGGCCATCGGAGCCTGGTCGGGTTTCGGTGGCGTGTTTGGCGCGGTTGGGCCGTTGCTGGGAGGTCTCCTCGTCCAATGGGTGTCGTGGCGACTGGTCTTCTTCATCAATGTTCCAATCGCCGCCTTCACCGTCTGGGTGGTGGTCCGACATGTACCCGAATCCCGTCAACCGGGAGACCTCGGACCGCTTGACCTCCGCGGCCCGATCCTGGCGGCATTCGGATTTGGCGGCGTGATCTATGCCCTCATTGAAGGACCGAGCCGCGGCTGGACCACTGCCCCGATCGTCGCGTCATTGGGCGCCGGGATCGTCATCCTGGGGGCCTTCTTGCTCAATGAAAAGCGCCATCCCGCGCCGGTGCTCCCGCTCTCCCTCTTCCGTACTCGCCAATTTGTGGGCGCAAACGGGGCTACCTTCGTCATCTACGCCGCGTTGGGGGCGGTCACGTTCCTCCTCGTGCTGCAGCTGCAAGATGCGCTGCACTACTCCCCCCTCGAGGCGGGCGTCGCCCTCATGCCGCTCACGCTCATCCTCCTGGCCCTCTCATCGGCATCGGGAAAACTGTCGGACCGGATTGGACCACGGATCCCGATGACGGTCGGTCCGCTCATTGCCGCCACCGGCATGGCCCTGTTTGTCCGTGTGCTGCCGGGGACGAGCTACCTCTCGGGTGTCTTGCCCGGGGCCGTGGTCTTTGGGCTGGGCATGGTACTCACGGTACCGGCGCTGACCACCACCGCCATGGGCTCGGTCGAGCCGGCGCGGGCCGGAGTGGCGTCCGCCGTCAACAACGATGTGGCACGTATCGGATCACTGATTGCCGTGGCCGTGGTCCCCACCGTGGCGGCGCTGCTCGCCACACATTCGGGCGCCTCCGCACACCACAATTCGGCTGCCTTTCAAGCAGCGATGCTGATCAGTGCGGCCATGTGCGCGCTCGGCGGCGTGGTGTCCTTTTTCACCATACGGTCGATCCGCCCCGCCGTTGTCCCAGAGGACGTCCCGTTCTCATGCTCGCTGACGGGCCCACCGCTGGGCGAGCTGGCGCGCGTCTCCCAAGGCCCGGACGTCACTTGATCGGTCAGCCCTGGGCGGGCGCAACGGGGGTCGCGACGGCCGGAGCCGCCGCGGTCTCCACACCCTTCGCCGAAGGGGTGAGCCAGGCGGAGGCGACATAGGCGATGGTGACAGCCACAATCACCAATGGCATGACCGCAGCAGCATCCTTCGCCACCAGAAGGCTGCCCAGAAGGACCGATGTGAGGGGCAGTTTCAGCATGGCCACGCACATGGCGCCGATGCCCATGGCCACGCCGGGAACGAGCGGCAGCCCGCCAACGTGCGACAGGGCCATGCCACCGGCAGCACCGATAAAGAGCGAGGGGAAGACGGGGCCACCCCTGAAGCTGCTCATCGACGCCCCGTAGGCCACCGCTTTGCACAGGCATAGCAGAACGAGGGCCCCCGCCGTCCAACCGGCTGCGTGTTGCACCAACGAAGGAAGGGCGGATTGCCCGGAGAACAACACGGTTGAAGATCCACGTCCGGTCGCGCCCTCGAATCCGATCGCGACCAGGGCGATGGCGGCTCCGACCAGGGGTGTGAGGATCAGCATGCGCCTGGTGACCCGCGCCCGAAGAAACAGGGCCAACCGGTAAATGGCCAAGCCCACGACTGCCGCGCCGAGGCCGATCACAACGGCCCATCCGAATTCGGCTATATCGGGCGTCGAAAACGTCGGCAGGTTCGGGATGGCGAGGGAGAACGCGCCGAGCCCGGTCCAGGCGTTCAGGCCGTCGAAGATCAGGAATCCGATGCCGGCCGAAAGGAGGCCCGGGACCAGGATGAGGCCCATCAATGGACCTCCGAGTCCCGATGCCTCCATCAGGAGGAAGGCGCCGAGAATGGGAGAGCCGAACAAGGTGCTGATGGCGGCAAAGCTGCCGGCGGCGGCCATGACGACGGCGGTGGCCGGCGGCGCATCGCGTTTGGCCAGGCGGACAGCGATCACCCCAAGACCACCGCCGATGGCAATGAGCGGCGCTTCGGGACCGAGCACGACCCCGAGAGAAAGAGTGGCCAAGGCAGCCAGCACGACCCCCGGGAGTTCCACCGCGCTCGGCGCGCCTCCCCCGAACTGGAAGCCGTCGGCCGGTGAGTGGCCGCTCGTGCCGGGAAGGTACTTGATGCAAGAGGCCACCAGCAGACCACTGACCATCAGGATGGGGAGTGGCCACCACACCGGCTCACCCTTGAAGCCGACGTCGACCGGCAGCTGCACAAAAATGAGCTTTTGCAGGTAGGAGACGAAGTACAGAAAGAAATAGGCGAGGGCCGAGACCGGCACGCCGATGGCTGCGGCCAAGGCCAGCAACATCACATAGTTACGGCTCTTGAGTTGTTCCATCGGATCCGCTGGCATGGTCATTGCGCTGCCATTGGATCAATTCGCAACGCCCCGCGCCAGTCCCCCGGGCGACTCGATTCCAGGTTGCCCACGACGAGGGGCCCGTCGTGGCGGCGGTCTACGGGCGTGAAGCGGTGCAACCGCGGCTCTTCCACAAGGTCTCTCGGTTCTTTGTGTCTCGCGACTCTGTTCCCACGGTAATCCTGACCCGGGTCCAACCGACGGACCACGAGGGCCCGAGCCCGGCTCGCGGCGGTGACATCCTGGGGGCGAAGTGACATCGCTGGGCAAGACTACGGGCCGGCGTTTCCTGTAGTCGACCATCATCGGTAAGGGATCACGTCCGATATCAGGATCGGGTGTCCATTGGTAGCGTGCGTGCGTGCGCATCGTGTCCCTCCTGCCTTCGGCGACCGAGATCCTGTTCGCCGTGGGTGCGGGTGATCACGTCGTGGGGATCACTTTCGAATGTGACTTCCCACCCGAGGCCCGCAACCGCCAGATCGTGTCAAACACCAGCCTGCCAAGCGGTCTCACTCCATCTCAGATCGACGCCGAGGTGCGGGCCCGCCTGGCCGCCGGGCAGGATCTCTACACGCTCGACGCCGATGCGTTGCGCGCCATCGACCCGGATCTCGTCGTGACCCAAGATCTTTGCGCGGTGTGCGCGGTGGATGTATCCGAGGTCGACCAGGCGCTCGACTACCTGGGGTGTCGGGCCGCGGTGGTCACGCTCGATCCGATGACCTTGACCGAAGTTCTGGCGTCGATCGCCATGGTGGGGCGGGCCACTGACACAACGGAGTCGGCAGCCGCCCTGGTACGTGATTTGCAGGGCCGACTCCAGCGGATCGCGGCGGCGGTCGCTGGAAGACCGCGTCCGCGACTCGCGGTGCTCGAGTGGACCGACCCCCCGTTTTCCGCCGGCCACTGGGTGCCCGACATGGTCACGGCGGCGGGTGCGGAATCCGTCCTTGGTGTCGCCGGTCAGCGGTCGCAACAGATCGAGTGGGCCGCAGTTGAGGCGACCCAACCCGATGTGATCGTGGTCGCGCCGTGCGGCTACCGACTCGACGGAGCTCGCCAACTGGCCGAGGAGATGGTCGAGCGTGGGGTCGTACCCCGAGGCGTACCCGTGTGGGCGGTGGATGCCGACGCCGCCTTCGTACGACCGGGCCCCCGGTTGGTCGACGGGGTCCAGGCGCTGGCCCATATCGCGCACCCTGACACGGTGAATGCACCCGACGGCATGGTGGTCCGGGTCCGAGACGGGGTCGCGGTTTAGCGGGCGATCCTCAGCCCGTCGCCGCTGGTCGGGCCGTGAGTCCCGTTGGCGGGGGGTTCAGGGGCCGGGGACGCGGTGACGGTGTGAGCGGGCCTCTCGTCGACCGCCCTGGCACTGGCGATCATCTGCTTGCCACGCCGGAGGTATTCCAGTGCCTGGTGACGGCGCGCTGCACCGTGCTCGGGATCCAAGAAATACGCCGTCGAGAATCCGATCACCGAGAACATCAGCCTCACACCGGCTCGCTCGGCGTGGCGGGCCCGTTGCCCCGCCGCGGTGTAGGTCTCACGTGGGTTGAACATGGCCACTCCCTTCATCCGTCTCGGGCCGACTTGTCTGCACCCGCACCCTGTGTCACGGGCGAACAACCGCCTGATGCCGACAACTCGCCCCTTTGGGTGTACCCGGTGCGCTCTCGGCGGAAACCCGCACCGGGCCCACCAGAGCTTGTCGGCGCTCACCCGCCCATCCTCGAAGAGTGAATTGCTGACAATCGGGTAGCGGACGCCGTACCCTTTGGTGAGCGGTCGGTCGCCATTCTCGTCATCGAGAGAGCCCACTCTATGAATTCCACCGTCATGCAGGTCTGGAAGACCATCGTCCCACCACCGGGCGACAAGCACGGCCCGCTCCGCCCGATGCTGATCGGGCTGACGGTGGTCTCCGGAATTGTCGACGCGTTCAGCTTTCTTCTCTTGGGGCGCATCTTCGTCGCCAACGTGACGGGGGATGTCCTCTTCGTCGCGTTCGGGTTGGCCGGAGCCCACGGGTTCTCGGTCGCCGCAGCCTTGATCACGCTGGGCGTGTTCTTCCTTGGCGCATTCCTGGGCGGTCGCCTCTTCGCGCACTTCGGAGTGCACCGCGGTCACCTGCTCACGGTGAGCTGTCTGATCGAAGCGGTGCTGTTCGGGGCCGCGACTGTCATCGCCTCCACGATTCACGGGTCCCCCACGGGTGGCGTCAAGTACGGCCTCATCGTGCTGCTCGGACTGGCCATGGGCCTGCAGAATGCTCTCGCCTTCAAGCTGGCCATACCGGGAATGACGACGTCGGTGGTGACCCAGGCCATCACCGGGATTTCCGCCGAGAGCCCGATAGCCGGCGGCTCAGGTTCCAATATGGGAGCTCGGGTTTCGTCGACCCTCGCCCTCTTCCTCGGCGCCCTGGTCGGAGCTCTTCTGGTTCTCAAGGTCGACACCTGGAGCGAACTTCTCCTGGGAACACTGATCCTGACGGGCGTCGGCCTCGTCTCCGCCTCGTTGTCCCGGTCCAACCCGACCTGGGCGCATCCCGCCTGAAGAGCGCCCCGAAGGGTTGAAGACCGGTTCGAATGGGTACTTCCTCGCGGCTATGGGTGATGTCGCACCGACCGAAGACCAGACGGGCACGACGTGGTGGAATCGTGATCGGGTCCGACCCCGTACCGAGCAACGCACCGTGGGGAGTCGATGGCTCTACCGCATCGACCACTACAGCTCGCAGCCGATCGTCGCCGTCACAGCGATCGTGCTCCTCATCAGTGCGTTGATCATCGGGATCGCCCTCGGTTTTCCGACTCGATGGGTGACCGCGTTCGAAACCGCGACCTCGGGCGTGACGTTGGTGATGGTGTTCGTCATTCAACACACCCAAGGGAGAGAACAGGCGGCGACACAGCGGAAGCTCGATGAACTCCTCCGAGCTCTTCCGGAAGCCCAGAACGACCTCATGATGCTTGAAGAGGACTCCGAGGAGACCATGAAGCGAGTCGAAGTCGGTCAGCGAGGTCTTAAGCGGAGCCACGACCGCTGAGGGAAGTCGCCCGACTTTCACCGTCGACCGACACGCCCAGGGCAACCTCTGACGAGGGGATCTCGGGTGCTCAGCTTTCATCCCAGCAATTGTCCCCATTCCCGCGTACTGTTCGAAACGGAGGTTTCACCATCCAGGTGTGCCCTTCTGGGGGGCGCACTCTCGAAGAGGGGGGCCAATGACCACAGGCGACCTGATTCCGGCTGCAGAGACGACGGAGCAGGCGGATGTCCGACGACTCCATCAGATGGGCTACGCCCAGGAGCTGCGGCGGCGCATGAGCGGGTTCTCCAACTTCGCCGTGTCGTTCACCATCATTTCTATCCTCTCCGGGTGCCTCACCCTGTACGGATTCGGCATGTCCACCGGGGGCCCCGTCGCCATGACCATCGGGTGGCCCATCGTCGGTGGCTTCGTCATTCTGGTCGGCTTGTCGATGGCGGAGGTCTGCTCGAGCTTTCCCACGGCGGGTGGCCTGTACTACTGGGCGGCCAAACTGGCCCCGCAGTCGGATCGCGATCCCGCCGCGTGGAGCTGGTTCTGCGGCTGGTTCAACCTGCTGGGACAGGTGGCCGTGACGGCTGGCATCGACTTCGGAGCGGCGCTGTTCATCACGGCATTTTTGAACCTCACGACGGGCCTTTCCTTCACTCCCCACTGGCATGTCGTGGCGATCTACTTCGGCGTCCTCCTCCTCCACGGGATTCTCAACTCCTTCGGCGTGCGGGTGGTGGCCTTCCTGTCCGACGTGAGCGTGTGGTGGCACCTCATCGGGGTCCTCGTCATCGTCGGCGCCCTGGCCATCGTCCCGGCTCACCACCAATCGGCCTCGTTCGTCTTTACCCATTTCGTCAACAACACCGGCTTCACCTTCTGGGGTTCCGCCGTGTACGTCTTCTTCATCGGTCTGTTGGTGGCCCAGTACACCTTCACCGGCTATGACGCGTCGGCTCACATGACCGAAGAGACCCACAACGCGGCCATTGCCGGACCACGCGGCATTGTCATGTCCATCGTGGTCTCGCTCATCGCAGGATGGATACTGCTGATCGGCGTGACCTTCGCCATTCAGCACTACGCCGCCGAGGTGGCGACCCCCACCGGCGTACCTCCGGCACAGATCTTCATCGACGCGGTCGGACGGACGGGTGGTGAGTTGCTGCTGCTCATCGCCATCGTGGCCCAGCTGTTCTGCGGCATGGCCTCGGTGACCGCCAACAGCCGGATGATCTACGCCTTCTCGAGGGACGGAGCCGTACCCGGATCCAACTTCTGGCACCGCATCAACCGGCACACGGGAACGCCCACCAACTCGATCTGGTTCGCCGTCGTCTTCGCCTTCATTCTCGGGGTGCCGTACATCTGGAGCCCGGTGGCCTACGCGGCCGTGACCTCGATCGCCGTGATCGGCCTCTACATCGCCTACATCATGCCGATCTTCCTGCGGCTCAAGGCCAAGGACCGATTTGAAGTTGGGCCCTGGAACCTCGGCCGCAAGACCTACGTCATCGGATGGATCGCCGTCGCCTGGGTGGTCTTGATCTGCATCTTGTTCATCCTGCCCACCGTCCAGCCGATCACCAAGGACAGTTTCAACTACTCCATCGTGGCGGTTGGGGTCGTGTTCCTCTTCGCCGGAATCTATTGGCTGACTTCGGCCAAGAACTGGTTCAAGGGACCGAAGGTCCAGGGCACGACCGAAGAACTCATGCAGATCGAGGCCGAGCTGGCGGAGGTGTAGCTCCTACATCGGCTGCGCATCGGCTCCGGACTCCCGCGGTCGCCGTGGACCTCAGAGCTGAGCGGTGTGGGCGTCGTCGCTGATGAGCCAGTCGGCGAACGTCGGGCCAACCAGGGTGGTCGTTGGTGTGGCCAGCAGCTGGCCGCCGCGCATCGCCCGGCCCCCTCTGCCCGGCACGACAATGGGCAAGACGGCGATGCGACGACCCAGGGTCCTCACGAGTCGACGGGCCATGGTCACCAGATCCTCGGGCTGGGGACCAGCGACTTCGATCATCCGATCTTGTGGTGGTTCGACCGCAGCCTCCATCAGGCATTGGCCGACGGCGCGGGCCGCGACCGGCTGGACTCGCATGACCGGCATGGCGGCCAACGGCCCGAACCGGGCCCGGCTGAGTATTTGAGCGGGGAACTCGTGGAACTGGGTGGCCCGGACGATGGTCACCGGCACCGGACCCGCCGTCGCCGCTGCTTCTTGGGCCAGCTTGGCGCGGTAATAGCCGTAACCCGGGACGCGATCGATCCCAACGATGGACAGTGTGACCAGGCGCGACACGCCTCGGGCGGAGCCGACCGCTTGGAGGCGAGTGGTCACATCGGTGAAGAAGGCGGTGGCCTTGGCCCCGGTGATGGAATCGGGATTGGCCGCATCGATGATCACCTCCACCCCGTCGAGGGCGGAGGCCAGGCCTCCATTCGTGCGAAGGTCCACGCCACGGGACCGGCTCAGCACGACCGCCTCATGGCCAGCACCCGTGACCGCCTCAACGACGTACTTCCCGACCATGCCCGTTCCACCCGCCACGGCAATTCTCATGGCAATCTCCCGTCACTCGGATATCTGAATTGGACCACACGACCATCGCCGCCATCGCCCCTCCAGGTGTTGGCCCAGGCGCCGCAGGGTCCCTCACCGGGTTCGCTGCAGGATCGGCGTCCGCTCGGATCCTGGCGGGTCGTCTGGTCGGCTCCGAGTCGGCTCTCAGCGTGCTCTGAGCGTGAGGGACGCGCTCACGCGCCCTCATCCCTCGTCCACGTAAGAATTTCCTCCGGGAAAGAGGGCGACCAGCCGGTACTGTGGGTCCCGACTGGAGGCGCACCATGGCGCGAGGTGGCGGGCAAAACCGAAACATGATTCTGGCCGCAATGATCTTCGCGGTGTCGATGTCGTTCATCGACCAGACGATCGTCTCCATCGCCGTGCCGAGTATCCAACATGAACTCGGTCTGTCCTCCACCGGAGTCCAGTGGGTGGTGAACGCCTACATCCTCTCCCTAGCCGCGCTCTTCGCCCTCGGAGGTCGGCTGTCGGACATCTTCGGCCATCGGCGCATGTGCATCATCGGCGTCGTCGTCTTCGCCGCCGCATCGACCATGTGCGGCCTGACACCCAAAGGCAGCTACGCCGAAGCATGGATCGTGGGTTTCCGGGTCGTGCAAGGGGCCGGCGGTGCCATCATGTTCCCAGCCGCTCTCGCCATCGTGGTGCAGACGTTTCCGTTGCGCGAGCGGGGCAAGGCCCTGGCCATCTTCTTCGGCATCGCGGGCGGCCTGACGGCCATCGGCCCCATCCTCGGCGGTTACCTGACCCAGTGGACCTGGCGAGCCATTTTCTTTGTGAACGTACCGGTGGCGATCATCGCTCTGGTGTTGATCGCGATTTCGAAACCCCAAACGGAGTACAAGAGAGTGCCGATCGACTATTGGGGAGCGCTCCTCATCGGACTCGGGATCGGGTTGAGCGTGTTCGGATTTCAGCAGTCGGTGCTCTGGGGGTGGAGCAATCCGGGAACCTGGGCCTGCATCTTCGGTGGCCTGGTGGTCATCGCCGTTTTCGTGCTGGTCGAGCAGAGGACCGCCATCCCCCTCGTCCAGGTGAGGATCTTCCGGATCCGGGCCTTTTCAAGCGAGAACATCGTTCTGCTGATCTCGATGATGGCCTTCATCCCCATCTTCTTCTTCGCCAGTGAATACGCCCAGATCTCACTGAACGATTCCGCCAACAAGGCGGGGATCTTCCTCCTCTTCTTCTTCCTTGGCTTCGTGGTCTCGTCCCAGATCGGAGGACGGATCCTCGACCGGGAGGGAGCGAAACGGGCGGTCGTGCTGGGGTGCGCCATCGCCGCCGTCGGGTTTGGTCTATGGGCTTCCAAGGTGACCACGCTCAGTTTTGCCGATCAGCGCTGGTGGATCATCGTGGCCGGAGCCGGGATGGGCATGATGTTGGGTCCGGCCAATACGGATGCCGTCAACCGGGCATCGACGTTGTCCTACGGCGAGGCCACCGGGATTACGCAGACCATCCGGAACTACGGGGCCAGTCTCGGATTGGCCATCCTCGGAACCATCTTGCTCTCGGTCCAACGCTCCCAGCTGACGGCATCGCTCAGGAAGCTCTACCCGGGTCTTCACGATCCGACCCAAGTGGCGGCCAGCAGGTCGCAGAGCCAGGCCGGGACGTCGACCATGCACATTCCGCAGTATTTCCGCATGGATTTCGCCCACGCCATCGAAGTGGTGCTGTTCGTCATGTGCGGCATCATGGCGCTTGCGGCCGTCGTGGCGTTCATCGGACTCCAGCGGGGCTTGCAGGAGCTGCCCCCCGAGCTCGGCGAAGATGCCGGGCCTCCGGAATCATCCGCCGATCCGGCCCTGTCCGCCGAACCGGCGTAACCGTCACCCCGCAGCCACCTCCTCCACCTGTCCTTTCGTCCACAATCCAGTGGGCGGCTCAGACTCATTAGGATCCGGTGACACGAGGAAGGGGCCCATGCCTGAGCCAACGCAGTTCACGATCGGAACCGAGGTCTCCTGTACCGATGGGCCTTGTGGAGCAGTGACCAAGGTGGTCGTGAATCCCGTCGCACAGACGGTCACCCACCTGGTGGTCGAGCCGAAGCACCGAGCCGGCCTCGGTCGGCTGGTTCCTCTCCACCTGGTCACGGCGTCAACCGGCGAGGTTCGTCTCAGCTGTACGACCGCCGAGTTCGAACTGCTCGAGATCGCCGAGGAAATCCAGTTCCTGCCCGGGACCGGTTACGCCGGATACCCGGCCGATCAGACGATGTCGATGCCCTACTACGCCAACCGCGACATCATCGGCCCCGGCAACACCACACCGGCTGTGACGCAGGACACGCTCCCACTGGGCGAGGTGGCGGTGCGCCGCGGTGAGCAGGTGCACGCGGTGGACGGGGAGATCGGACACGTGGAGGGGCTGGTCATCGCACCGCATAATCATCATGTGACCCACGTACTCCTGCAGGAGGGTCACCTCTGGGGCCGCAAGGAAGTGGCCATCCCGATCCGCGCCGTGAGCGGGATCGACAACGGCATCCGCCTCACCCTCACCAAGCAGGAAGTGGAGGATCTGCCGTCCGTCAACGTCGATGGCTTCAGCGGATAGGAAGACCCAGCTTCCGGGGACAGGGCCCGTCACGGAATCCGCCGCTGGAGCTCGGAACAGGGGGTGACGCCAACACCCCGAACCGGCCTCCGCCGCAAGACTGCGAGCGGGCGGATATGAGACCTGCCCTATCCGTTCGCTGCCACCCCGACTTTGTGCCCCTGTGCGTCGGCGAATACGCCAAAGGTCGTCCCCGGCACGTTTTGGACAGGCTGAATGATCGTTCCACCCAATTCCTCGGCCTTCTTCAATGTGGCGGCCACGTCTTCTACTCCGACAAAGAACAGCACCTCGTCGTCGGCGCCCTGACGGGGACTGATCGCGACATGGGTTCCGCCCTCGACGCCTGTGTCGATGAAGGTGAAACCGGGCAATGCGCCTTCTGAAGCGACCTTCCAACCGAACAGGCCGGCAAAGAACTGCCGGGTGGAGTCAGGGTCCTGGGAGCGGATCTCTGCGTGGATGACGGGATGGGGCATGGGATTCTCCTCTGGTAGTGGTGGAGCTGGATTCACCTGAACGACGAATCGCCCGGACGAAATCGACACAACAGCCCGAGAAACTCTGGATCAGCGCCATTCGCTTCTCGGATGCTTCGAACTGCCGCCCCGGGAGTTCTTTCGCGATGATCAGGCCGCATCCTCGATGGAGTCGAAGGGTTTGAGGGAGCGGTTGGTGCAACCGCGCTCGTAGCGCTTTCCAGACGACGGTAGCAATCGAGTTGGAGGAACGGAGAGCATGAACCGGTGGTCCGCATGACCCTACGATGCTGATGTGCCGGATCGAGCCGAGTCTGATCACGAGCCGGGTCGATCCTTGTGGAATGTGCTCGTTGGAAGGCCCTTGCGGTCAAGCGAGGCATCCAAGGAGCAGATCACTCCCGTAGAGGGTCTCTCCGCTCTGTCGCTCGACGCGTTGACCTCGGTCGCCTACGGTCCCGAGGCGATCATCGTCGTGCTGGCGGTTGCCGGATCAGGATCACTGCACCTGGTCCTTCCGATCACGGTGGCGATCGTGGCCCTCTTGGCCATCTTGGTCTTTTCGTACCGCCAAGTCATCGATGCGTACCCGGGAGGCGGTGGCGCCTACGCGGTGTCTCGGGCCAACTTGGGCGCAGGCACCAGTCTGGTGGCTGGTGCGGCGTTGATCGTCGACTACACGCTGACTGTCGCGGTCTCGATAGCGGCTGGAGTGGGTGCCCTTACCTCTGCCTTTCCGAGTCTGACTTCGGCCACAGTTCCGATCTGCCTCGGCATCCTTGCTCTCATTACCCTGCTCAATCTGAGAGGTCTGGGGGAGACGGCACGAGCGTTCCTGCTACCCACGATGCTCTTCATCGTCGGGCTCTTGGCCGTCATCGCCATCGGTCTCGTCCACCCCTTGGGACTCAATGAACCCCAACCAGGGCAGTCATTGCTGCCGACTCATGGACTACAGGTTGTCGGCTTCTTGCTGATCCTGAAGGCGTTCTCAGCCGGTTGCAGCGCGCTGACCGGTGTGGAAGCGATCGCCAACGGCGTCCCGCTGTTCAAGACGCCCCGGGTGACTCGGGCCAAGCGAACAGAGATGCTCCTCGGCGTCATCCTGGGCGTCATGCTGCTGGGCTTGGCCGTACTAGCCCGACGCTGGCACATCGGTCCGCGCTCGAACCAGACGGTGCTCAGCCAGATCATGGGTATGGCCGTGGGCCGACACTGGGCCTACTACATCCTTTCCCTGACCATCACCGTGGTGCTGGCACTGGCAGCCAATACCTCATTCGGTGGGCTTCCCATATTGGCCAGCCTGCTGGCTCGGGACCACTACCTGCCCCATCTGTTCTCCCTTCGCGGCGATCGACAGGTCTTTGGCAACGGCATCTGGGTGCTGGCTGGCCTCTCTGCCGCGCTCCTGATCGCGGTCGGTGGGAATACGAACGCGATGATTCCTCTCTTCGCCATTGGCGTGTTCACGGGCTTCACACTCTCCCAAGCAGGACTGGTCGTGCACTGGTGGCGAGAACGACCACCTCGTTGGCACTACCGCGCCCTGGTGAATGGCTTCGGTGCAGTGGTGACCGCCTTGGCGACCTTGGTGTTTCTGGTCTCGAAGTTTGCCCAAGGGGCATGGGTTGTCGTCTTGGCTGTCCCGGCGTTCGTACTGCTTTTCGTGCGCATCCATGCGTATTACCAACGCGCTGGCCTGGAACTCGGAGTGGGGAGCATCCCGACCAAGCCGGTCGGCAGGCGCACGTTGGTGATTGTTCCCGTGACCAGCGTGTCGCGTCTGACCGAATACGCACTTGCCGAAGCCTTGTCGATGGGCCAGGAGGTCGTCGCTGTCTCGGTCGCGATGGACCCAGGAGTTGATGGGCCGGAGAGTGAGGAATTGGAGAGAGCTTGGGCGCAGTGGAACCCTGGACCCCCGCTGCGTATCCTGCACACCGACTTCACGTCGGTGGTACAACCAATCGTCGCCTTCATCGATGACGTTCAAGAGCACAGTGACCAACAACAGATCGTCGTCCTGATTCCGGTCGTGATCCCTGAGCGCCTTCGCTATCGCCTCTTGCACAATCAGATTGACTTGGTGCTCTCTGCGGCGCTTCGGTCCCGACCTGACGTTGTGGTGGCTCGCGTGGCGATGCCGTTGCGGGCCCCGGCGGTCGACCCGACGACATGATGCGAGTGAACTGCAACTGCTCTTCTGTGGCACATGCGACGCAATCATCCTGTGTCGCGAGGGCGCGGCAGCCGCCTAGGACATCCGTCCACGGTGGCCCGGTGCCGGTTTCGTCGCCCTTGGACGAGGAGGTACAGCGCGATCTCGATGCCTGCTGGACCGCCGAACGGGTCAAGCCCAATTCGCGCGCTCGGAGGGATTCGAACCCCCAACCTTCTGATCCGTAGTCAGATGCTCTAGTCCGTTGAGCTACGAGCGCTGGTTTTGCGTCTCTGCCAGGACTTTTGATCCGAGCAGAACCCCTGGTGACTCACCATGACGCTTGAGCAGCATCGGAAGAGTCATGGTTCGGGTCACCAGCAGCGAGGCAAGCCTAGACGAGGTGAGCGAACTGCTCTCTTCGTGGAAGCGACACCTCAGGGCGGCCACTTTCGACTCGGCCGCTCCCCGGTGATCACCGGATGGTCGAGCGTGGGCGGCCCGCCGTCGATGCGTCGGCAACCCCTACGATTCGGGTCATCACGAACGTCGAAGCGGCACCCCAGGGGGAGAAGCGGTGGCCCATGGCCCTGGTCATCGTCGTGGCCATGGTGTTGCCGTTCCTGCTCCCGGATCACCCGAGCTTGGTCCCCAAGTGGCTCTTCCCGGCGTTCGAGGGGCTGTTCCTGGTGGCCGTGGTCGTTGCCGACCCCGGTCGGATCGACCGCCGGTCCACCGTGGTACGTGCCCTGTCCGTCGGGCTGGTGATCATTCTGGTCGCCGGGGCGGCCGCGGTCACGATCCACCTCGTCTACGAGATCATCCGCGGCGGACCCGAGACCAACTCGGCCGGCCGGATCCTGCTGGATGGTTCGGTGGTGTGGGTCTACACCATCATCAGCTTCACCTTCGTCTACTGGGAGTTCGACAACGGTGGTCCCGAGGCGCGCCTGGTCGCGCCACGAGAGTTCCCGGACCTCGCCTTTCCCCAGCATCTGAGCCCGCACCTGGCCGAACCGGGCTGGCGCCCCACATTCTTCGACTACCTCTATCTCGGCACCACCAATGCCCTCGCCTTCAGCCCGACCGACGTGATGCCGCTGAAGCATTGGGCCAAGTTGGCCATGGGACTCCAATCGATGACCTCGCTGGCCATCCTGGGCCTGGTCATCGCCCGCGCCGTCAACATCTTGCGCTAGGCGGCGTCGGCCGTCAGAACGTGATGGGCAGCTTGGTGTACCCCCGCACGGTGCTGGTGTGGAGGGGTACGGCCCGGTCCAGGTCGACCGACCACTGGGGGAACCGGCCCAGCGTCTCCTCCAGGGCGACGCGCCCTTCGAGGCGGGCCAGCGCGGCGCCCAGGCAGAAGTGGACCCCGTAGCCGAAGGACAGGTGGTGGTCCATGACGCGGTGGATGTCGAAGCGGTCGGCGTCGGGAAACGCCCGCTCGTCGCGCCCGGCCGAGCCGTCGATCAGGAGCAGCTTGGAGTTGGCGGGGACGACCTGGCCGTGGAATTCCGTGTCGGCCGTCGTCCAGCGCCCCTGCACCGGTGAGGGGGCTTCGAAGCGCAGTAGCTCCTCCACCGTGTTGGGCAGGAGTGAGGAGTCGGCCACCAGCTCGGCCCGTTGCTCCGGGTGGTCAGCCAGGACCACGCCGGCCCACCCGATCAGGCGGGCCACGGTCTCGGTGCCGGCACTGGCCAGCAGTAGGGAGAACATGGTGGCTTCCTCGAGGGTGAGGCGGCGGAGCTGACCGTCCTCCTCGACGATGTCGCCCTGCAGGAGATCGGTGAACATGTCGGGGCGCGGCGCCCGCTGCCGCTCCTTCAGTTGCGCTTCTACGTACGCGTGCAGCTCTCCCATGGCCGCGGCGGAGACGTCGTTGAACATGCCGGTTACCGGGTCGAGGTGGAAGGTCCCGTCGATGAGCTCGCGCATCTCGTCCCGGTGGCCCGGCGCCACACCGAGCAAGGCGGCGATGACGGTCGCCGGCACCAGGGCGCCGAAATCGGCTACGTAGTCGAAGCCGTCCGAGCCGACGTGCGGATCGAGCAGGTCGGCGCACAACGTGCGGATCTCGTCCTCGAGCACGGCGATGCGGCGCGGCGTGAAGGCCTTCGAGACCAGCCGGCGGAGGCGGGTGTGGTCGGGCGGATCCAGGAAGATCATGAGGCCGCCCTCCATGAGTTCGGGCGTCATCATCTCCAGCACGGTGCCGTGGGCCGAACTGAAGGTCTTGGCGTCGCGGTGGGCCGCGTCGGTGTCGGCGAAACGGCTCAGGGCGTAGAAGTCGAGCTCCGCGTTGTAATAGAGGGGCGCCTCGTCGCGCAGGCGGCGCCAGATCGAATGGGGATCGGACTTGTACCGCTTGTCCAGCGGGTCCCAGGCCAACACGCCGTCGGATGTCGGGGCCGAGGTCACCCCGCCGCGGCGAACGTGGGGAGCCAGGGGGCGGTGGCAACCAGGAGCTCGTCGGTCATGGCCACCACGCCCTGGTAGGGCAGGCGACTGACCATCTGATCGGCCAGCATGGCCTCGAGCACGGTGGTGCGGTCGCCGCTCAGCGCGGCGTCGACGGTGAGCTCCTGGGAGGCGTGGATCCGGCGCAGGTACTCGCCCAGGATCGAGGGCACCGCCACCCGGTCACGGGCGTGCACGCCGTCGGCGTCGGCGATCCCCATGCACTCGGTGATGGCGCCATCGGGCAAGGTGGTCACCTGGCCTGAGTTGGGGAGGTTCATCGGCAGGGCCCGCGGCGTGCCGGTCACCACGGCGCTGATGAGATCGGCCACCAACTCGCCCGAGCCCCAGGTGGGAATCGTGTCGGAACCCATGAGCCGCCCGACCGAGGCGTCGTCGTCGTCCTTGTCGGCCTTGTGCCCGGCGATGCCGTAGTGGTGCACGCCCCAGGTGCGCCCGAAGTCGGACTCGGGGGTGACGAAGCCGGGGAAGAACTCCACCACGTGGGTGTCGGACGCCCCGGGCAGGACGCCGAAGCGCTGGAACAGCTCCAACTTCACCGCGTTGTTGAGGACCACGTCGGACTTGGTCCACTTCTCCCCGTCCGAATGCTTGCGCCAATGGCTGTTGGGGGGTGGCGGGTTCATCCAGATGGGGTCGTTCGCCCGGTCACCGGGATTCTCCAGGAAATCGCGCAGCAGGCTGAAGCCGTCGTCGTCGCCGACGGTGAAGCTGGTGACCAGGGGCAGGTGATTGACGCCGGCCACCGTCGGCTTGACCTCGTGCATGCCGCACTCGAAGATCAGGCTCATGGCGAACTGGAACCCGACCATCTCGTTGCAGAGCCCGACAGTGGTGACGGCTGTTTCCTTGCTCATGGCCCGGCACAGGGTCGAGAGCGGGTTGGACACGTTGAGGAGCATGGCGTCGGGCGCGTGTTCTTCCACGGCCCGGGCGATGTCCACCATGACCGGGATGCTGCGCAGGGCGCGCATGATCCCGCCCGGCCCCACGCTGTCGCCGACCGGCTGGCGCAGGCCGTAGGTGGCGGGGATCTCGATGTCGTGCACCATGGAGGCGAAGCCGCCGACCGACAGCGTGGTCAGGACGAACTCGGCGCCCTCCAGGGCTGAGGGGAGGTCGGGAGCGGCCCTGGCGGTGAGGCCGATGTCGCGGGAACGGGCGATGTGGGCGGACAGCTCGAGCATGGGCGGCAGGGTCGTGGGGTCGATGTCGTACAGCGTGACCTCGGTCTCGGCCAGGGCCGGGGTGTTGGCCAAGTCGACCAGCAGGGTGGGCGTCCAGTGGGTGCTGCCCCCGCCCACCAGGGTGATGCGTGGCGGTGTCATACGCCCAGGTGCTGCCCTTCCCAGAGCTTGATCCCGCCCAGAATCCCCGCCGTGTTGTCCACCACGGTGATGCGCTCGAGGACGTCGCCCAGTTCGTCCCGCTCGATCCGGCGGGCGTTGCCGCCACCGATGTAGAGGTGGTCGAAAAAGAAAAGCGCGTCGAGACAGCCGATGGCCTCGCGCACCCGGTGGTTCCAGCGCTTGTCGCCCACCTTCTTGCGCGCCATCTCGCCCACCTGCTCGTTATAGGTCTCGTCCTTGCGGAACGGTTGGTGAGCCAGTTCGATGTGCGGGAGCAGGGTCCCGTCCATAAAGACGGCGCTGCCGAAGCCGGTGCCCAGCGTGATGACCACCTCGAGTCCCTTGCCGTTGACCACGGCGGCACCCTGCACGTCGGCGTCGTTGGCCACCCTGGCGGGGATGTTGAGCGATTCCGCCAGGGCGGAGGCCAGATCGAAGTCCGACCAGGCGGCGAACAGGTCGCTGTCGACCGATGAGCCCGGTCCTTTCTTCAGGACGAAATGCGGGGCGCTCAACACGTGACCGCGGCGCACCATGCCGGGGAAGCCACACGAGACGCGGTCGGCCGGCGGGAGCGGCTGGACCAGCGTGGTCAGCGCCGCCACCAGCCCATGGTCGCCGTCGGGTGGGAGCGGGTAGGTGGTGGCGATCTTGACCCGGTCGGCCACCATGGACCCGTCCCGGCTGAGCACCGACGCCTTCAGCCCGGTCCCCCCAACGTCGATCGCCAGCGTGAAGGGGTGCTCGGGAGTCGTCCCGGGCTGGTCGTCGGGCTGGGCGTCGGACGGGGCAGCAGACGGGATAGAGGACACGACCGCACTGTACCTGGGCCGGTCCGCTCGGGCTCAGGAGGCGGCAACGGCCAGCCTCGGATCAGCGCGCGTCGAGCGGCGTACATGCAAGCGCAGCGGCAAGCGCTGAGGCAAGGCAGGTGCCCCGCGGCGGGGCGGGGTGACCGATCGAACCGGTAGCGTCCTGGCCCATGATCGAGCAACCATGGATGGAAGATGCCTGCTCGCTGGTCGACGCATTCCGGGCCGGCATCATCTCCCCGACCGAGGCCCTCGAGGCGTCATTGGCCGCCATCGCCGGCTCGTCGCTCAACGCGGTGTCCTTCGTGGACGAGGAGCAGGCGCGGGAGACTGCCGCAGCGGCCGATGTGTCGCAGCCCTTCGGAGGGGTGCCCATCGGAGTCAAGGAACTCGATCCGGTCCAGGGGTGGCCACGGACCGAGGCGTCATTGGTCCTGAAGGACAGGATCGCCGACTACGACGGGACCATGACCTCCCGCTTGCGCGAGGCCGGGGCCGTCCTGGTCGGTCAGACCACGGCGAGTGAGTTCGGGGGCATCAACTGCACCTACACCCGGCTGCACGGGGCCACCTCGAACCCCTACGACCTCGAGCGCACGCCCGGTGGCTCGTCCGGCGGCTCGGCGGCATCGGTCTCCGGGGGGCTGCTGCCCATCTGCACCGGGGGGGACGGCGGCGGATCGATCCGCATCCCGGCCGGCTTCACCGGGCTGTTGGGCCTCAAGGCGACGTTCGGGCGCATCCCCAAGGGTCCGCGCGCCGAGATCGAACCGTTGACCGCGGTGATCGGCTGTCTGTCGCGTTCGGTGCGCGACGCCGCCCGCTGGTACGACGTCTGCAACGGGGCCAGTGAGTACGACCCCTTCAGCCTCCCCCGCGTCGAAGGGTGGGAGGCGGGCCTCGGCTCCTTGGATCTGGCGGGCATGAAGGTGGCGGTCTCGACGGATCTGGGGGCCGCCTTCGTGGCCTCGGCGGTCACCGAACGCGTGGAGCGTGCGGCGGCCGACCTCATCGCCGACGCCGGATTGGAGCGGCTGGACATCCCCGTCACGCTGCCCCGGGGCGGTCTGGAGTGGGCCCTGGCCGGCACGGCGTCACTGCTGGTCGACCTGGGCGATCGCTACCCGGCCTGTGAATCGGAGCTCACCCCCGAGATCATGCTGGCCGCCAACATCGCCACAAACCACTACGGCCTGGAGACGGCCAAGGACATCGAGATCTTTCGGCGCGACATGATCGTGAAACTGGCCACGCTCTTCGACCAGGTCGACTTCATCATCTGCGCCACCAACCCCGACGTCGCCTTCCCGGCCAAAGGACCCATGCCCACGGTGGTGGACGGGGTCGACCTGGTCAGCGAGGTCGGCTTCGAGGCCGCGGTGGGGAACAACGGCGCCCTGACCATTCCGGCCAACACGACCGGCAACCCGGCCGTGGCCATCCCGGCCGGACTGGTCGACGGGCTGCCGGTCAGCATGCAGATCATCGGCCGTCACCACACCGAGCCGCTCCTGCTGGAGCTGGCCCGGGTGGTCGAACGCGAGCGCCCGTGGCCGCTGGTGGCGCCGGGCGCACCGATCTGACGGCGCTCCCGCGAGGTGGTCTGGGTTTGGATCACCGACCCGGGCCTAATCTTCACGTGGTATGGCCCCCACCGTCGTCCACGTGGCCCCGCACCCCGACGACGAGGCCGTCGGCTGCCCCGGAGCTCTCCTGCACCTGAGCGATCGCGGGTGGCGGGTCGTCAGTGTGATTGCCAGCCTGGGCTTCCCCGAGCAGCGCGACCGGCGGCGGGCCGAAGCTGAAGAGGCGTCGCGCCGGGCCGGCTTCGTGCCCGTCTTCCTGGACCCGCCACTCGACATCTCCGTGGGCGACGATCTGGCGCTGGCCACCGTCCGGGTGGCGACCGAGGTGCCGGGGATCGTGGCCGAGTACGACGCCAGCATCGTCGTGTCACCCTCACCCCACGATGTGCACCACGGGCACGAGGTGGTGGGGCGCGGCGTGCAGCAGTGCATGGCCACCCTGCCGTCGGGCCTGCGCTGGTGGATGTGGGGGGTGTGGGGTGACCTGCCCGCCCCCAACGTCTTCTACGCCTTCGGTGAAAAGGATCTCGCTCGTATGCTGCACATCCTCGAGGCGTACGAGGGAGAGCTCGAGCGCAACGACTTCCGCCGGCTCCTGGCCGGCCGCGCCACGGCCAACGCGGTGCTCGGCTCCGAGCGCGTGTTCGGTTTCGGCTCGCCCGCCGCCAGCACCCTCCCCTACGCCGAGGTGCTGACCGAAGTGAGGTACGTGGGAGAGCGCTTCTTGGCTTCGGAACCCCACCCGCTCGATGAAGGCTCGTCCGAGGCCGACTTCACGGTTGACCTGTCGCCCTGGGTGGAATCGCACAGCGTGCACGAGCTGGTGGGCTACATCCGTGAAGTGCGCGGCGAGGCCGGAGAGACCGGGAGCATCTAGCGGCGTGGCACCGCGGTGCCGGCGTCGGCCCACCACGGTCTCAGCCGGAGGCGGGCCGGCGGCAGCGTGCCGTAGACCAACACGGCATCGCCGCGTCCGAGGCACCGCAGGTCCTCGGGCGGGAGGAGGCGGCGGGGCCCCCGGCTCTGCGTGGTGGACCGCCCACCCTTGGCGTCACGGGTGACCGAGGGCAGCGTGGCCTCCTCGTCACCGATCAGACGGCTGGCGTACTCCAAGGTGTCGGGATCGGCGATACCGGGCAGGAAGAGCTTGGCCCGATGGTTGTTCAGCACCGTCGGCGCCCGGGCGCCGTAGCGGGCCCGCACCTGGGCCAGGTCCTGCCAGACGGTGACCAACTGCACGCCGTGCGAAGCACAGGTGGCCGCCAATCCGTCGAGTTCGGCCAGGGGGGCGATGTGGGCCGCTTCATCGAGCACGACGAGCAGTGGTGGGTCGAGTGGCTGACCCGACCGCGTGGAACGCGCGAACGCCTGCGAAAGCACCTGCGTGGTCAGGGCGGAGAAGTAGCCGCGCAGCCACCGCTGGTCGTGCGCCGGCGCGCAGAGGTACACGGTGTGCGACCCGTCGAGGAGGTCGCCCGGGTCGAACCATTGTTTCGAGGCCGCCGGCCCGCCCGAGGCTGCGAAGGGAGCCAGGACGGTCTCGGCCGTGGTGTACACCGAACTGCGGGTCCGTTCGTCCCGGCACCATGAGGCGCGCGCCGCCTCAAGTGCTTCGGGGAGCCCGGCCGTCTCCAAGATGTCGGAGACCTCAGCGACCTCTTGGAGGTCGACCCAGCGCATCACGTCGGCCATGGAGCCACCACGTACGGCCGCGGCGAAGAGGAGCGGGGCCAATAGTTTCGCCGCCGTGGCGTACCAGAACTCCCCATCGGCCGTCGTGCCGTCGGCTTTGGCCGTTTCGCACAGGTCGGCCGCCATGCGCCGCGCCCCGGGCCACGCCGAGCAGGCGCCCAGCGGGGTCCATTCGCTGGCCGGTGCTCCCGTCGACCGGGTCGGATCGATGCACCACACCTGGCCCCGTCCGGCGCGGTGTTGCCGCGTGTGTCGCAGAAGGTCGCTCTTGACGCTGGCCGCCAGCACGGGGCCCTCCCATCCCAAGATGGCCGGCACGGCCAGGGCGCTGGTCTTCCCGCTCTGGGTCGGCCCCACCACTACCAACGACTGCGCCGGTTCGGCCACCACCCGGGCCGGCGGGCCGCCGCCCGCCGTGGAGCCCAAGCCGAGACGACCCGGATGCGGTCGGTGCAATGGAAGGAGGAGCGGACCGAGGTCGCGGCGCCGGGCCCATCGGGCGCCGCGGGACCGCGCCGTCGGGCTGCGCTCGGGCCGGCCACTATGGCGAAACGAGTAAGCGGCCACCACAGCACCCCCGAAGGCCAGCGGCATCACCGTGGCGGTGAGACCGTTCACGAGAGGGCGGGCGGCGTCATCGCCCCGTCGGTGTCCACCAACAGGCGCTCCATCGGGCTGAGCCGATGCTGGACCAGGAAGGACCGTTGCCCCACCTTCCAGAGGGCGACGCCCCGGCGAAGTTGGGGCAACACATCGCTCTCGGTGGCCGACAGGGAGAGCAGTTCAGCAGCGAGGGCCAGCTCTCCCGGCGACTGGGCGTAGATCACGCGGGTCTCGGAGTCGGCCAGGAGTCCCTGGGCCAGCGCCACCTGCTCCGAATCCGAGGCACCGACCGAGCGCAGATCGGACACCCGGTGCAGCACGGCCACGTTGGACACCCCGAAGGCCCGTGAGAGCTTCCACGACGACTGGAGCCACCTTGCCACCCCGAGGTTCGAGAGGATGGCCCACGCCTCGTCGACCACCAGGAAGACCTGTCCGCTCGTTCTCTCGGTCGGTCCCCGAGCCGATGAGGCTCGGGCCAAGGCAGCCTGTAGCCACGCAGTGGCGCAGGCCATGAGAATGCCCAGAGCGGCCGAGGTGTAGAGGGCGGAGAGGTCGAGCACGACCAGCGGAGCGGAGAGGTCCAGGCCCGATGTCGTCGGACCGTCGAACATCCCGCACAGATCACCGTGCACGAGACGTCGAAGCTCCAGTGCCACGTCGCGGCCATCTTCCAACAGGTCGTGCAGCTCGGTACGCAATGACGCTGCCGAAGCAGCGGTTGGGGCGAGCAGCTCCTCGACGACCGAGGGCACGGTCGGCGCGTCGGCCCGTTCGGTCGCCGACACCAACGCCACACCCAATGCGGCCCGCTCACGCGGCAGCAGGCTACGTCCGAGACAGGCACTGGCCAGTGAAGAGAGCAATTCCATCTGTCGGCGCGCCGTGCTCCCCTCGCCGTCCTCCACGCTGCCGGCGGGCCCGGGTCCCGGGTCGAGTGGGTTGAGCCGGATGGCGCCCCCCGGCCGCAGCGCGACCGGGCGCACGCCCCAGGCGGCGGCCAGGTCGCTGTACTCTCCCTTGGGATCGACGACCCAAGCCTTTCGCCCGAACACCGCTTGGCGCCAGAGGAACGTCTTGACGAAGGCGCTCTTACCTCGGCCGATCTGGCCGAACACCACCATGTTGGGATTGGACACCACCCCCTGGGCGTAGAGCTCGAAGGGGTCGAAGACAAATGACCCGCCCAACAGGTCGTCCCCGATGATGACGCCGCGCTGGCCCAGGCCGGCCTCGGCGATGAAGGGGTAGGCGGCGCCGAGGTTCCGCGTGGTGATCTGGTGGGCTGGGATCCGGGGGCCGGTACTTCCCTTCACGGAAGGTAACGGTCGGACTCAGTTCGGACCTATCACAGCGACACGTACTTTCACGTGGAGAATAGTCGAACGAGCTACTTGCTCCCCGAGTCGCGGGCTCCACAGTCCGGGCATAGACCGCGGAAGATCACCTCGGTGTGACTGACCATGAACCCCTTTCGTTCTGCTGCGGTCAGGGCGAAGAGACCAAGGTCCAGGTCGATATTTTCGATCCGGCCACAGGTCGAGCACACCAGGTGGTGGTGATGATGGATGTCGGTGTCGAAATGGGTGGATCCAGTGCCCAGATCGATCTGGTGGATCTGACCTAAGGCGGCCAAGCTGTGCAGTATCTCGTACACGGTCTTCAAGGAGATGCTCGGCATCCGCCGCTTGGCGATGGCGTAGATCGCCTCCGCGGTGGAGTGTGCGGGGTTGGCGGAAAGGACCTCGAAGATGCATTGCCGCTGGCGGGTGACCTTGAGGCCGTGCCGGCGAAAGAGCGCGGTCAGGGTATCGGGGTCTTCCACGGTCAGGTCCTTCGAAGGGACCCCATCCAGACACAACGACCATCGTCGCTGCTTTCAAAGGCCTGCATGCCCTGGATCCAATCGTCCGCCGGCACGAACGTTGGCCAAACCCTGACGTGTACTGCCTCAGTCAGGACGCGGATCGAGACCTCTTGCGTCAGGGCCGATATTGGCTTCCCACGCAGGGTTTGATGACCGGCTCGACCAGAACCGGTCACCAAACCCAGGGATGGCATCAGGCGAGATCGAAGCGATCGAGGTTCATGACCTTGTTCCACGCGGCCACGAAGTCACGTACGAACTTATCTTTCGCGTCGTCAGATGCGTAGACCTCCGAGACGGCTCGGAGCTGGGAGTTCGAACCGAAGGCGAGGTCGACGGCGGTGGCGGTCGACTTGACCTCGCCCGTCGCACGGTCGCGCCCCTCGTAGACGTTCTCAGCCGAGGCGGATGCCTTCCATACTGTGCTCATCTCGAGCAATGCCACGAAGAAGTCATTGGTCAACGTCTCGGGCCGGGCGGTGAAGACGCCGTGTGCAGAGTGGTCGAAGTTGGTGTTCAGGGCACGCAGGCCGCCGACAAGAACCGTCAGCTCGGGGGCGGTCAGCGTCAACAGGTTGGCCCGCTCCACCAGCGCGTGCTCCCCCGGCAATTTCTCTCCGGCTCGCAAGTAGTTGCGAAAGCCGTCGGAGTTCGGTTCGAGCACGGCAAACGACTCCACGTCGGTTTGCTCCTGCGAGGCGTCCGTGCGCCCCGGCGTGAAAGGAACCGTTACGTCGGACCCGGCGTTTTTCGCCGCCTGCTCGACGGCCGCACACCCACCCAGGACGATCAGGTCAGCAAGCGAGACCTTCACTCCGCCGGACTGTGAGCTGTTGAAGTCCCGCTGAATCTCCTCGAAGGTCTTCAGCACTTTGGCCAGTTCCGCCGGATTGTTGACCTCCCAGTCCTTTTGCGGCGCAAGGCGAATCCGTGCCCCGTTCGCCCCGCCACGCATATCGGTGCCGCGGAAGGTTGCCGCCGACGCCCATGCGGTGGAGACCAGCTGGGAAACGGACAGGCCGGAGGCGAGGATCTTGCCTTTGAGGGAAGCAATGTCCGCCTCCCCGATGAGCTCATGATCGACCTCTGGGACGGGGTCCTGCCACAGCTGCGGCTCGGGAATCCAAGGGCCGAGGTAGCGCGAGACGGGTCCCATGTCGCGGTGCAGCAGCTTGTACCACGCCTTGGCGAACGCGTCTGCCAACTGGTCCGGGTTCTCGTGGAAGCGCTTTGCCAGCGGCGCGTAGATCGGATCCATCTTCAGCGCAAGGTCCGTCGTCAGCATCATCGGGGCGTGCCGCTTCGACGCATCATGAGCATCGGGCACGGTGCCCTGTGCTGCGGGATCCTTGGGAGTCCACTGGTTCGCACCGGCGGGGCTTGTCGTCAGCTCCCAGTCGTACGTGAGCAGATTGTCGAGGTACCCGTTGTCCCACTTCGTGGGCTCATTGGTCCACGCACCCTCTATCCCGCTGGTGATTGCATCGTCGCCCGTGCCGCTGCCGAAGGTGTTCGGCCAGCCCAGGCCTTGCGCTTCGAGAGGGCAACCCTCGGGTTCCGGACCGACGTACTCCGCTCCGGCTGCACCATGGCACTTGCCGAACGTGTGACCGCCGGCGATGAGCGCAAAGGTCTCCTCGTCGTTCATCGCCATACGACGGAAGGTTTCTCGAATGTCCCTGGCGGCAGCCAGTGGATCCGGGTTGCCGTTGGGTCCCTCCGGGTTCACGTAGATGAGGCCCATCTGCACAGCGCCGAAAGGGTCGCCGAGCTCCCTGTCGCCGCTGTAGCGCTCGTCCCCGAGCCAGGTGTCCTCAGGCCCCCAGTAGATGTCGTCCTCGGGCGCCCAGATGTCCTCTCGCCCGAAGGCGAAGCCGAACGTCTTGAAACCCATCGAGTCCAGAGCACAGTTGCCGGCGAAGACAAGCAGATCGGCCCAGGAGATCTTCCGCCCGTACTTCTGCTTGACCGGCCAAAGCAAGCGGCGCGCCTTGTCCAGGCTCGCGTTGTCAGGCCAACTGTTGAGGGGGGCAAAACGCTGAGCGCCGGTGCCGCCTCCGCCCCGGCCATCGTGGATGCGATATGTGCCTGCGGCATGCCACGACAGCCGGATGAAGAGTGGCCCGTAGTGGCCGTAGTCGGCCGGCCACCAGTCCTGCGACGTCGTCATGACCTTGATGACGTCCTGCTTCAGCGCGGCGGGGTCGAGAGTCTTGAACTCTTCTGCGTAATTGAACTCCTCGCCCATGGGATTGGACTCGGACGAGTGCTGGTGCAGAACATCTAACTCCAGCTGATTGGGCCACCAGTCGTGGTTCGACCTGGGTCCACTCGGCTCGGGAGTCGGGGCGGGGATTACTGGGTTCTCGCTTTCGCTGCCGCTGTCAGGCACGTGGGTCCTTCTCCTTCTTTGTTGTTCCCTTTTGATGTCTGGTTGCTCTAGATGTTGGTTTCCCTGAATCCAAGGCTGTGTAGCTCAGCTGGTATCGCTCGCTGCGTGTCCGCTTTGAGCCGTCGGATGAAACCGAAGTCGCCGCAGCAAACTCGGGACATCGACCCCCGTTGAGAACCGCGGCGTCGTGACCTCATCACAACATGCACGTGAGGGCCGGCATGAAATCCGACCACAGTGGCCAGAAATATCGCTCCGAGCAGGACTCCTGTGATGATCCACATGAGCGCCTCCTCACGTCGTTCCGTGGCTTCACATTACAGCAGGTTGCCTCCGGATATTCCGGGGACTCCACCGGCGACGACGGCGGGGTTCATCCATTGGCAACAAGCCCTGGATCTGATTTCTTAGGAGATGGCGGTGATGACCAGCATCAGATGCGGGTGCCGGGGGCTCAGCTCGTCCGGTACGTCAATGGACAGGGCCGAGTCGTCGTATGCCCAACCCCGACGACGCCAGGTCAACAAACCCGGGTTGTCCGGTGACACTCAGGTGCACCCCGGTGCTCGGATCACACCACGCGCGCCCTGCTGGAATCAGCTGCGGCGCTGCTTGCGTGGCCGTGCACGACTGGGGTCCGCCGAGCTCCAGGAGGCCGGCGCTCCCGTGAAGCACGATATCCATCTGCCCCCGAGTCAGACGGAGGGGCGCGTGGGGGGCGAAGACGAGATAGCCACCTTTCGTGAGGTGGGCGTCAAACGAGCGAGCCCACGTGACTCGCTCGGCGATGGTCATCCTGGCCGTGTAGTAGCTGGTGTGACCTATGTCCATGACCGGGACGACCCACCGTCCGAAGGTAAAGACCAGATAATCGAACCCTGGTTCGTAAAAGCGCGATCCGGCCTGTGCGCCCGAGTAGTAGAGGACCTTCGCCCCATGCACCCCTCGATAGGTGGCCAACGGTTGTCCCGAGAAGATCGACGCGACCGTTCCGTAGTTGGGCGACAGGTACTGGCCACAACACCGGAACGTCCCGGTGGTCACCGGCCAGTCGACTTCGCCGCCGACGGTGAGACCAAACCGGGCCAGGTCGAGTGATCGGGGGTAGCTGAGAGCAAACCCCCGGCCGTCCGGCAGTCGAATGGCCATGGTGGTGCGGCCGTTCCGGGTCGTCGTGGGGGGCACGAATCGAGAAGCGGGCGTGCTCTTGGTTGCCACCGGCGTGGGATGGCCATTTCCGAATTTCAGGGTGGCTGTTGCCACGAGTCCGACCACGAGAAGGACGACGCCCGCACCGGCCCAACGCTGTCGTCGCCGGTGTCGACGACGAGCCTCCTTGATCAAGGCTGCCGCAGCCATCTCGGCGGGCCGAGCTCGCGGAGGCTCGAGGAGCGTCATCACCGGACGCCTTCGATGATGCGTATCAGCTCGTCCCGCCGGTATCCGTTGCGCCGGGCCAGGTGCACAAGCTCTCTCGCTTGCGCGACGACCAGGCTTCTTTGGGGCGCCTTTCCGGCGACCGTGATGCCGCGGCCACGCCGGAACTCGAGAAGGCCTTCGTCACGCAATTGATGGAGGGCGCGAAGCACGGTGTTCGAGTTCACCCCGAGCACCGCGGCAAGATCCCGGGCCGGCGGGAGCCGCTCCCCCGGATTGGCCTCCCCTTCGGCGATGGACCGCCGGATCTCACCGGCCACCTGGACATGCAGGGGCGTGGGGTCTTCCAAGTCGATCTGGAAGCGTTCCATAGTGCTAGTTATGCTAGTACTATTCATCCCGAATCGCAACGGCCCGACATGAGGAGCGGGACGGTCGGACCCTCCCAGTCAGCCAGTCACGCCAGTCCTCGGGCCAGTGGCAATGTGCAGGTGTACCCGCTGGCTTGATCCCCATACAGGCGACGGAGGAGGAGCCGGGATTGCCCGGCGGCGTGCTGGACGGCGTCGCAGGCCACCGACAGCTCCGCCTCGCTGGCGGCCGAGACGGTGACGTACCCGGCATACCGGAACGAGGCGTGCCCGTCGGCCAGTTCCGCTTCGCGTCGGGCCAGCACTTCGCTCTCGCGGGCATGGCGGGCCGTGGCCACGAATCCGCTCCGCCGGCGCAGTTCGGCGTCGGCCATGTCAGCGGTCCGCGACGCCTCCACCCGGCGCAACGCCTTCTCCGGACCGAGCGGTTCCATGACCATCGACAACGTGGCCCGGGCCGGCGAGAGGAGGAGCGGCGCCAAGAAGTCGCTGTGCACCTCGGTGCGGGGCCACTCGGCCACCCAGAAGGTGGCGTGCACCATGCCGTCGACGCGGAGGGTGGCCCATTCCTCCGACATGGCCATGGGCCACGGGTCCGCCGTCGAACGAGACGCGCCGCCGGCCGGCGCGCCGGCCGTCACCCGTCCTCGCTGCGGCTCGTACGTGCGCAGCAGCAGGTCTGCTACGTCGTCGACGGTCGATACGGCGTTGACCCCGATGTCGGCATCGCCCAGTTGGCGGACCATCTGGCCGACCTCGCGTTGCAACGACTCGCAGCCGCGCTCGAGCGATTTGCCCATGCGCACCTGCACGGCCAGCGTCACGTCGTGGGTGCTGGCGTCGGCATCGATGTCGCACAGCAACGACTCGTACGAGCTCACGCAGGCGGAAGCCGGATCCGCCGCGCGCCGCTCGCCCAAGTAATCGTGGACGCCCTGCCCTTGGTCCGGGAAGGACGCGGCCAACCACTGCACCCGCTCGACAGGCGACCCTTCCCGGGCCAGCGAGGCCAGGACGGCGGACCAGCCGGCGACCCGGCGGTCCTGATCGTCCGGGCCGAGGAGGGCAAAGGACTGGCCCCGGAGGGACAGGACTGCGGTCAGTGTGCGCCCTCGCACATCGTGCACCACGCCCATGTCGCGCTGACCCACGCTCAGCAGCCGTAGCCCGCACAGCGAGTCCGTCCGGCGCTGGCCCCGCCGCCGGCCCCGCCATCGGCCCCGTCCCCCGACCCGGCGTGTGCTCCAGCGCACCGCCACCGGTATCCACTGGTCGCCCGTCCGCCCCGCCACGGGCCAGGTGGCCAGCGCAGCACACAGCACCAACATCAGGAGCGCCACTCCGACGCCGGCGGCGTCGGGCCGCGAACGCAGGACCAATACCCCCACGACGAGTCCGAGGGCCACGGTGAGAATCTGACCGGCTCTGAATCCTGCCAGCGCACCAACCCGTTCGCGGGGGCCGAACCGATAGCGGGCGCTGTCGTCCCCCACTACGACGCGCCCTCGGGCCGGTGCCTCGCCGCAGGTGGCCGGTCATCGTCGTCCTCGCGTAGGTAGGTGAGGACCGGCCCGATGTGGTCTCGGCCGATGGCGTGTTGCAGACCGTTGAATCCCCGGGGCCCGACCGGCACGAGTCCGCCGCCGGCACCGCCGCCACCCGATCCCGGCGTCCCTCGACCCGGTGCACCCGGTGCCGGTGTGATCGGCTTGGGGCCCACCGGGTGCGGGACGTACGGCGGGAGATCCCGGTCTTCCGGATCGGCGCCATCGGCCGGGGGGATCCCCACCATGCGCCCGCTGGAATCGGGCAGGCATCCGCCGTTGTCGGAATTCGC
>DASZJQ010000128.1:0-22215 GCA_035947875.1 Acidimicrobiales bacterium
TCCAGGCCGTGGTCCTGCAGCCGGGTCTGGTGGCGGGCCATGTCGTCGGGCACGTCGGGCTGGGCCAGCACGGCGCTCAGATCGAGCCCGATCGCCTTCCAGTGCGCCACCGCCGCTTCGCTGTCGAGCAGATCGACCCGCCCGACGGCTTCTTCGAGGGTGCGCAGGCCGAGCGAGGCCAGCAGTTCGCGTACCTCCTCGGCGATGTACTCGAAGAACGTCTGGACGAACTCCGGTTTGCCGGAGAACTTGGCCCGCAGCGTGGGGTTCTGGGTGGCGATGCCGACCGGACACGTATCGAGGTGGCAGACCCGCATCATGATGCAGCCCGAGACCACCAGCGGCGCCGTGGCAAAGCCGAACTCCTCCGCCCCGAGCAGCGCGCCGATGATGACGTCGCGGCCCGTCTTCAGCTGCCCGTCCACCTGGACCACGATCCGGTCACGCAATCCGTTGGCCAGCAGTGTCTGCTGGGTCTCGGCCAGGCCGATCTCCCAGGGGATGCCGGCGTGCTTCAACGAGGTCAGCGGGGCCGCGCCGGTCCCGCCGTCGTGGCCCGAGATCAGCACCACGTCGGAGTGGGCCTTGGCCACCCCGGCGGCCACCGTGCCGACGCCGACTTCGGCCACCAGTTTCACGTGGACCCGGGCCAGCGGATTGGCTGACTTGAGGTCGTGGATCAGCTGGGCGATGTCCTCGATGGAGTAGATGTCGTGGTGAGGCGGGGGCGAGATCAGCTCCACCCCCGGGGTGGAATTGCGCGTCTTGGCGATCCAGGGATGGACCTTCTTTCCCGGCAGCTGCCCTCCCTCCCCGGGCTTGGCCCCCTGGGAGATCTTGATCTGCAGGTCGTCGGCGTTGACCAGGTACTCGCCGGTCACCCCGAAGCGGCCCGACGCCACCTGCTTGATGGCACTGCGGCGCAGGTCGCCGTTGGCGTCGGGGGTGTAGCGCTCGGCGTCCTCACCCCCCTCGCCGGTGTTCGACCGCCCACCGATCCGGTTCATGGCGATGGCCCGGGTCTCGTGCGCCTCGGCGGAGATGGAGCCGTAGGACATGGCCCCGGTGGAGAAGCGGGCCATGATGGCCGACGCCGGCTCGACCTCGTCGAGCGGGACGGGCCCGCCCTCGGCCACCCCCAGCCGCAGCAGGCCGCGCAGGGTGGCCAGTTGCTCGGCCTGACCGTCGACCGCGGCGGTGTACTCCTTGAAGATGCGGTACTGCTTCGATCGGGTGGCGTGCTGCAGCTTGAAGACCGTCTTGGGATTGAAGAGGTGGTACTCCCCCTCGCGCCTCCACTGGTACTCCCCACCGACCTCGAGCTCGCGGTGCGCCCGCTCGGTCGGCCGGGCCTCGTAGGCCATGCGGTGCCGGGTGGCCACCTCGGCTGCCAGCACGGAGAGGCCGATGCCGCCGATGCGGCTGGCCGTGCCGGTGAAGTACTCGTCGACCATGGCCGCATCGAGCCCGATGGCCTCGAAGACCTGGGCGCCCGTATAGGAGGCCACGGTGGAGACCCCCATCTTGGACATGACCTTGAGGACACCCTTGCAGGCCGCCTTCATGTAGTTGCGCCGGGCCTGGCGCGGCGACACGCCCTCGAGGAGGCCGCCGGCGATCATGTCGTCGATGCTGTCGAGCGCCAGGTACGGGTTGACGGCGGCGGCGCCGTATCCGATGAGCAGCGCCATGTGGTGCACCTCGCGGGCGTCGCCGGTCTCGACCACCAGGCCGACCTGGGTCCGCGTCTTCTCCCGCACCAGGTGATGGTGCACGGCCGAGACCAACAACAGCGAAGGGATCGGGGCCCACTCCTCGGTGGCGTTGCGGTCCGAGAGCACGATGAGGTTCGCTCCCCCGGCGATGGCCTCGGACACCCGGCGCCGCACCACTTCGATGGCGCGAGCCAGGGCCTCGCCGCCGGCGGCGGTGGCCGCGCCGGCCTTCCCGGCCTCACCCACCTCGAACAGGCCGTCGATGGCGAAGGCCGCAAAGCCGGGCGTCTCTCCCTGCTCGTTGACGTAGAGCAACTTGGCCAGGTCGTCGCGGTCGATCACCGGCTGGGGCAGCAGGATCTGCCGGCAACTCCCGGGCCGGGCGTGCAGCAGGTTGCCCTCGGGCCCGATGGTGGCCCCAAGGGAGGTGACCAGCTCTTCGCGGATGGCGTCGAGGGGCGGGTTGGTCACCTGGGCGAAGAGCTGGGTGAAGTAGTCGTAGAGCATGCGGGAGCGGTCCGACAGCACGGCGATGGAGGCATCCGAACCCATGGAGCCCAGGGGCTCACCACCCGTCTGGGCCATGGGGGCGAGGATCACCCGCAGCTCCTCGGTGGTGTACCCGAAGAGCCGCTGCTGGGTCACCACGCGGCCGTGCTGGGGGGTGAGCATGGTCCGGGCCGGCAACTCGCTGAGCGAGATCTGGTCGTCGGCCAGCCACTCGCCGTAGGGGTGCTCGGCGGACAACTCGGCCTTGATCTCGTCATCGTCGACCAGGCGGCCCTTGGCCGTGTCGACCAGGAACATGCGCCCCGGTTGGAGGCGTCCCTTGCGCACGATGCGCTCGGGGGCGATGTCGAGCACCCCCACCTCCGAGGCCAGGACGACCAGCCCGTCGTCAGTGACCCAGTAGCGGGCCGGGCGGAGGCCGTTCCGGTCGAGCACCGCGCCGACCACGGTGCCATCGGTGAAGCACACCGCGGCGGGCCCGTCCCAGGGTTCCATCAGCGAGGCGTGGTAGCGGTAGAAGGCCCGCCGTTCCGGGTCCATGGTGGCGTGGTTCTCCCACGCCTCGGGGATCATCATGAGCACCGAGTGGGCCAGGGAGCGGCCGCCGAGGTGCAGCAGCTCGAGCACCTCGTCGAAGCTGGCCGAGTCACTCGCGCCGGGGGTACAGATCGGGTAGATGCGGTCCAGGTCCCCCTCGATGAGCGAGGTCGAGAGCAGTGCCTCCCGGGCCCGCATCCAGTTGCGGTTGCCGGCCACCGTGTTGATCTCGCCGTTGTGAGCGAGATAGCGGTACGGGTGGGCCAGGGGCCAGCTGGGGAAGGTGTTGGTGGAGAATCGCGAGTGCACCAGGGCCAGCCCTGACTCGAACGTCGGGTCGCGCAGGTCGGGGAAGAACTGGCGCAGTTGCTCGGAGGTCAGCATCCCCTTGTAGACCAACGTCCGGGCCGAGAGCGAGGGGAAGTAGACGCCGTCGAGCACGTGCTCGGACCGCTTGCGCAACACGAAGGCCATGCGCTCGAGGGCCATGGTGTCGCGGCTTTCGTCGACCGGAGTGACGAACACCTGCGCGATCTCGGGCATGGCCCCCAGCGCGGTGCGGCCCACACCCTCGGTCTGGATCGGCACCCCGCGCCATCCCAGCACGCGCAGTCCCTCCTCGGCGGCCAACGTCTCCACCGTGCGCTTGGCCTTGTCGGCGTCGTCCTCGTCGGTGGGCAGGAAGACCATCCCGACCGCGTAGTGCCCGGCGTCGGGCAACTCGAAGCCCGCGTCACGCGCCGCGCCCACCAGGAAGCGGTGCGGCACCTGCACGAGTATGCCGGCCCCGTCTCCGGTCTCGACCTCGGCTCCCGAGGCGCCGCGATGGGCCAGCCGCTCGAGCACGGTCAGGCCCTTGTCCACGATGTCGTGGTCGGGCCGGCCCTGGAGGTCCGCAACCATGCCGACGCCGCAAGCGTCGTGTTCATATGACGCGTCGTAGAGGCCGGGTGCCATCGTCGTCCTTAGAAAAAAGAGGGGGGAAACCGAACGTACGACCGGGACGGCGCTGGCCCAGAAGTGGAAAGAAAAGAATACACGACCAGCCCTCCTAGGCTGATCAATGTGGTCGATCGGGTCCTGGTGGTGGGTGGCGGCGTCATCGGGCTCTCCAGTGCCTACAAGCTGGCCCAGGCGGGCCACGGGGTCACCCTGGTCTCCCCCGTTCCGGGCCGGGACGGTGCCTCCTGGGTGGCGGCCGGGATGTTGGCCCCGGTCACCGAGGCCCAATTCGGTGAAGCGGCGCTCACCTCCCTCCTCCTGGCCGGCGTCGCCCTCTGGAAGGATTTCGCCACGGGCCTCGAGCACGACTCCGGGCTCGACATCGGATTCGACCAGTCCGGCACGCTCACCGTGGCGGTGGACGCGTCGGACCGGGCCGCCCTCGACGACCTGCTGGCGTACCAGCACGCGCTGGGGTGCGTGGCCCACCGCCGTTCGGCCACGCAGTGCCGGGCGCTGGTGCCCTCGCTGACCCCCGCGCTGCGCGGTGGGATCGACGTCCCGGGCGACCACCAGGTCGACAACCGTGCTCTGCTGGGCGCGCTGGTCGTGGCCTGTCACCGCGCCGGGGTGGAGATGATCGAGGACTCGGTGGGCGCGTTGGGCCCCGGTCCATCAGTCAGCCTGCGGGGGGGCGCAACGGTGTCGGGCGATAGCGTCCTGCTGGCGGCCGGCGCCGCCACGGCGGCGATCGGCGGCCTGACCGGCGCCGGGCTGCCACCCATCCGCCCGGTCAAGGGCCACATCGTCCGGCTGGGCGCCACCGGGCCGGCTCCCGCCCTGTCGCGCACCGTGCGGGCGCTGGTGCACGGCCGCTCGATCTACCTCGTCCCCAGGCGGGACGGGTCGGTGGTGGTCGGGGCCACCATGGAGGAGAAGGGAATGGACACGTCGGTCCAAGCCGGTGCCGTCCACCAATTGCTCGATGACGCCCGCACCGTGGTCCCGGGCATCGACGAGCTCGTCCTCCTCGAGGCCCAGGCCGGCCTGCGCCCGGCGACACCCGACAACGCGCCCATCGTCGGGTGGACCGAGCTGCCGGGGGTGGCCGTGGCCACCGGTCACTACCGCAACGGGATCCTGCTGGCCCCGTTCACGGCGAGCGCCGTGGTGGACCTGCTGGCCAGGCCGTGAACCAGCTGAACCAGCTCACCGTCGTGGTCAACGGCGATCGGCTCACCGTGGCCCCGGGTAGCACCGTCGCCGACGTGGTGGCCCTGCTGACCGACGGCGCGGAGGCCAAGGGGATCGCCGTGGCGGTGGACCGGGCCGTGGTCCCCCGCTCCGAGTGGCCCAGCACCCTGGTCCGGGCCGGCAGCCAGGTCGAGGTGGTCACGGCGGCGGCGGGTGGCTGACAGTGGTGCCCGGCGATGCCAGACTCGGGGCCATGACTGAGGGAACGGTCGGCCCCACCGCGTTCGTGCTGGCCGGCGGCGGGACCAAGGGGTCCTTCGAGGCCGGCGCGCTGCAGTACCTGGTCGGGATGGAGCGCATCACCCCCGACATCGTGACCGCCACGTCCGCCGGCGCCATCGCCGCCACCGTGCTGGCCCAGGCGCGCACCCACGCCGAGTTCGCCCAACGGGTGCAGGAGATCGAGGACGACATCGTGGCCATGACCCGACCCGAGCACGTCTTCGGTGAGCAGGCCTGGTTGCGCGCGCTCAAGGGGACGGCCCTCGGGCGCTCGGTCCAGTTCGCGGTCACCCAGGGGACGCCCCTTCCCCCGACCTTGAACGAGGCCATGCCGGGCTACGGGATCGACATACCGATCGGTGGCACGCCGTCGCCGCGGGCCCAGCGCCGAGCCGCCCGCAAACTCCGGCGCCAGCGCCATCGCCGCATGTTCCGCCTGGCCGCCGGGGCGGTGCACCGTCTGCCCCGGGCCCGCCGGCTGGTCCGCACCAGCGGGAGCTCCGTGCTCACCCTCGAGCCCCTGGCCGACGCGCTGCGCCACGGCGGTCAGAGTGGGATCCGCCCGGTCGACCGGGCCCTCGTCGCCCGGCCCGGTCTGGAACTGCGCCTGGCCGTGGTCGCCCTGCGGGCCGGTGTCCTGCGCTACGTGACCGAGGCCGGCGCCATCGTCGAAGAGGACGCCCGCACGCCGGCTCCCGGACCGGCCGCCGGTCCGGTTGATCTGGTCGAGGGCGCATTGGCGTCCGCCAGCGTGCCCCTGGTCTTCCCACCCCGCCACCTGGCCGACGACGACTACGTCGACGGCGGGGTGCTCCAGATCATTCCGGTGCGCGCCGCCGTGCAACTCGGGGCCACCCGCATCATCGCCGTGGTCGCCATGCCGCTCCAGACACCCCGGGAAGAGCGGAACTTCACCGAGAGCCAGGCGGCCCAGGTCGGGATTCGCGCCATGGGCGTGATCGGCATGGCCGAACGTCAGCGCGAGAACCTGGCCACCGTGCTGCCCGAAGGGGTGACCCTGACCACCATCGATCCCATCGTCGACGTCGTCGGCCTCTTCGAGGTCCAGCCCGGACTCCTGCGCATCAACAAGGACTACGGATGGCTCCGGGCGGCCGACATCCTGGCGACGGGCGACCCCACCCTGGTGGCCGACATGGCGGCCCAGACCCATCACCTCATCGGAGCCCGCCTGCAGGCGTGGCACCTGGAGGAATCTCTGTGGACGGCGCCCTCGGCCGGCGCCCAGGCCGATGCCGGCACGCTGGCGCTGCTGCGCCAGCTGAAGCACGAGATCGCCCGGGTGATCGAACGTCGCAAGCAGTTGGGCTTCCCGGTGCCCGATGGCTGTGAAGCGTGGTGGTCGGACTTCGAAACCCACAGCGGTCAGCGGCCGCCCAACCTCCCGGGCTGCCCCGAGCCCCTGCCCTGAACCTCGCGCTCGAGTCCGGGCCCGGTCCGGGTCTGGGGTCGGGGCCATTCCGGGGTCGACGCCAGCCGACGTCTGCGTTGCGGTCTCCGTCATCGCCAACGCTCAACCTCGTGCCTGGGTTGCCCCGAACTGTGGAAAGACTCCTCCGATCGACCATGCCAGCATGGGGCCATGGCCACCATCGAAGAACTCCTGAGCGCGCTCGATGAGCGACTGCTCGACGCCATCGGCGGCAAGTCCACGCCCGAAGGGGTGGCCAAGCTGGCCGAAGCTCGGGCGTGGCTCACCAATCCGGATCAGCCGCACGGCAGCACCGTCACCTCCTGACCCGACCCGCGGCGGGTTCGCCAAAACGGGCCGGGCTGAGGGTGGACCAGAAGGCGGACATGGCCCCGGCCGCGGTGCCGGCGATCTCTTCGGCCAGCAGTTTGGCGGTGTAGGGCCCGAGCAGGAGCCCACTGGCCCCGTGCCCCGTGGCCACCCAGACGTTTTCCCAGCCGGGGACGGTGCCGGCCACGGGGCGGTCGTCGGGTGAGGTCGGGCGGAGCCCGACCCGGGTCTCGAGGTACCGCGCGTCGGCCAGTCCCGGGGCCACGATGAGGCACTCCCGGAGGAGCTCGTGCAGCCCGACCGCGGTCACGCCGGCGTCGAAACCCGCCCCCACTTCGAAGGTCCCGCCGCAGGCCACCCGTCCACCGGGCCAGGGCACCAGATAATGCGTCAGCAGTGGCTGGACAATGGGCCAGTTCTCGGTCGGATCCCGAACCCCCAGGTGCACGATCTGCCCCTTGGTGGGGACAATCGGCAATGGGCTGTTCAACCACTCCCCCATCGCCGCAGTCCAGGCCCCACCGGCCACGGCGAGGGCGCCGCAGCGCACGTCGTCGGCCCCCTCCACGTCAACCCGACCCACCGTGCTCCTTTGATCGCCTATCGATGCACCACTGACCCCGCGGACGGTTCCCGACACCAATTGCACACCGCGGGCCTGTGCGCCGCGCCGCAGGGCTTCGGCCAAACCACGACCATCAACCCGAGCGGCGCTGGTGCAGTGCAGCACCCGGTGCACCGAGCCCAGCGGCGGGAAGAGACCCTCCGCCGTGCTGGTCGTGATTTCCGAGACCGCATTGGCCGAGCGCGTGGTAACGAGGTCGGCAAAGGGCTGGAACCACCCGTCCTCGTGAGGCCTCAGACCGACCGAAAGCAGCCCGCAGCGGGCGTAACCGGTCCGACCAGTATCGATGCCCTCGGCGCCGAGCTGTGCCAACAGGGTCGGATAGTGGGCCCCCGCCCCGAGCGCGAACTCGAACGAGTCCCGATCGGCGTCGGCCGACGTGTCCGGGGACAAGATGCCCGCCCCGGCGTCCGTCGCCCGTCCGGGGAAGCCGGCGTCAACGACGGTCACCGACGCCCCGCCATCGGCCAACTCGAAGGCCAGCGAGAGCCCAACCAAACCTCCACCGACCACAGCCACATCGCAGTGCGTGGTGCCCATGGCCGGGAGTAGATCAGGCCGGCGGCGAGGACGCAATCACTCGCGGCCCGATCCGAGCACGCTCGGGGCAGGATGGGCGGATGGATGTGGCCCGTACGCCGGACGAGCGATTCACCGACCTCCCCGACTACCCGTTCGAGCCCAACTACGTCACCGTGGGGCCGGATCTGCGCCTGCACTACGTCGATGCGGGGCCCAAGGGCGGACATCCGGTCCTGTTGCTCCACGGACAGCCCACCTGGTCGTATCTCTACCGGACGGTCATCCCGGAGCTCACGGCGATGGGCCTCCGGGCGATCGCCCCGGATTTCATCGGCTTCGGTCGCTCGGACAAACCGTGTCATCGCGCCGCCTATTCGGTGCGCGGCCACACGCGATGGATCCTGGACTTCCTCGGAGCGATCGGCCTCACCGGGATCACGCTCGTGGTGCAGGACTGGGGCGGGCCCATCGGCCTCGGCGCCCTGGCCGAGGAGCCCGAGCGGTTCGCCGGCGTGGTGGCGGCCAACACCGCGCTCCACACGGCCGACGCCTCGCTGGCCGGCGCGTTGAGGTGGGCCTGTCACACCCTCAGTGACGGGCGGGTCGCCGTCGAGCCCGCGCTGCTCGACTATCAGCGCATGACCCAGGAGCTGGCGGAGTTCCACCCGAGCCTCTTCGTCCAGGGAGCGACGCGCTCGGAGATTCCCCCCGATGTGCTCGACGCCTACGACGCCCCGTATCCCGACGAGACGTTGTGCGCCGGCGCCCGCCAGTTGCCACTCCTCATGGGACTAACGCCGGGCAGCGAGTGCGCCCGCCAGAACCGGCGCACCCTCGACGCACTCCACACCTTCGACCGTCCGCTTCTCACGGCCTTCTCCGACGGTGATCCGGCGACGCAGGGGTGGGACGCCGTGCTCCGGGGCGCCGCACCGGGCGCGGTGGCTCAGGCTCACACCGTGATCGAAGGCGCCGGACACTTCCTCCAAGAGGACAAGGGCCCCGAACTCGGCCGGGTCATCGCGAACTTCGTAACCGCCCTGCCGCGCTGACCGCCCGGGCTCCCCCTGGGTCTCCGACGTTCTCCCGAGTTCTCCCGAGATCCCCGCGTCAGCGCCCCAGTTGCTGAGTCACTCAGTCAGCTCAGTGAGTCAGCTACTCAGCTACTGGGGGGAGCGGCCGCCTCGGGGGCAGCTTCGGGGGCCGCCGCCAACGCCTCCGGCTCGGGAGCACCGGTGCCGAGCTCGGCCTTGAGGGCCGCGAGCTCGCTGTCGACCGAGGCGTCATTTCCCACCTTGTCAAGCTCCTTTTGGATGTCGTCGCCGCCGCCCCCGACGTCTTCGAGGACGCCGGACTCGAGCAGTTCGTCGAGGGCACCCGACCGGGCCTGCATGGTGGCGATCTTGTCCTGGGCTCGCTGGAGGGTGGCCCCGGAGTCGTTGAACGACTTGGAGATGCCCGCCGTGCTCTCGTCGACCGAGGAGATGGCCTTGGCCGCCGTGTACTGCGCCTTCATCGTCTCCTTCTGGGTCCGGAACTCGTTGACCCGCTTCTGCAGCACATCGAGGGTCTTGGAGAGCTTGGCCTCTTCGTCCACCAGCTGGGCCCGCTGCGGTTCCATCTCGTCGATCTGCTGCTGCGCCGCCGCCTTGCGGGACAACGCCTCCTTGGCCAGGTCCTCGTTGCCCTGCCCGAGGGCCGCTTTGGCCTGATCCTGCAGGTGGTCGATGGTGTGCTGGAACTGCTGCTCGTGCAGCTCAATGCTCTTGCGTGAACCCGCGAGGTCGACCAACGCCCGGCGGACCTGGGTGATCTGCTCGAGCATCTTTTCGTACGAGAGATCGAGCATCTCGTCCGGCTTCTCGGCCGCATCGAGGGCCTTGTTGGCCTTGGCCTGCGCAATGTCGTGTGCACGTGAAAAGATGCCCATGGTCCCTCCCGGGTCTCGGCGGTTGCCTCCAGGCTATGTCCGATCGCCGGCCTCGGGGCGGCGACCCCGATCAGCCCAGTCGCTGGTTGCGTTGACTGAGGCTGGTCTCGCCGCTCGGGTAGCGCCGTTGACTCTGCGAGGGTGAATCACGGTTCGATCCCGCCGACGTCACTACGATGACGGCCGTGGCAGCGAGGAGCGGCACGTCGATGCGCCACGTCCCGGCACTCGATGGACTGCGAGGCGTGGCGGTCGCCGGAGTCCTTTTCTTTCACGCTGGTCATCTCACCGGCGGGTACCTGGGCGTCGATCTCTTTTTCGTGCTGTCCGGTTACCTGATCACCTCGCTCTTGTTGGCGGAGCGTCAGGCCACGGGCACCGTGGCCCTGAAGGCCTTCTGGGGGAGAAGGGCCCGCCGCCTCCTCCCCGCTCTGGCCCTCATGCTGCTGGCCGTCGCGCTCTATGCCCGTCTGATCGCGCAGCCCTCCGACCTTCATCAGATTCGCATGGACGCCCTGGCGACCATCGCCTACGTGGCCAATTGGCGAGATGTGCTGGCGCATTTCTCCTACTGGTCACTGTTTACGGCACCATCACCACTGCAGCACACGTGGAGCCTCGCCATTGAAGAACAGTTCTACATCGTCTGGCCGATTGTCGTGCTCGCCGTCGCCAAAGCAGCCCACCACCGGAGCGGTCGCTCTGTGGCACGCCTGATCCTTGTCCTCTCCATCGTTCTGGCGTTCGCCTCAGGCGCCTGGGGAGTCGTGCTGTACCGGATGGCCGGAGGGAACCGCGTCTACTACGGGACCGATACGCGGGCCGCCGCCATCTTGCTCGGGGCTGCACTGGCCGCCCTCATGGCCCTACGCGGTCCGGCCACGACCCGTCGGGGCCGAGTCGGAGTCGAAGCGGCCGGTGTCGCCGGCCTCCTGGTGCTGGCCCTTGCGTGGGTGCGTCTGGCCGGGACCTCGCCCCTTCTCTACCAGGGGGGACTTTTTGCCTGTTCCCTCGCCGCCGTCGCCGTGATCGCTGCGGCCACACATCCGAGCCAGGGGCCCGTCGCGAAGGCGCTCGCGGCGCGCCCGCTGGTGCTCCTCGGGATCATCAGCTACGGCGTCTACCTGTATCACTGGCCGATCTTCCTCTGGCTGGACCAGGCCAGCCATCTGCAGGGGTGGAGCTTGTTGACGGCGAAGATCACCGTCACGTTGGCGGTGTCCGTCGCGTCGTTCATCTTCGTTGAGCGACCCATCCGGCAAGGCGGTCTCCGGTGGCCCAGATCCCTGGTCGTCGTGCCGGCCACGGCGGCCGTCGTCATCGGGTCGCTGATCGTGGTGACTGCGCCGTACGTGCCGGTATCGGCCACCGTCAGCCGACCGGATTCTCTGCACGCGGTGACAGATTCGGTCCGGACACAGGCCGAGCCACAGGGCCGTCTTCTGCTGGTGGGAAACTCGGTTCCCTTCTTTCTGGCGCGTGAGGGCTTCGAAGCGCTGAAGACCCAACCACCCCTCCATGTGCTCAATGGAGCGTTTCCGATCTGCGCGTTCCCTCCCCAAGCGACGGCAGACCGGCTGAATCAGTCCGACGGAGACAACTACCTCCCCCTGACCCTCCGGTGCACCCAGGGCTGGTCCAGCGATATCCAACAGTTTCGGCCGAACGTGGTCCTCTTCACGATGGGGGATCTCCTGGGCGAGCTTCGCGACGGCGACAATGGCCAGTGGCTCCGGCCGTGTAGCGCCGGATTCGACGAGTGGTTCAAGGCGTCTCTGCAAAGTGCCGTCCGTGTGCTCACCGGTTACGGTGCGCACCTCGTCATCGCCACCAGCGCGTATTCCCAGTACTACGGGGCACCGCTGAACCGATGGTCCCAGACCGATTGCATGAATCGCGTGGAACACGAAGTGGGCCACACCAACCCGAAGACGGTCACGGTGATCGACCTCGGCCATTACGTGTGCCCTCACTTTGGGACCTGCCGCCAATCCATCGACGGAGTGCCGATGCGGCCCGATGGGATCCACTATCGGGGGAGGTCCGCCGAGGCCATCGCCGCGTGGATGCTGCCGCAGCTCCGGGTCGGACCGACCGCCCGTCCCTTGGCCAAGCTCACCTCGAGCGGGGTTCTGCTGGACCATCGCTAGGGCGGTCTCTCTTCGGGCCACCGTGAGGACCCACCATCGCGCTCACCGATCGACGAGGGTGGAGGTTGCGCCCGGCCGGCCACGCTCCACCAGGCCGGATCGATTTTCCCTTCGCATCTGGACGCGGCCGATGGCGCGTGGCGACAATGGGTGATGGACTTTCAGCCGGACGTTGAGCTGCCGAGGCAGGTTGGTCGCGTGGCCATGAACTGGTCACACCTCGAACAGGCGACTTCGATCACGCTGTGGATCGCCGCTGAGTTGAATGTGAGCCAGGGACGGATCCTCACCGCTGGCGTACCGCTATCGACCCAATGGGACCAGATCTCGTCCCGCCTCCTCGCCGCCTCGTTCAGCCCCGATATGCGCGAGTGGTTCAGGGACTGGCGCCGGAGAGCCGATGCGCTCCGGATCCGGCAGGACGATGTGATTCACGCGATTTGGTGGCCGACCGGAGGATCGGACTCCCCGTACTGGGCCATTGATGAACTGAGCCAGCGCGCGCGTGACACGGTTCAGGAGGATGTCGTACCGGGCGGGACGGCCGCCCTTCGAGGCCTGGCGAATGAGATCGCGAGCGCGTGCATTGACCTCGTCAACTGGACTTCGCACGTCATGGGACCCCAGTCGGCCTCCCGACCGGTCATCACTGAATGATCACCAACGCGCAGGGGTCGTACGGTTGCGGCTCAGCGTCCCACCGCACCGGACAATGGGGGTTCACCTGGTCGGCTCCCGCTTTTCGTATGGTCCCGGTGGTTCGGCCGTTCTCCACGCTATGAACGGTTGCCGCCCGCTGAAAGATCCCACGTGCCCGATCGATGAGGTCATCTTGTGGTGGATCTCCCCGACCGACTGGTTCGACCCTCACGGTGGCTCCGTTCACAGCGGCGTGTGGTGGTGTCATCGGTGCGAGAGGTCCTTCATGGGGGCCGTCAAGGGTCTGACCGAGGTGGGCATCGGCTGGCCCTATGTCGCACCTGACGCGCAGGCCCGGCAGCCGCAACTCGCCTCGTAGCCGCGGGGAACGAACCGCCGTCCATTTCGGCCCCCGCCCTGCGGCGTCCAGCTTCGATCGGTTGCAGCATGGGCGACGGGTCGAACGCGACCCCGGATCTACCATCGGGCGGCCCTCCCCCCCCTCGGCCGGTCGGTCCGGCCGCATTCGAGACACCGACCCGGGAATCCGGCACCGTGGCCCGTGCCAGCCCGCAGCGTGCCGGGCGCTGGCCCTCAGCCACGTGAGGCCGCCGTATCGGGCCCGGTTGGAACGAAACCGACGGCTGGGCCGAGAAGGGAGATGACCGCATACCGATTCAGGAAACTGTTCGCTAATGTGTCATTAGGAGATTCTCATTCCAACAGTACGAATCGGCATCGGAGAGAAAGTCGGGTTGAGCAGCTAAAAGGTAAGGAGGATCGGGATATGGCCATCGTTTCGTTCCCATCGATCAGCGCCCTGGGGCACCGATCGCACAAGCACCCTCACGAGGGTGAGGATGTGGAGCCCCCCCGCCCCCCGGCCAAACCACGCGATGGCGCCGTCCGGATTCTCCGTACCCCCGAGGAACTCTCCGAGGCGATCACTCGAGCCCAGGAGTTCGAGCAGCGCAATGCCGAGGTCATGCGATCTCGATCTCAGCGCTACAGGAATGCCTTGGGTAGTCAGGTGAAGGCCTCCAAAACCGGCCCGGCTGCCGGCTGACCCGACGCCTCCGGGCAGCGAGATCGGGAGTCACGCGCACTGGGTCAGTCGGAGGTCACGGCCCACTCGTCATCAGCTGAACAGAGGAGGCGGCGTGAGGCCGGCCCACTCGCATGCATGCGCCATGGGCCGAAGAACCCACTAATGAAGGCGCCAGGGCGCCTGAGGAGTCCTCTTTTGTCGGCGCGACGTGACTTCGACCAGTGCGACGCCGCCCGCGATGAGAGCGATCCCCGCAACGAGCAATGGGAGCACATCGAGGCCGGTGACCGCGAGAACGGGTGACTTCGTCCCCGTCCCCGCGGCGCCGCCCGTGGTCGATGCGGTCCCAGTCCCAGTCCCAGAACCTGGTGTCGTCGTGGGGGTCGTGGTGGGGGTGGTGGCCGCGCTCACGATGTAGGTGATCACCACCTGGCCGTTGCCGGCGTTGACCGAGCCATCGTTGCCGGTGTCGGTGACCGCGAAGTTGGAGCCCGTGATCCCGAAGGAGGACCCGCCCCCGCCCCCGCCCGAGGCGCCGCCGTTGTTATCGGAATCGAACGCACCGCCCCCTCCTTGTCCGCCTCCGAAGAAGCCGCCGCCTCCGCCGCCGCCGCCCGAACCGTTCCCGCCACCGCCCTGGCCTGCTGTGCCGGCGGCCCCTGAACCTCCGGGACTGAGGACTGGGGGTGCGGGTGGGCCGGGGCAGAGGTCAACGGGGAACGGTGGACTGACGGTCCCGCCGGGACCAGCCACGCCACCGGCGGAGGTCCCGGCGCCACCGCCGCCGCCTCCGTTGAGGATGACCGGACCGATAATAAAGGGGACGGTGACGGCCGCTCCGTTGCCTCCCGTCGTGTCGGCGTTGCCACCCGCTCCGGCCGCCGGGGAGGCCGGTGTTCCGCACGCTTGGTTGGCGGTGCCGAAGCCTCCTCCTCCACCACCGCCCGCCACCAGCTGGTCGGCGCCGGCGACCTGGATGTCGCTCGCGCCCCCGCCCCCGCCGCCGCCGAAGAACGCGTTCCCGCCCCCGTTGGCACCTCCGGTGCCGCCACTCCCGGCCCCGCCCACGTCGACGGTGACCGAAGTGCCTGCCGCAAGCGAAAGGGTGCCGGTGACCCTCGCGCCGTCACCGCCGGTGAGAGCGCCAGTGGCCCCGAAGAGATCGAAGGACTCAGAGGTGACCCCGGTGGGCACCGCCCAGCTCTGTCCCACGCCGGGCGTCGAGAAGGTCACGGTGCAGGTGTTCACCGCCCCCCCTGAGCACACGGGAGCAGGAGCAGCGGAAGCCGGCGACCCCATGACGAGAAGTGCGGTCGCGCTCATGCCCACGATCGAGCACGCGGCAACGGTGACGCGACCGAGTCGCGGACGAAGACTTCTTTTCATGGCTCAGGCTCTCCACTCGCCGAGGACGTCAATTTTGGTGAACCATCTCAGGGCGATCGCTGCGTGTCACGCGGCGAGGCACCTGGACCGGATTGTAGTGCACGGTGTGGGAACTCAAAAAGATGCCGTGTCCGACCGACAGTGGGACGCCCTCGGGTCGATGTGCGTCCTTGCTCCATCGAGGACGCCATCCGTGCACCCTTGGCGAAGGACCGGTCAAACAAACATGCCCAATGGGGGTTGTGCGAGGGGCGGGTGAGAACCCCTCGGGTGTCCGGGGTGCTCACCCGGCGCGCCGTCGAACTTGAAGTAGGTCACGGTCGGAAACGTCTTCTCGCGTCGACAGCAATCGTTCAACCTCACAGAGCAGGGCATTTCGTTCCTCCACCACTTGCCGGAACGACATGAGGAGTTCTTGATAGTCACGGCGGGTGACGGCGATCGATTCGCACGGATCGACGTCTTTCATTGACCCTCCCCCGATCACCCGAAACCAGCGTAGGTCCGGGAGAACACGAAAAGGGCGATACCTCGACGGCCTTCTCGACCCCAGGACGGACGAACCGTTGAGGCGTCGTGCGCTCCACCGGCGCCGTGGCCCTGACTCGTCGCGTCTTCTGCTCGGCACGAAGCTCATGCACCGCCTTCCCGCATGCCGGCCCTCAGAGTGCGTCCTCGACCGTCACGGGACTCATGACGTAATCAATGGGCCATTCCTAAAGCGCAGGACCGATGTGGGCGACTATCGATTCTGCTCGGAGAAGACCTTTCGCAGGGCGGGTGTGCCCTGAAGCGCCTGATCCCCGTACTGATCTCCCCATGAGTAGGCATAGTCAAAGACTGGTCGTGGCACGAACGACCTCCAAGTCGCCAGGAGCTTCATCTCTTGCTTGGCCGTGGGGAGAAGCCACGCCCGGTACCTCCCTCCCCCGAATGCCTGATAGACCGGAACGATCTGGCTCACCCTGATGCCTGACGCTTCGGCGACCGCCACCCGCGTGCCGATAGTGCGGTAGTTGCAGCCGTTGAACTGCTTCGTGCACGGATACGGGTCGACGCCGTAGAGATCTACGTGCGAGTTGGCTGGACTGTAGCTACCGGAATAGCTCGGGGCGGTGTCGGAGCCCAGGTTCAAGAGGAGAATGAATGTTCTCTTCCCTGGCACGTGCGCGTGGATCCAGTCCGATTCCGCCTTGAGGTTCGACGCAGCACACGTGGGGTGATATTTCCCGGTTGGGTCGGGGTCATCCATTAGGTAGAAGCCGAACACTTTTGCATTTCCGACAAACGGCCCTACCGTCGAAGTAAAGGTGGGGTCGACTCCTTGGCAAAGGCCGACCCACACGAGCCCCCTGACGCCATTCGGCAGCGAATTCAACTGTGCCAGTGAGCGGACGTCCGCCAGATTGAAGCCATCGGCACCGGGCAGGTACGCGCTCGCCGTACTTCCTGCGCCGAAATTCCCGTTGGGGGCGAAATGAAGAGACGTCGTAGGCCCGATCGAAGTCGCACTTCGATTTGTGAGCCGAGCGCTTCGGACTCGGCCCAGCCCGTCCGCGGACCGGCCTCGGATCGCCCCGAGGGTGCCCTCGCTGGCCCGCGACGACGAGGAGATGACTTCCTGAGTGACCTGAGCTCGAGAATGAGCGACGCCAGTCATGGCTCCGGCCGGCGAGCCACCTCGTGCGGTTGCCAGCCACATGAGCGCGGAGGCGGCGACAACGAACGCAGCGAGCGAGCGCATCGTCGATCCATCTTTGCGTTGAAGGATCCGCGTCACCTCACGGTCGTCGGTCACAGGCGACCCGGGCGGACGGCCTCTCGAACCAGCGCGTGAAGAAGATCCTCATGAACCTGCGGGCAGGATCGTCTGTTGGTTCGACACCGAAGGAGCGAGATGGCCGGTCGGGCCCTGCCCGAAGAGCCAAAGGATGTTGCCCGTGATCTGCGAGACTGCGGTGGCCGAACAATTGGGGGCGCTGGACGAGCACGGCGTCATGGCATAGATCCAGTTGGTGGTGCCCGTGTCGATGACACCAGCCCCACTGGTCGGGATCGTGTAGTAGCCCATGTCTGAATATGTATTCGGTCCCCATTGACCCTGGTTCGTGTAGGCCTGCGACAACGGGACCGGGGAATGACCAAGGACCTGCAGATTGCCGGGAGTCCCCTTGTCAGCCGACACGTGGTCGATGTCCGAAGTGATCACACCAGCTAACTGAGACCCGTTCTGCAATCCGGTCCCCTTGTAGACCCAGGACGAACTGTCCGCCACCACGAACGGCGCTGACCCCGTGGTGAGGTAGCCGCTGTATTCCTCCCCCACGAACGGGACACTGTTCCAGTTGGTAGGCGGCGAGGACCAGGTATTGCCGGTCACCAGCAGTGGGTTCCCGTGCCCGTTCAGAGGATCCTCCGCCGAATCGCGGTAATCGACTTCCTCTCGGTCCGGACCGAGTGGCGAGGGCTGCAACCTGACGTGGCGCACCAGTGCGGCGGCTCCAAAGAACGCGATGTTGACGCCCTGGGCCTGGGCGGCTTGGGCGCCCTGCAGCTCGTTGTACGACCAGGATTCGTCATGGTCGAGGGACAGGAGTGCCTTATCTTGGAGAAGGATCGTCGGATGCTCGTCCACCGTGACGTCCGTGGCGTAGGTGACGTCGAGACCGTGCGCTTCACTGAACCGAACGAGCGGGTACTCGTTGGACAAGAAATCCGAGGAGCCGTTACCGGTGTCGTACGGTCGGTCGAATGACACCACCCGAGCACGATTGCACACGGGGTACGAGCCAGAACCGAGCGTGCAGGGGCCCTTGCCCTGGTAGTACGAGTAGCCCCCGTAGGCGTTCCACCCTTCCTCGGTGAATGTCCGGTTCATGATCAGGTAGGTCGCGTGACTTGTGGGATTCCAGACCGTCAGCGGAACGTAGGCCTGCTGACCACCGCTCCCGACCAGCTTCAACAGGTAGTCACCCGGCACGAAGGCCGACGTGATCGAGACGTTCAATGATGGAGACCAATTGTCGCAGCTCACCATGTTGATGTCGGGCGTAAGGGGACAGGTCGGCTGGGTCGTGCCGGTCAATATCGGTGACGCCCATACCTGGCGGGCGCCGAGCCCCTGGTAGTACCCCATGCGGTAGGCGACCACGTGGAAACTGGGAGCCACCGTCGACACGTAGACCGTGAGTTTCTGCCCGGCCATGGCGGAATCCAAGCTGGCGAATCCCTCGATCCCGCCCGGGGCCAAGTTTGGTGGGATCTCCCACGCCGTGGTCCCGGCGCGGCGGTTCTCGGCGATCGTCGCCGAAGACTCGACTCCGTCCGTTCCGAGAAACGTCCGCAGGGTCCGCTGCGAATTGCGGGCCGGAATGAGACCCCGCTGCGAGTGGCGGGCCGGGATGGTGTCCGAGGTCAACCTGGCCGATCGGACAGATGGCGCCGGCGATCTCGTGCTGGTGCCTCCGACCAGGACTCCGACCATGACCAAGACCACGCCAAGGCCCAGGGTCAAGATGTTGCGCCGGCGCTGGATGGCAGAAACCCAGTTCGGCGACTTTTGGGCATGGTTCGGCATCTCATTCCCCACGGACTTTGGACGCACTCGTCAGGGTGGTGAGCAACCTGTCGCGATGCGGCCAGGCCAGCCCGTGTGCGTGAGGGCATGGTACTGCAGGGCGGCGGGCCCGAATGGTCATGTATGAGGTGCCCTCAACGCGCCCGGGCTCGGGTAACCGTTTCTCACGCACGCTTCGGGCAGCAATGTGGTGTCGAGCACCATCGCGACGTACGACATCGACCAGCCCAGCTCGCCGTTGTGGCCCGGGGAACCGGAGCTTCGCCGGGGCCGAGCCTGGCGGTGGAGCCGCCTGGCCGGACAACGCAGGCATGGCACGGAGCACATGAGGTGGCCGGATCGACCAGGTTCAGGATCGGATGCGTGCGAATTCGGGCGATCGCCGGGTCGACCTCTTCCACACTCCAGGCGGTGGACGCTCGGAACGGTCGAGGACCGAGACTCCAGTTCGATCACGGGAGACGCGTGACGGCTCGGCACACCGGTGACGAGCTTCCACATCAACGGCGCGGCTGATCCTCATTCCGCGAACGACTCCGCCCTCGATGCGCTCGCCTCGTCGCCCTCACGAGCGAACCCACTTTCTAGAATCCATAATCGATGTTTGTCATCACCCATGGTCCCTGATCGTTCGCTCTCTGCCACCGGGCACCGGACAGCCTCGTCGCAACCAATCTGCAACGTGCCTGCACCGAGCTTGCACCCTTATTTGGGCAGGATGCGTCATAGCCAATGCCACGACCTCTTGTTGTGGTCGCTCTGGGTGGGACGACCACGACAAGAGGGGATGGCGGTTCGGAGAAACGTGCATCGATTCATCTTCGCTGTCGCTTTCGGTCTTCCAGATCTGAGGCAGGTCGGCGCCAGCAATGGTGAAGGATTCCGGCCTGGCGGTGCCTGGTAATGCAGATCATCGAAGAAGCGTCTCTCCCAGAACGTCCTCGGGTCCTGGTGATCGATGGCCTCCTCATGACCGCTGAAGCCGTCGTCATGGCCTTGGGTCCGTTGGCGTTCGCCGGCCATCTCGTGATCCCGGTGACCGGAGACCACCTGCGGGAGGCGGTGTCCTGGGGCCCCGAAATGGCCCTGCTCGACATCGACTCGGTGCCGGGCACGACGTGCCTTGAGTGTGTCGACATCTTGCACGGGGCCGACATCCCGTTCGTTGTGATGGGCGGCGACCTCGACCGGCCCCTGCTCGGAAAATGCATCTACGCCGGCGCTTCGGCAGTGGTGGACAAGAGTTCGCCCCTCTCCGACCTGTTCGGCGTGATCGGCCGCCAGCTGGCCGGCGAAGTGCTCCTTCGGGAAGATCTTCGGCAACGGCTGATCGAGTCCTACGACCGCGAGACCCAGGCCCGCCTGGCCCCGTTCGAGGTCCTGACTCGGCGCGAGAAGTACATCCTGTCCGAGCTCACGGAGGGGCGCGCCGCCGAGTCGATCGCGCGACGGGCGTGCGTGTCGATCTCGACCGTGCGGTCGCAGATCAAAGCCATCCTCCAGAAACTCGGCGTGAACTCCCAGCTGGCGGCGACGGCCCTCGTTCAGCAGGCGGGCTGGACTCTGGGCGACGACAACGCCGTCGCGGACGCGCCGGACCACGCTTCGTTCATAGCCCGGGGCACTTCGCAAACCTCCTCGTGAGCCCGTTGGCTCTGCCAACCGCCTTGCAACGTTCGAGCTACCCATTATCGATCTGAGCACCATTTGCTCCGAAGAGGTTGCCGCGTTCTACGAGGTTGGTATTGGCCTGTGACGTTGGGTCCAGGATGCCGAGGGCACCCGAGAAGTTGTTGCCCGTCATGGTGAGGTTCTTCAGTTCAAGCGCTTGGAGAACCGCGACGTACGGGGTATCGGGGAAATAGTCGGGCGTGCCGTCGAACATCGGGAACATGTTGGCCCTGATGTTGGGATTCACTACGGCCTCGATGCTCATGGCAGACCCGGCGAACGGGGTGGTGATCGAGCCGCCCCGGATGGGAATGGCACCCTGGAGGCTCGTGTTGTCGGCGATCGTCAGCCCGATGTTCCAGTACTGGCTCGACGTGAGGTACGGATTGGTCCCGACGATCTCGACCAGCGGAGAATGGGCGTTGATCGTGTTACCCGACAGCACCACGTTCTGCTCTTGGACACCGGGCAGCTGACCCTGCAGGGAAGCGAACCAATCACCCCCGAAATCGCTCCAGGTGTCGTTGATGATGCGAACGTTGTCCTGCGCCGCCTCTTGTGGATTGCCCTGTGCGTCGAAGGTGGTGGAGTACACGTCGTACTCAAAGTCCATCGCGTCGGTGCCGATGCCACTGAAGGCATCCTGGCTGAAGGCGACGCCATCAGCCGACTCAATGGTGAGGCCGTGGTAGCCGCAATGGTGAAAGGTCGAGTGGGTGACAAAGATGTCTGAGTTCAGCGACGTGTCTGAGCCGGTTACGCCGCTGTTGGGAGCATTGAGGTCGATGAAGTCACCCTGGATGTTGTTGACCGAGATGTGATTGAGCGTGACACCGCGGTCTGCCTCGAGCAGCAACCCGTAGTCGCCCTCGAAGTTCACGCCGCCGTTGGACCCGTTGTAGGCCCCGTCGATTGTCAAGTTCTTCATCACCAGTTGCGTGTCTTGAGTCAGGTAGACGATGGGCTGAACCACTGATTCAGGACCGGGGACCGTCTGCAAGATCGTCGAGTCATTGCCGTTGATCGTGAGGCCTGCGGTGTTGTGCAGCCACAACGACCCCTGAATGCGAAAACAACCGTTCGCAGGGAACTGCACGGACGAGCCCGAAGGAAGGCCGTTGAGCCAGCTGTTCAAGATGGCGGTGCTGTCGGCCACCGAGCAGTCAGCCTTGATACCGGGCGGCATGACACTGCTGATGGGACCAGGAGCTCCACCGGGAGAGGCAGCAGAGCAACTCGCGGCCAGCACAAATGAAACAGCGACCAGGGCTAGCCCGAGACCCCACCGACGGATCACGATGCCCTGCGGGTAAGAAGAATAGTGGGACGAATGATACGAGGGTTATTGAGCAACCTGGATTCCGTTCACATAACTGTCACAGAGTTCACGGAGCCACATTGACGGTGCACCTCTGCAACCGATCTATCCACGACTCTCGGATGGGTCGTCTCTGTCGCTACAAAGGGACCGCTCAGATGATCTGGCTCACCCCCTGGCGGCCGGAATCTATGAGCCGGCGATCGGGGGCTAGGCCCCTGCCCTTCCCGAGTGGGTGTCGCCTATTAGTTCACATTGCGTTAAGACGGGACCGAGGCGACTGAGCGTCCCGAACGCCAGCGAGCGTCTCGTGCAATCGCTCGACGTCACTCCGCAGCGCATTACGTTCCTCTGTAACTCGCCTGAAAGACGCCAGCAGATCCTGGTAGTCACGCTGGGAAGTGTCG
>DASZJQ010000129.1:0-4938 GCA_035947875.1 Acidimicrobiales bacterium
CCCAGAGTGCCTCGACACCGGTCCCGCAACAGGTCACCGCTCCCAGACCGGTAATCGCGACCCGCCGACCCGGAATGGGGCCGTCCGAGCCCCAGCCCAGCTGCATCAGAGCTTGCCGTTGATCAGATCAAAGGCCTGACCGATGGTCGAGATGTCCTCCAATTCGGTCTCTTCGACCGTGATGTCAAAGGCCTCCTCGAGGGCCATGACCAACTCCACCAGGTCGAGGCTATCGGCGTCGAGGTCGTCGGCGAACTTGGCCTCTTTGGTGATCTTGTCCGCTGGTACCTGGAGTACCTCTACGGCGCACTCGCGAAACTTCTCGAACGCTGCGTCGCTGTCCACTATCTGCTCCTTGTTCTCTTTGTTTATCGAAACGCTACAGGCCCATGCCGAGGCCGCCGTCAACGGGTATGACAGCCCCGGTGACATAGGCCGCCGGATCGGAGGCCAGAAACCCGACCACGCTGGCCACGTCGTCGACCGTACCCGCTCGCCCCAATGGGACCTGCGCGGTCATCAGGGCCAGACGGTCCTCCCCGAGGGCGGCCGTCATGTCGGTCTCGACGAACCCGGGCGCCACCACATTGACGGTGATCTGGCGGCTGCCCACCTCGCGGGCCATGGCGCGTGCCATGCCGACCAGACCCGCCTTTGAGGCGGCGTAGTTCGCCTGACCCGGTAGCCCAACGTAGGCGCCCACCGAGGAGAGGAAGATGACCCGTCCGTGGTGGAGGCGCAGCATCTTGGCGATGGCTCGTTTGGCCACCCGGAACGAACCGGTCAGGTTGGCGTCGATCACCTCGCTGAAGGCTTCCTCGCTCATGCGCATGACCAGCCCGTCGCGGGTGATGCCCGCGTTGGCCACCAGCACCTCGACCGGGCCCCAGTGGTCCTCGACGGCGGCGAAGGCGGATTCGACCAGGTCGGGATCGGTGACGTCGCAGCGAACGGCGAGGTAGCGCTCGGAGTTAGACCCGGCCGGGGCGGCGGGAGGCTCCTGCGTTCGAAACGTGGACGCCACGTGATCCCCGTTGGCCAGGAACCACCGCACGCAGGCTTCCCCGATCCCCCGGTTGCCGCCTGTCACCAGCACCACCGCCATCAGCGGGCGTCCGGGACGCGCAGCCACACCAACGGCTGGCCGTCCTGCACCCGTTCGCCGGACACGGCCATCCACCGGATGACCTGCCCACCAAAAGGAGTACGCACGTCGGTGATGCCGACCCGGCCGATGAGGTCACCCACCTCGACCACGGACAGTGGGCTGTCGTCTGCGCCATTGTCGGTTCCCGGCAAGAGGCCGGTACCGGGAGCCCGGAGCGACTCCTCGGGGGAGAAGATGCCGCCACCAGGGCTGACCACCACCCGTTCGGACATGTAGAGGTGCTCACCCTGGTGCAGGGCCGGCTCGGCCCGCCATGTCCCGGCGGCGCCGATGGTGTCCATGAGGGTGTCCAGGTCTTCCGGCTTGGTCACCGAAAGCGACTGAATTTCGGGCAGGCTGCGCTTGGCCAGGCCACTGAGCACCGCACCGGCGCCCAGCTCGACGAGGGAGGTCAGCCCCAGGCCAGCGAATGTCTCCAGCGTCTGGCGCCACCGAACCGGGCTGCACAGCTGTGCCGAAAGGAGCCCGGGCCAGTCGGCCGGGTTGTCGTGGACGCGGGCATCGACGTTGGCCACCACCCGGACCTCAGGGGTGAGGAAGGTCACGGCGGCCAGGGCTTCGCGCAAAGGGATCCGGGCCGCCTGCATCAGAGGGGTGTGGAATGCACCCGAGACGGCGATGGGCATCACCTTCTTGGCGCCCAATTCCTTGGCCAGCGCGCCGGCCTTGGCCACGGCCTCGCGGGTGCCGGCGATGACGACCTGGCCCGGGGCGTTGTAGTTGGCCACCCAGACGTCACCCTCGGCCCGCTGGCAGGCCGCTTCGGCGTCGTCATCGGAGATGCCCAGGAGGGCGGCCATGGTGCCTGGTGCGTCCTCACCGGCCCGGGCCATGGCGTTGCCGCGGGCCACCACGAGGCCGATCCCGTGCTCGAAGGTCAGTGCCCCGCTGGCCACCAAGGCGGTGTACTCGCCCAGGCTGTGGCCGGCACAGGCGGCCGGGGTGAGACCGACCCGCTCGACGGCATCGAGGATGACCAGGCTGAGCACCGTGGTGGCCAGTTGGGCGTTGGCCGTTTGTGTGAGCTCCTCCATCTCGGCACGGAGGAGGAGGTGCGACAGATCGCGATCGGTCGCCGCGGAGGCCTCTTCGACCACTTCCCACGAGGGGTGGTCGACCCATGGCTCGCCCATGCCGGAGCGCTGTGAACCTTGTCCTGGGAAGGTAAAAACCAACACGGCTACGACGTCTCCATTCGTCGGCGAACGCCCCGGCGGGAGGGCCCGGGGCGCTGAGATCCCCAGTGTGGCACGCCGCTATCCACAAAGTGGCATTACCAGCCGGTCAGTTGGTGCGCTTACCGCCACTCATCGTACCGCTGGTAGCACCTTTTCGTATTCCGGCTAAGGGGTCCGTGCCGTTGGTGCCTGAGATACGGGTTTCCCAGGGTACGACCGGTGGCGTACCCGAGGGGTTCGAAGGGTGACCCGTTCGTGCGATGGCCACCGCTTCCTCCGCCCGCTGAGCCGGTCGGCGGGTTGGATAACTGGCGCTCTGGGGAGACTTCGACCTCTCGTTCCGCGTCCGGTCTGGGCCCAAGCGCAACCAAGGTGCAACGTCGGTGCCCCAGGCCTGCACCTTGTCGCGGCCATGCTGTCGCCTGGCGGACGACCCCGCGTGTGGCCGCTCTCGGCGGGACGGTCACACCCGGGGTTCGTATCAATCTCAAGAGACGGGACCCAACGTGACGGCACCGGACAGGCACGATCCTTCGACCCTCCGGCGGATGCGGAGCACAGTGTCGGGTCGTTCGCGCTCCGAACGCGGCGCCGCCATGATCGAATACGCCCTCTTGGTGGGCCTGATCGCCGTGGTGGCCGTGGTCGGGGTCGCCTTCTTGGGCACCTCGGTGAGCAACCTGTTCAGCCACGCCAACAGCTGCCTGAGCACCACCGGCGACTCGAGCACCCAGAGCGGGACCAGCCAGCTCAGCATCGCCAACTCGCAGATGAGCAGCCAACTGGGCGGTGGGAACCAGCTGAGCACCGGTCAGCGGATCAACTCGGGCTCCACCCCACCGGACGCGTCAGCCTGCGCGGCCACGTCGGACAACGGGAACCAGAACCTGCAGCAGAACCAGCAGCAGGTTCTCCAGCTGTTGCACTAGGTGCCATAGTCCCGCCCCGGGTCGGCGGGCACAGGGGGTACACGGTGGGGAGCCCACCGAACCCGAGCGGGGCTCTGACGCCGGATGGGCCGTCCTGGCGCCGATGGTCAACCTAAACTCCCTTGTTGAACGCCCGCTGTGGATGGCCTGAAACCACGGGGTGGACGTCGAGTCCCTTTGTGTCGGGTCCGACTCTGCCCAGTCCCGACAACGTCGGCATCCACCGTTTCCTCGCCGGAGCGCCGTAGCGTGTTCGCCACTTCAGGGGTTCCCTGATGACCGCTGTTCGAAGGAGAGCCCGCAGGTGCATGTTGTCGTTCGCCCTCACCTGATCAGTCGTGGCGTGCTCGCCGTGATGGTCGTCACCGCCGTGGTCGGCGTGCTGGCGACCGGAGTCATCCACCCTTCGGTGGCGTCCGCTGATCCCACACCATCATGTGACGCCACGACGTGCACGGTCGAATTCGTGCCGGCCGGGTCGGTCCAACAGTGGAGCGTCCCTGCGGGGGTCTCGTCGGTGACGGTCGCAATGGCCGGGGGGTCTGGTGCCTCGTCTGCCGCGGGGGGCGTCGGCGGGGCCGGCGGCCAGATGATGGCGACGGTGCCGGCCGAGTGGGGCGAAACGTTTTCGGTCGTTGTCGGGACAGCCGCCACCAACAGAGGCGGCGGCTTTGGTGGTGGGGGAGCTGCCGGACCTCCCAAGCCTGGGCCCGGGGTTGGTGGTGGCGGCGGTGGTGGTTCGTTCGTGTTCGAGACGTTCCCGACGACAACACTGCTCCTCGCCGTGGGCGGAGGCGGGGGCGCCGGTGGCGACAACAGCGAGACCGCTGGTGCGGGCGGCGGCAACGGCCCCGGCTCGGATGCGACCACCACCAACGCCGATGGCACCGTGGTCGGCCTCGGTGGCACCTTGGGCGCCGGCGGTTCGGGCGGAGCCGGCAACCAGGGCCCGTCCGCCAAAGGCTCGGCTGGCGGCGGACCGGCTATGGCGCCCAGCAACCCCGGCAACGGCGGCAACGGCGGTTTTTCGAACCTGGCGGCCATGAGCTCGGGCGGGGGCGGGGGAGGGGGCTACTTCGGCGGCGGGGGCGGCGGTGTCGACGATCCCGCTGGCATCAATGCGGGAGCCGGCGGCGGCGGTTCGGGCTTCAATGACCCGAGCACCACCGTCGTGTCCACCTCGACCAACACCGGCGAGGGATCGGTCACCATCACCTACCCGGTACCGGTGACGACGACGACATCGGGGGTCTTGCGCGACGCCACCACCGGTGCCCCGATCCCCAACAGTTGCCTCGTCTTCTCACCGGCCGCTTTCCCCGGCCAGACCAACTTCAACAACGTGGGGATCAACGGCCAGTGGTCATTCACCACGGCCGAGTCCGGTCCCTTCAACCTGGCCTTCTACACCACGGCCAACGGGGACTGTAGCCAACCGATCCTGCCCACACCCGTGCCCTCCTGGTATATCAATCAGCCGTTGAGCGGGACCGATGAGCACGTCATCACCCCGCCGCCCGGGGCCACTACGGTCGACGCCGGCACGTCCGGCATCGTCGCCTGCCTCGGTGCGACCGCCCTCCCGACCACAGCCTGCGTCGTCCCACCGGTCGTCTTATCGGGGCAGGTCGACACCACCGGCCCGGTGCCCTTGGCCAACGTC
>DASZJQ010000130.1:0-4115 GCA_035947875.1 Acidimicrobiales bacterium
CGTCCTCCACACAAGGGCTAGGGCGGGCTGACGAAGCCGGCCAGGGTCGAGTCGCCGTTGCCAGCGTCCTCCATCACTTGGTCGGTCCCGGTCTCGACGACGGAGAACCCAGTCGTATTCCCGTCACCGTTCACGACATCCGGGCCCGGCTTGCCGGGCGCGTCGTCGGTGACGATCGCCACGTGCATGGCTGACGGGTCTGGCCCGAGCGTGAGACCATAGACCGCCACGTCGCCGGGCGAAGCGACATAACCGCTCGTCACCGGTGCCACTCGCCGTTGGCGATCCCCCACTCGTAGAAGCTGACGGCGCCGCCGTTGATCTCTCCCGGGCCGTAGCCGTAGGTGAACGACAGGCCGGCCTCCTGCCAGGCCCAGGCGGCGAAGTCGGCGCACCACGTCTCGGACTTCTCGCCGCTCGGGCAGGCCGCCGTACCGGCGTTCCAGTAGGCGCTGAACTTGTTGCAGTAGGTGCTCGACGGCTCCGTGCTGTATCCGACCTGGCTTTGAGCGACGGCCACGACGCTCGATCCAATCGACGGTCCGAGAGGGCCGGAATTGTGCGACCCTTGACCTCCGGGCCCGCATGGGTGACCGGAGGTCGCGGCACGGTCCGAAGAGAACACTCCGGCCTACCCGGCGATCTTCGTGGAAACGGCGCCCCGTTATCGTGGCCCAGGGGCGTCGAGAACCCGAGGTACCGGGTCGTCCGGCTGGGCGGCGACATTCCGCTCAATTCCTTACAGATCCGTCGAAACGCCAGCTCACATGCTCCACAGAGCCTGGGTGGGTGACATCCGCGCGGCACGCAGGGCGGGCATGAGCCCGGCGCCCGCGCCGATGATCAGGGAAGCGGCGAAGCCGCCGAGCCAGGCTTCTGGTGGCACGACGGTGGCCCAGCCTTTGGTGTGGGCGTACACGGACGTGGAGGCGACGCCGAGCGCAACGCCGACGACGCCGCCAAGGAGGCCCAGCAAGACGGCTTCGGACAGAAACTGGGTGCGGATGTGGCCTTTGGTGGCGCCGAGCGCGCGGCGCAGGCCGATCTCGGAGCGGCGTTCGAGGACGGAGATGATCATGATGTTGGCGACGCCCACCGCGCCGACCAAGAGTGCGACGGCGCCGAGCCCGAGGAACAGGCCGTTGAGGGCGCTCTTCGCGTCGGCTTGGGCGACCAATACGGAGGAGGGTTGGCTGACATTGACCTGGTTGGGGTTCTCAGGGTTGGCAGTGGCGGCCAGGAGGTCATCGACTGCGGTGACCCGGTCGTTTTGGGTGCGGACGTAGATGGTGGAGGGGTGGCCGTCGAAGCCTAGGTACTTCTCTGCCGCGGGGTAACCGACGAGGACGGAGGAGTCGACAGCCGAGACCAGCACCGCCGGTCTGAGGGTGCCGGCCACGTACAACCAGTGACCACCGACCCAGATCCGCTCGCCGGGGTAAATGCGGTCGATCCCGAGCCGCTGGGCGGCGGCCGCACCGAGCACGGCAACGGGTTCTTGGGCGGTGGCCGCGTTGAGGTAGTGGCCCTGGGCGACGGTGGTGGCGACCACCGGGAGGAGGTCGAGAGATGCGGCTTGGACGGTCAGGGCGTTCGTGTCGATTGAGGGGATGTAGGGGTTGCGGTAGGCATTGGCGCCGCTGACCGTCCCGGTGGTCTGCACCTGCTGAACGCCGCCGATCCGGCCGATCATCGGCGGCGCCGTGATGGGCAGTTCGGCAGGGGCGCCGGTGACGCTCTGGCCGTTGCTGACGGTGAGCAGGTTGGTGCCGAGTTGGCTGATCTCGTTGAGTAGGCCGGCCTGTGAAGAGGACGAGAGGCCGAGGACGGCGACGATGGCGGCCACACCGATGGCGATGCCTAGAGCGGACAGCCCGGCTCGTAGCTTCCGTGTGCGTAGTCCGACGGTGGAGAGCCGGGTCAGGTCGGAGAACCGTAGCCGCCTCCGGGTCAGGCCGGCGGTGGCGGTGGCGGTCATGCCGGTTCCTCACTCACGGGCCCGGGACGCAGCCTGCGCTGCGTGGGTGGGGGCTGAGCGAGGGCAGCGAGGGGTCGGAGGCGGGGGTCGGTACCGACGGCCGGGCCGCTGTCGGCGACGATGTGGCCGTCAAGGATCTCGACCTTGCGGGACATGCGCTCGGCGATGGCCTGGTCGTGGGTGATGACCACGATGGTCGAGCCGGCCTGGTGAAGTTGGTCGATCAGGGCCAGGATGGCGTGGCCGGTCTCCTGGTCGAGATTGCCGGTCGGCTCGTCAGCCAGCACGATGGCCGGTTGGCCGACCAAAGCTCGGGCAATGGCGACCCGTTGGCGTTGCCCGCCAGAGAGCTGGGTGGGACGGGCGTGAGGACGCTGTGCCAGGCCGACCAGATCGAGGGCGTCGAGGGCCCACTGGCGGCGCTGCTTGAGGGGAATGCCGGCGTAGAGGAGCCCATCGGCCACGTTGTCCAACACGGTGGAGTGCTCGGCCAGGAAGAACTGTTGGAAAATAAACCCGATCCGGCTGGCGCGTAGATAGGCGACGTCGTCGTCGGCCATGGTGGCGACGTCCAGCCCCGTGATCCGTACATGGCCGCTGGTGGGTCGGTCGAGGGTTCCCATCAGTTGCAGCAGGGTGGTCTTGCCGGACCCCGAGGGTCCGACAATCCCGACCAGCTCCCCTTGGCCGATGGTGAGGTTCACCCCGCGCAGGGCGTGGACGGGCAACTCGCCGGGATAGCACTTGGCCACGTTGTCGACTTCGAGCACCGGAACCGGCGCCTCGTCAGTCACAAAACCGTTGTCGGCGGCGACCGGGTGGTTGTCGGGTGACGGCGGCAGGGTGTAGGTCATGTAGCCGGGACCACCACTTTCTGGCCGGCGGCCAACCTCGAGCCGCTGACCTGTACCAGCCCGTCGGCGTCGTCGAACAGTCCGAGCGAAACCGGCACGAGATGGTTGGTCCCGCCTGCGTCGAAGACCTCGACGGCGTAGCCGCCGCCGGACTGGGCCACCAGCGCGGTGACTGGTACCACCAGTGCGCTGGGCACGCTGGCGGTGGTGATGGTGACCTGCACTGGGGCCTGATCCCACGTGCCTGTGGCGGCCGGGTCGGAGGGGTTGACGTCCACGGTTATGGTCGGTGTACTGCTGCTCCCCGAGCTGCCAGACGAGCAGGTGCCGGTTCCCGGTGTAGCGGAGCCTCCGGACCCGCTGGACCCGGAGTTCGATGGGCAGGTGGCGACCGTACCCACCGAGGAGACGACACCCGGGGTGGTCTGGTTGTTGGGCAGAGTGATCGTCACCGTGTCCCCGATCGCCACATGGGACTGCTGCGAGGCGTTCAACGCCATCTGCACCTGGCGAGTGGTTGAGCTTCCCTGCATCACCGTCTGACCTGTAAGGGCGCTGGCCCCGAGCTGGGTCGACAGCGTCGTGACCCGCACAGCGGTGGGTTCGAACACCGCCTGCCCGAGAGCCAGCGTGCCGTTCTGGGTCACCCCCAGGTCGGCCTGAAGCTTCTCCAAGGCCGTGGTGGTGGCCGACCCGAAGAAGGAGGAAGTTGCACTCAGCTCACCCGACGCGGCGTAGCCGAGCGCGACCAGATCCGCGTTGAGCTCGGCCACGTCCGCGCCGCTCGCCCCGGCCGACAGGCTCCGATAGGCAGGGGTCGAGCCATACAGCAACCCCACTGGGCTGTCGTTCACCCGGTAGAGCACCTGGCCCTGAGCGACCGCCTGGCCGGGCACGGGCAACTCGGTGTAAGTCCCGCTGGCCTGGTTGATCACGGAGTACGGCGAGCCGTCCGATTGCGCCCGATAGGTCAGGGTTCCATTCACGGAAACCATGGCCGAGAGCTCGCGCTTTTCCACCTTCACGGTGTTCGGCAGCGGCGCCTGTATGGCGGAGGTCGCTTGCTTCCCACCGGACACGACGACCACTCCACCGGTGGCGATAGCGGCCGCCAGGACGGCCGCTCCGGCCAGTACCCAAGTCTTCCGCGTCACTGGACCCGCGGCCCCAGCTCGCCCGAGTCGACAGCGGTGTACGCATCCACCGCGGCCTGGAAACCCGAAATGCTCCGAGCACCCCTCGCCTCGCCGGATGGGGTTCGACTCGTGTCGAGGGGGCGTCCG
>DASZJQ010000131.1:0-51401 GCA_035947875.1 Acidimicrobiales bacterium
GTGCGTTTGGGATCGGAGATGTCCTCGATCACCGAGCGCACCAGCAGCCGGTCGCCGAGGACCAGCGGTCGGCCGTAGCTCTGCTCGCAGTTGGTGGCGACGACAGAGGTCAGGCCTTCGAGGTCGAGCAGGTGCATCATGGAATCGTGGGCCCCGTTGGCAGGGTCTACTCCCGCCGCACGGGCCTCGTCCGCCAACCAACTGGCCCGCAGGCCGCGCATGATCCAGGCCTGGAGCATGGTGGGCGGGGCGATGACACCGTCATACCCGTGAGAGCGTGCCGACTCATCGGAGACATAGAGGGGATTGGTGTCGCCCATGGCTTCGACCCAGTGCCGGATCATCGGCGCGTTGACCGCGTGCGGGGACAGCTGCGGCTGGCCGGACGACTGACCGACGAGGCGTTTCAGGGCGACGCTGTGATCGGGGAACGGGGACAGTTCTTCCAGGCGGTCGCTCATCGAGCGCCCCGGGTCATGCCCAGTCCGGCCGTCGCCACGATCTCGCGTTGGACCTCGTTGACACCGCCGCCGAAGGTGTTGATCTGGGCCTGGCGTCCGGTGGCTTCGAGACGGCCGCGCAGGAGGGCTCCGGGTGACCCGGGGGTGAGGTATCCCGCCGCCCCGACGATGCCGGCGAGGACGCGGAAGACCTCAATGGTGCGCTCGGTGCCGAAGACCTTGATGGACGACGACTCCGCTCCGGTGAGCTCGCCGTCGGCCACGTGGACGGCCATGCGCCAGTTGAGCAACCACATGGCCTCGAGTTCGGCGTGACATCGGGCCAGATCCATCTGCACCCAGGGCTGCTCAATGAGGGTGCGGCCGTCGTCGGTCGGCTGGCGGGCCGCCCATCGCACGATGTCATCGAACACGGAGATGGACAAACCGCTCCAGGCGGCCAACCCGACCCGCTCGTGATTGAGCTGGGTGGTGATCATCCTCCACCCTTCGTTCTCCGGGCCGACCCGGTTGGCCACCGGCACCTTGACGTCCTCGTAGAAGGTCGAGGTGGTCGTCAGGCCGCCCACGGTGTTGATGATCGACCATTCGAACCCGGGGGTGGTGGTGGGCACGCAGATGATGGAGATCCCCTTGTGCTTGGGCACGTCGGGATCGGTGCGCACGGCCAGCCAGATGTAGTCGGCCTCGTTGGCCCCGCTGGTGAAGATCTTGGCCCCGTTGATGACGTACTCCTCGCCGTCCCGCACCGCCCGCGTGCGCAACGAAGCCAGGTCGGTGCCGGCTTCGGGCTCGGTGTAGCCGATGGCGAAGTTGAGCTCACCGGCCAGGATCTTGGGCAGGAAGAAGGCCTTCTGGGCTTCCGTTCCGTAGCGCATGATGGTCGGGCCGACGGTGTTGATGGTGACGAAGGGAAACGGTGATCCGGCCCGCCGCGTCTCGTCGAAGAAGATGAACTGGTCCGTGGCCGGTCGGCCCTGCCCGCCGAACTCGGTGGGCCAGCCGATGCCGAGCCACCCGTCTTTGCCGACCTGGCGGACGACCTCGCCCCAGGCCTCACCGCCCTCGCCGCCGGCGCCCAGCCGGGCCCGGACGTCATCGGTCAGCAACTCGGCGTAGTAGTGACGCAACTCGGCGCGCAGCTGCTGCTGCTCGGGGCTCTCTTCGAGGAACATGGCACACCCTCGGGGTGGATTCTCGGCGGTCCCTGCAGGTCAAGGCCGCTCCGGCGCAAAACTGTAACAGGTTCTCGTTGCTGATCCCCGGGCCAGGTCGGGCCACTTTCGGGGGCGATCGGCACCTCTTTTTTGGACCCCGGCCGGCCGGAGCCGGCCGGAAACGATGCCCGGGTCCACGCCCGGGTCCCCGCCCGGGTCCGCGCCCCGAGCTCCGCCCGGACGGCAAAGGCCACCACCGGGCCGCTGTGCCTATGATCAATGATCACTGACACACGTTCTAGAAATTGCCCCTCCGCGGGGGTGCCACCCACCCATACCGCCGGCCGGTTGGGCCGGCTGAAGGCTGAAAGGGGGACCATGGGTCTCGAAGAGATCGACCTCATCGACGGGCGCAACTTCGTGGCCGGCGTCCCCCACGAGTGGTTCCGGCGGCTCCGGGCCGAAGCCCCGGTGTACTGGCACCCCGAGAAGTCGGCCCACAGGGGTGGCTTCTGGACCGTCACCGACTACAACGACTGCGTCACGGTGAACCGGGACTGGGAACGCTTCTCCTCCTACAAGCACTCGGCCCTCTTCACCGACATGGACGAGGATCAGCTGGCGCAGCAGCGCATGATGATGCTGAACATGGACCCGACCATGCACACCCGGTACCGCCGCCTGGTCAACAAGGGCTTCACCCCGAAGCTGGTGCGTGACCTGGAGCAGCAGATCGTCGGGTATGCCGACGGCATCATCGACGCGGTGTCCGAGCGCGGCACGGCTGACTTCGTCGAGGAGATCTCGGCCGAGTTGCCGCTCCTGGTCATCGCCGAGCTGCTCGGGGTGCCCCAGGAGGACCGGCGCAAGGTCTTCGACTGGTCCAACCGCATGATCGGCTCGGACGACCCCGAGTACCAGGTCGAGGGCGCCGATCCGGGCGAGGCAGCCATGGCCGTCTTCAGCTACGCCGAGGAGTTGGCGGCCGCCCGGCGGCTCGAACCCCGGCAGGACCTGGTCTCGACCCTCATCAATGCCGAGGTCGAAGGCGAGAAGCTGGACCAGCTCGAGCTCGATCTTTTCTTCATGCTCCTCATCGTGGCCGGCAACGAGACCACCCGGAACCTCATGTCGGGCGCCATGGTGGCCTTCTTCGACCATCCCGACCAGTGGGAGAAGCTGCGCCAGGACCGCAGCCTCCTCCCGGGTGCGGTCGAGGAGATGCTGCGCTTCGTCACGCCCGTGATGCACTTCCGCCGCACCGTGGTGGCTGACACCGAACTCGGGGGGCAGGCACTCCAGGAGGGGGACAAGATCGTGTTCTGGCATACCTCGGCCAACCGGGACGAGTCCGTGTTCACCGATCCCGACACCTTCGACATCGCGCGCTCGCCCAACAACCACATTGCGTTCGGCGGGGGCGGCCCCCACTTCTGCCTCGGCGCCAACCTGGCCCGCATGGAGATCATGGTGATGTTCGACCGCCTGCTCGACCGCATCCCCGACATTCGTCTCGACGGCGAGGTGCAGCGGTTGCAGTCCAACTTCATTAACGGAACAAAGCACATTCCGGTCGCCTTCGCGCCGTCCGCACCCATCGGCGGAACACCGTTGCCGGCCCGGGCCGGCTGAGCGGCGTGCCGCAGACCGATTCCAGGGCATCCGCCCGACCCGACGCGCCGGCCCGCTTCCATCAATCGATTACCTTCCTGCCCACCCGTCAGGCCGTGCCGCTGGCCCGGGTCAGCGAGGAGCTGGGCTACGGCGGCATCTACATCTCGGACCACCTCTTCAACCCCCGCTCGCTCGAGTCGCGCTACACATACTCGGTGCGCGAGGACGGGGCGCCCGGCTGGGAATCCGAGACGCCGTGGCCGGATCCGATGTGTGTGATCTCCGCCCTCTCCTCGGTCACCGAACAGCTCCTCTTCACCACCGGCGTGTACATCGCCCCGGCCCGAGACCTCATCACCGTGGCCAAGTCGGTCGGTACCACCGCCGTCCTGTCCGACAATCGGGTTCGCCTCGGCGTCGGCGTGGGTTGGTGCAAGGAGGAGTTCGACCAGACCGGACAGGACTTCAGCACCCGGGGCAAGCGGCTCGATGAGATGATCGTGGCCCTTCGGGAGTTGTGGCAAGGCGGCTGGGTCGAACACCACGGCTCCTACTACGACGTGCCCGAGTGCCAGATCGAGCCGTCACCGACGGTACCCATCCCCATCATCGGTGGCGGGCACTCCCCGGTCGCCCTGCGCCGCACCGCGGCGCTGTGCGACGGCTGGATCGCCGCCGGCGCCTACACCGAACAGGAGGCCTGGACGCACCTGGGCGAACTGCGCCAGGCGCTCGACGCCGCCGGCCGGAGCGACAAGGATTTCTCCATCTACCTCTCCCTGAATGAGCGTCCCGACCTCGACATGTTCCACCGGTTCATCGAAGCCGGCGTGACCGACTTCGTCTGCGCGCCCTGGATGTTCGTCACGGTCGAACCCGGGACGCCCGACGACAAGGCGCTCTCCGACCGGCTCGCCGCGGTCAGATGGTTCGCCGATGAGATCTTGGACAAGCTGTGACCCGAGTCGTTGGGCCCGAAACGTTGTGGAAGTAGGGGTCGTGGAAGTAGGGGTGGCGCCATGAAGGACATGAAGATCGGATTGCAGCTGGGGTACTGGGGCGCGGGTCCTCCGCCCAACGCGGTGGAACTGGTCGAGGAGGCCGAGCGCCTGGGCTTTGACTCCGTCTGGACGGCCGAGTCCTACGGCTCCGACGCCCTCACTCCTCTGGCCTGGTGGGGCTCGCGCACCGACCGGGTCCGCCTGGGCACATCGCTGTGCCAGCTCTCGGCCCGCACCCCCACCGCCATGGCCATGGCCGCGCTGACCCTGGACCATCTCTCCGGTGGTCGCTTCGTCCTCGGCCTCGGTGTCTCGGGGCCCCAGGTGGTCGAAGGCTGGTACGGGCAGTCCTTCTCCGCTCCGCTGGCCCGGACCCGCGAGTACGTCGACATCGTGCGCCAGGTGCTGGCCCGTGAAGGGCCGGTGACCAACGACGGGCCGCACTACCCGCTGCCGTACCCCGGCGGCACCGGGCTGGGCAAGCCCCTCAAGCCGATCGTCCATCCGTTGCGGGCCGACATCCCCATCATTCTGGGCGCCGAGGGCCCGAAGAATGTCTCCCTGGCCGCCGAGATCGCCGACGGCTGGTTCCCGATCTTCTTCTCGCCCAAGGCCATGTCCTCCTTCGAGGCCTCACTCGACGAGGGCTTTGCCCGGCCAACCGCGCGCCGCTCCGCCGCCGACTTCGAGGTGCTGGCCTTCGCGCCCACGGTGATCGCCGATGACATCGATGCTGCAGCCGATGGCTTTCGTCCCTCCCTGGCCCTCTACATCGGCGGGATGGGAGCCAAGGAGATGAACTTTCACTTCGACGTCTTCGCCCGCATGGGCTACGAGGAAGCGGCCACCAAAATTCAGGACGCCTATCTCGACGGCCGCAAGGACGACGCCGCCGCCGCCGTGCCCACGGCCATGGTCGAGGACATCGCCCTGGTCGGCCCGACCGAGAAGATCCGTGACGACCTGGAAGCCTGGCGTGAGTCGCGTGCCACCAGCATGTTGATCAACGGCGATGTGGCCACCCTGCGCACCATGGCCGAACTGGTGGTCGGCTAGCCGGCTAGGCCAGGGAGAAGGCCGGGTAGCGATCCGTCAAGAGGTAGACGTAGGCATTGACCCGCATGGTCCAGCGCATGTAGCCGACGATGAAGTTGCGCATGCCGGCCGGCCATGCACCGGTGATCAGCACGGCGAAGAAGCCGATGATAATGAAGACGTAGACCACAATGCCGAGAAGAAGCAGCACGATGTAATGCGGGATGGCCAACAACCACTTGATGAAGATCATTCCGCGGCTGAGATGCTCAGCCGGCTGAATGGACAGCCGGGCCGGCTCGGTGCCGGGATCGTTGCCCTCCATCGGGAAGGCGAATTCCGGGTACGGCTCACGCATGAAGAACAAATACGAATAGACCCGCCATTGATACCGCATGGTCATGACATGGAACCCGAACAAGCCCTCGGGCAATTTGCCGGTGAAGAGAATGGCGAAGAACGAAATGAGCCACACCACCCCTTGCACAGCGGACAGGACGTAGAGCACCAAGAACTGCGGGATGGCCAGGAGCCAGTGCACCAAGGGTCGCCAGCGGGCGACCGTCAGCGGTGCGTCCAGCTCCAGCTGGAGGGGGAAATCGCTGATGGGCATCGCTGTTGAAGTCATGTCAGAACGGTAGCCCCTCGCCGTCGCCAAAACGGGGATTGTCCCCAGCGCACACAGCGGTTGGCCCGTGACCGGCACGACGCACCGGCCAGGAGAAAGCCTGGCTTCTCACCCTTTGGTCAACTCGGCGCAGAGCCATCCGGACAGCCGACCACCGCTTCCCGTCTCTCCCCGAGGCCCGTGGCCAGGAATCACGTTCGGATGATCATCAGTGTCACACGAATGGGTCACAATACCGAGATGACGCTTTTCAATTGGACTGACGCCGACGATCCGGCGGCGCCCGTCAGTCCGAACCCGCACGTCAGTCCGGACCCGCCCCTGGTGGCGGTCCAGCCGGTCGCGGCGGTGCCTGCGCCACAGACCCCGGAGGTGCAGCGAGGTGGGCCCGAGGTGGAGATCCGCACCAGCACACGCCGGCGCAAGACCTCCGAGGCCAAATGGATGGGCGATCGCATTGTCATCTCGCTCCCGGCTCATCTCAAGGGCGAAGCGCGGGAGAAGACGATCGCCTGGCTGGTCGACCGCCTGGTGGCCAAGCAGCCGCTGCGGGTCGCTGCGGGCGACGACGACCTCATGGCGCGCGCCCTCGTGTTGTGCGCTCGGTACAAGATGCGCGTTCAGCCCAGCGCAGTCCGGTGGGCGACCAACCAGACGGCCCGGTGGGGCTCCTGTTCATTTCATTCCGGAGAGATCCGAATCTCACACCGACTGAGTTCGGTGCCCGGGTGGGTGCTCGACAGCGTGCTGGTCCATGAACTGGCGCATCTGGTGCACCCCGATCACTCGCCGGCCTTCCATCAGCTGGCCGACCGCTTCCCGCGGCACAAGGAAGCCGGTTACTTCCTGGCCGGCTACGGCCTGGGGCTGGGGTCCGAACGGGCGTGATCTTCGACCGGCGGCGGCAACGGTCGGGACGACCCAAACGGGCGTCGGAGTCGAGTGATCAGTCGAAACGTTCTCGAATTGAGGACGGCATCGAGCTGTTGCTGAGACGCCGCGGCCTGTCGTCGGGCGTCTTGCAGCGATTCTTGGCGGCGTACCTGCTCTCTTTGCAGATCTTGCAGATGTTGCCGCTCCTTGTCCAGACGGGCTGAGCGCGCCGCTTCCCGCTGCACCTGGTCACCGAGCCGGTTGGCGCGATCGGCCAACGCGGTGAGGTCGTGCGTCCCATTGTCGAGGACGGCCTTCACCACGAATTGGTAGGTTTCGGCTTCTGGGTCATCGCGGATCACATCGATGGTCGACTGGTCAACGCTGTCGTGTGTGACCCCGAGCTCGGTGCCAAAGAGGGGCACAACAACGCGTCGGGTCTCGGTCAGCGCGAGTCCGGCCTCCCGGATGAGCTCCTCCAGGGAGCTCCCGGTGAAGAACCGGATGTGCGTTCGGTCAAGGAGACCCGTGTCGCCGTAGGGAAAGTCGCCGAGCAGCAACGCCATCCTGACGTCGCCGTGGGCGATGTTCGGGACAGAGAGAGCCACATAGCCCGACGGATTCAGATGGCGCACCGCGGCGCGCAAGGCGGCCAAGGGGTCACGAAGGTGCTCCAATACATCCCCAAAGGTCACGACATCGAACTGCTCTCCGTCGAGATCTCGCCACAATGTCCCGGTATCGAGGTCGCCCACCACGACCTTCTCGGCCCACTTCTCGGCGACGGCGGCCGCCTCGGCGTCAAGCTCGATCCCGACGACGGTGCACCCGCGTTCGGACAGGACCCTGGTGACGAACCCATTCGCGCACCCCACTTCGAGGACGCGCTTGTTGTAGCCGACGATGTCCAGGATGAACGAGTGAGGATTGTTCTCGGCGTCCGGGTCGACCGGAACCTCGTAGATGAATGCCAACCCGTGTCCCTCTCGTCGAGCAGGTCTCCAGTGGCACTATATATGCGGCCATATTGCCGTCTTGAACCGCCGGTGCACGGGTCCCCGGGCATTGGCGCGCACGTCACAATGGTCGACGGAGTGCGGCCGACCAGCCCGTTGTTAGACGAGTTCGGCCACCAGGATCCGCCCGAGCCGGCGCAGACTCTCGTTGGCCCCACCGAGCGTGAGCTCGATCTGCCGGGTCAACAGGAAGTACCGGTGCAAGGGGTAGTCGCGGTCCACCCCGACGCCACCGTGCAGATGGGCCGCGGCGTGCACGACGCGCTGGCCACCTTCGGCGGCCCAGTACTTGGCCACGGCCACCTCGGACGCCGCCGGCAATCCGGCCGAGAGCCGCGAGGCGGCCTGCCACGCGGTGAGGCGGATGGCCTCGGTGTCGACGTAGGCATCGGCCGCTCGCTGTCCCACCGCCTGGAAGGTGGCGATGGGCTTGTCGAATTGCACCCGTGTCTTGGTGTACTCGGCCGTGAGCTCCAACGCGGCGGCACACGCACCGGCCTCCAACACGCACAGCGCCGTGATGCCGAGCTCGGTCATGAAGGTCACGATGGCTGCCCCGTCTGCGCCGGGCCCCCCGATCTGTCGGTCGGCGGCCAGGGACACTCCAGACAGTTCGACGATTGCTTCGGGCCGGCCGGTGGTGGTGGTCTGCCGGGTGAGGCTCACGCCGTCGGCGTCGACGTCGACGATGAAGACTCCGACCCCACCGTGGGCGCCATCGGTCCCGATGAGAGTGGCCGGGACGAGGAGGGCCTGCGCCACGAAGGCCGCCGGCACGCAGGCTTTGGACCCGCTGAGGACCCACGTTCCGTCGGCTCGCACCGTGGCGGTCGTGATCGGCGCCGTCCCGCCGGGGAGAATGAGATCTCCCGCCAGTTCGGACAGGGCGGCCGTCAAGATCGTCCGGCCTGAACTCACGCCGGGCAACCAGGTGGCCTTCTGGGCATCGGTGCCGAACTGGGCGATCGGAGCCGCGCCGTAGATCATGGTCTCCACCACCGGGACGTAGGCGGCGGTGCGGCCGGCGGCTTCGATCACCAAGCAGGCGGCGACGAAATCGAGGCCGGCCCCGCCGACATCCTCGCCCAGGGCGATCCCGAGCAACCCGGCCTCGGCCAGCTCATGCCAAAGGTCGCGGTCGATCGGGCCTTCGTCCTGCGCCGCTGTCTCGATGTCCTTGAGCCGCTCATGGGTGACGCGCTCGCTGAAAATCCGGCCGGCCAACTCCCTGACGGCTTCTTGCTCTTCGCTGTAACTGAAATCCATGTGCGTTCTCTGCCTCTGTCGTGGGTGGATGATCGATCGGGCTAGCGCAACGACCGCGGCATGCCGAGGCCGAAGATGGCGATGAGATCGCGCTGGATCTCGTTGGTGCCACCGCCGAAGGTGAGGATGATCATGGAGCGGGCGTACATCTCGAGGCGACCGGCGATCACCGCGGCCGGCGAACCCCGGGTGAGGTAGCCGGCCTGGCCGACGATCTCCAGCAACAAGCGGAAGGCCCGCAGGTAGAACTCGGTACCGAAGACCTTGATGGAGGAGGCGTCGGCCACGTCGAGCGTTCCCTGCGTAGCCTGCCAGGCCACCTTCCAGTTGATGAGGCGGAGAAACTCGAGTTCGGCGTAGACCCGGGCCAGGTGCTCCTGCACCCATTCCTGGTCGTCGACCCGGCGCCCGTCGGGCAGCTTCGTGGCGTGCGCCCACGCCCGGACGTCGGCCAGCACCCGTTCGATGATCCCCGGTGAGCAGAGCGTGACGCGCTCATGGTTGAGCTGGTTGGTGATGAGGGTCCAACCCTGATTCTCGCCGCCGACCAGGCTGGTGGCAGGGACGCGGACATCCTCGTAGAAGGTGTAGTTGATGTTGTGGTCACCGAGGAGCTTCATGGGGACGACGCGGATGCCGGGCGTGTCCATGGGGATGACGAACATGGAGATGCCCTTGTGCTTGGACACGTTCGGATCCGTCCGGGTGGCCAGCCAGATGTAGTCGGCATCGCCGGCCAGGCTGGTGAAGATCTTCGAGCCGTTGATCACGTACTCCTCGCCGTCGCGCACGGCCTTCGTGGTCAGCGAGGCGAGGTCGGTGCCGGAGTTCGGCTCGGTGTAGCCGATGCAGAAGTGGATCTCGCCGGCCAGGATCTTGGGCAGGAAGAATTCCTTCTGCGCGTCGGTGCCGAAGTTCATGATGGTGGGACCGACGGTGTTGATGGTGAGCATCGGTACGGGTGCACCGCTGCGCATCGATTCGTCGAAGAAGATGAACTGCTCGATGGCGGAACGGCCCTGGCCTCCCCACTCCTTGGGCCAGCCGATGCCGAGCCACCCGTCGGCGCCCATCTGCTTGACCACCCGGCGCACGGTGGGCCCGATGCCGTGCGATTGCGACAGTTCGGCCTCCAACTCGGGGGTCAGCAGGTTGTCGTAGTAGGTCCTCAGCTCCCGCTTGAGCGCCAACTGCTCCTCGGTATACGAGATCTCCATGGTGTCCCTCCCGGGCCGCGCCGCATCGGCGACCCTGCAATCTTGGCGCAGCGGGATCGGCCGGGCGATCCCTTGCTTTGTAGAACACGTTACATTCCGGCCCCCTCGCCGGGCCAATGGGCCGGGCTGCGGCGGGGCTGCGGGCGGGGCGCGGCCACCCGGTAACGTGGCGTCGGCCTCGGGCGAGATCCGGGCCTCTGATCGAATCGAGGAGCCAGTCCATGCCTGAAGCAGTCATCGTCGCCACCGGTCGCACCCCCATCGGCCGAGCCAACAAGGGCTCCCTGGTCGAGTGCCGTCCCGATGACCTCGCCGCGCTGGTGCTCACTGCCGTGTTGGCCAAGGTGCCGCAACTCAATCCCTCCGACGTCGAGGACGTCCTGATGGGGTGTGGACAGCCGGCTGGGGAGGCGGGCTACAACGTCGCCCGTGTCGCCGCCATCCTGGCCGGGATGGACAACGTTCCCGGCGTCACCGTGAACCGCTACTGCTCCAGCTCGCTGCAGACCATCCGTATGGCGGCCCACGCCATCCGGGCCGGCGAGGGGGATGTCTTCATCGCGGCCGGGGTGGAAACGGTCAGTCGCTACCGGCAGGGCGCCTCGGACACCGGCCCGCACAACGTGGCCTTCGCCGCGGCCGAGGAGCGCACCACGGCCCGGACGCCGGCGGTCTCGGATCCCTGGACGCCCCTGGCCGGGAGCCTTCCCGACGTCTACATCGCCATGGGGCAGACGGCGGAGAACGTGGCCGAGTACGAACAGGTCAGCCGGGAGGAGATGGACGAGTTCGCTCTGCTGTCGCAGACCCGGGCCGTGGCCTCGCAGGAGAACGGCTTCTTCGAGCGGGAGATCATCCCGGTCACGCTGCCCGACGGCACCGTGGTGACCAAGGACGACGGCCCGCGGGCCGGCACCACCCTCGAGGGACTGGCCAAGCTGAAGCCGGTCTTCCGCGAGGGCGGCACCGTCACCGCCGGCAACGCCTGCCCGCTCAACGACGGGGCGGCGGCGGTGGTCGTCATGAGTGACACCAAGGCCAAGGCACTGGGCATCACTCCCCTGGCCCGCATCGTGGCCAGCGGCGTGACCGGGTTGAACCCCGAGATCATGGGCCTGGGCCCGGTCGACGCCTGCCGTCAGACCCTCGAGCGCGCCAAGATGACCATCGACGACATCGATCTGGTCGAGATCAATGAGGCCTTCGCGGCACAAGCCATACCGTCGGCCAAGCACCTGAGCATCAGTTGGGACAAGCTCAACGTGAAGGGGGGCGCCATCGCCCTGGGTCACCCCTTCGGTCAGACCGGCGCCCGCATCATGACCACGCTCCTCAACGCGCTGGAGGACACCGGCAACACGTTCGGGCTCGAATCGATGTGCGTGGGCGGCGGGCAGGGCATGGCCATGATCGTGGAGCGGCTGAGTTAGTCCGGCCGGACCGCCATCCCGCGGCGCTCGGGAGCGTGGCGCCCCGGGCGGCAACATCTGAGGTGAATCAGGCCGAGGTGCCAAACTCGTTGCATGTCCGAGTCGCATGGAACCCGCGAGGGCTATCACACCATCACCCCTCGCATTGTCGTTGACGACGTCGCGGCCCAGGTTGACTTCCTGCGCCTCGTGTTCGAGGCACGTGGTGAGGTTGAACCGAACCGACCGGCCGAGATGCGCATCGGCGACTCGCTGCTCATGGTGACGTCGGCCACCGAGCGCGAGCGATTTCCGGCGTTCCTCTACATCTACGTGTCTCAGGCGGACGAGGTGTACCAACGGGCGATTGCGGCTGGGGCGACTTCATTGGAGGCCCCGATCGACACGCCGTACGGCGATCGCCGGGGCATGGTCCGTGACCCGTTCGGCAACATCTTCCAAATCGCTCATCGGATAGCCGCGGCCTCCTAGCGAGCGGAGCGAGCCCAGGGGCTGGAGGCGCGCACGACGCCTTTAGGGTGCGAATGTGACGAATTGGACTGCCGCCGATATACCCGACCAATCCGGACGGACCTGCGTGGTCACCGGAGCCAACAGTGGTCTTGGCGCGGTGATCGCCACCGAGCTGGCGCGCGCCGGTGCGCACGTCATCGTCGCCTGTCGCGATGTCGCCAAGGGCGAGCGGGCCGTCGCATCGATGCCGGGCCACGTCGAAGTCCGTCAGCTTGACCTGGCCGACCTGGCCTCGGTTCGCGCCTGTGCCGCCGGCCTGGATGAGGTCGCCGTCTTGGTCAACAACGCCGGGGTCATGGCCACGCCGAAGCGCCGCACCAAGGACGGATTCGAGCTGCAGATCGGTACCAACCACCTGGGCCACTTCGCGCTCACCGGCCTGTTGCTGGATCGAATCACCGACCGCGTCGTCACGATGTCGAGCGCGGCCCATCGGATGGGTCGCATCGACCTTCAGGACCTCAATTGGGATCACCGCCGCTACCAGCGATGGCAGGCGTACGGGCAATCCAAGTTGGCCAACCTGATGTTCACGTACCAGCTCCAACGTCGATTCACCGCCGCCCAATCGGACCGGAAGGCACTGGCCGCGCACCCCGGGTACGCCGCCACCAATCTGCAGTCTCACACCGACTCGATCCAGGACCGACTGATGAGCGTGACCAACCGACTGGTTGCGCAGAGCGCCGAGATGGGGGCGCTGCCCGCTCTCTACGCCGCGACGTTCCCCACCGTTCCCGGTGGTTCATTCGTCGGACCGGACCGACTCTTCGAACAGCGTGGCCATCCGAAGGTCGTTCGGTCGAGCAGACGCTCTTACGATGCAGGCCAGGCTGTCGCCCTCTGGAGCCTTTCGGAGACCCTCACCGGGGTCACCTTCTGACGCTTCGTCACATCCGGCGGGCCGCTCCGGCCACTCCGGGGGCGCTCCTGGGGCCTGACCTCGGCGCCCGGCGCCGCCGGGCCGCGTCTTCCTGACGACGAAAGGGCGGCGGCGGCGGCGGCTTTACTCCTTGGCGGCCGCCTCACGAGGGTTTTCTTGCGTCTCGCTGGCCCGACCGTCCTCGACGGCGGGAACGGGGCCGGGGTCGGTGCCTTCCCGCCCGGCCAGGTGCAAGGAGACGAAGTCGCCGAACAGGGAGAGGTCGAACAGGCGAGCGAGATCGTCCTCGCCCTCGGTCCAGACCGGGATGACGTCGGCCATGACCTCGTCGATGACCTGGTTGACGAAGGCCACACGGCGGGCCACCAGTGGACCCTCGGCGGCATGGCGCAGGGTGACGAGCGAGAGCACCTGTCGGGTGACGTCGCCGTGCTGGCCCCACCCGGCGACCTCGTTGTGCGAGAGCTCTGGTTGTACGGCAGCGAAGGCCGGCGTCTTGGCATTGGCGTTGATCTGTGTCTTCCAGCGCTGCGCCGCCACCGCACTCGTGCCAACGGACCCGTAGATGAGCGGCATGGTGCGCCCGATGCGTCGAGCGACCTCTTCGGCCGGGCTGCGAGCGGCCACCAGCGCGTCGCGTCGCCGGCGCAACGCGGGGAGGCAGTCGGCGAGCGACTTGGTCACGTCGGGAACCACGCCGAGGTGCTCCAGGGTGAGGAGGAGCGGGACCACGGCGGCACCCCAGGCGGCGCGGGAAGCCGGCAGGTCGGCGGGCAGCGGGAAGTGTGCCAGGTCCGACGCCAGAGCCAGCTCGGTCAGTGCCCCACCCCCCGAGATGACGATCATCGGTGCCCCCCGCTCGCGGGCCGCTCGGGCCGCGGTGACGGTCTCATCGGTGTCGCCCGACCACGACACGGCGAAGACCAGAGAGTCGGGACCCACGAAGGCAGGCACGTCGTCGCCCCTGCTCACCACGATCGGGATGGACGCTCCCATGGCGGCGGCGGCGTCGCCGGCCAGCCCGCTGCTGCCGACCCCGCACACCACGACGGATCGCAGGTCAAGCCGTGCGGGGAGGGTCACCCGGCGCAGGACATCGATGGCGCCGTCGGCCGCGGCACCAAGTTGCTCGGGCAGTCCGGCCGTGGCGTCCCACAGGCCGAGGGTGTCGACCGGGTAGGGGTGGCTCACCCCACCTGTGGCCCGGTGGCCCGCACCCCGTCCTGTTCCGCCTTCGCCGTCAAGCGACGATGCTCGGCGTCGGTGACATCGGTCGCTTCCTCGACCAGCAGGATGGGCACACCGTCCTCGACCCGATAGCTCTTGTGCAGCCGCGGATTGTAGAGAATGCCTTCGTCGGCGAACCACAGGAGCGGTTTCTTGTCGATCGGGCAGGCCAGGACATCCAGCAACAATGGGTCAAGGGTCATGGAATGCGTCTCCTTCAGGTCACGGGGTGGCGGTGGCGAATCGGGCGATGAGGGCCTGGACGTCGGCCACATGGGCGGCGCAGAGTTCCGGCGTCGAGGCCTCGACGTTGAGGCGCAGCAGCGGCTCGGTGTTGGAGGGGCGCACGTTGTACCACCAGTCGTGGTGTTCGACCGTCAGTCCATCGAGCAGATCAATTGATGCGCCGGCCAGACGTTCGTGGGCGGCGATCGCCTCCACCGTGGCCGCCGGATGCGGCACTTCGGTGTTGATCTCCCCCGAGTCGCTGTAGCGCTGATAGGGAGCCAGCAGCCCGGAGAGGGTCTGGTCGCTCTGACTCAACAGTTCGAGGACGAGGAGCGCGGTGATGATGCCCGAGTCGGCGCGGAAATTGTCGCGGTAGTAGTAGTGGCCCGAGTGCTCCCCCCCGAAGACAGCGCCCGTTTCGGCCATGACCTTCTTGATGATGGAGTGACCGACCTTGGTCCGGAAGGCCTTGCCGCCCAACGCCTCCACCGTTTCGGGGACGATGTGCGAGCAGATGAGGTTGTACAGCACCGTCTCGCCCGGGTGCTTGTGCAGCATGGAGGCCGCGACCAGCGCCGTCGTGAGCGAACCGGAGACCGGCTGCGCCCGCTCGTCCACCAGGAAGACCCGATCGGCATCGCCGTCAAAGGCCAGTCCGATGTCAGCCCCCTGCGCCAGGACGGCCGCCTGCAGATCAACCAGGTTCTCGGGCTGGATCGGGTCGGCCGGGTGATTGGGGAACGACCCGTCCAACTCGGGATAGAGGATCTCCACCGAGAACGGCAGGTGGGCGAACACGGTCGGGACGACGAGCCCACCCATCCCGTTGGCGGTGTCGGCCACCACCTTGAGCGGGCGCAGCGAGGCGCGGTCGACGAACGAGAGCACGTGCTCGGCCCACTCGGGCAGGAGATCCAACTCCCGCCACGTCCCGGTGAGGGCGCCGACGGGTTCGTCCAGGAGGTCCTCGGCCAGCTCCTGGATCTCGAGCAGGCCGGTGTCGATGCCGATGGGACGCGCCCCGGAGAGACACAGCTTGATCCCGTTGTAGCGGGCCGGATTGTGCGACGCGGTGAACATCGCTCCGGGCGCATCGAGGTGACCCGAGGCGAAGTACAGGAAATCGGTCGACCCCAGACCCAGGTCCGTCACACCGACCCCCTCGGACCTGGCCCCGTCGGCGAACGCCCGCGAGAGCTCGACGCCCGAGGTGCGCATGTCCCGGGCCATCAGGATTTCCGGAGCGGCGGCGAAGCGGGCCACCGCCCGCCCGATGGCCCGGCACATGGCGGCATCGAGCTGGTCGGGCACCGTGCCCCGGATGTCGTAGGCCTTGAAGACGTGGTCCATGCGGGTCATGACCCGGCCAACCTTAGGGGGCCGACGAAAGGTGGTCCGCCGGCGGCCCGTGGGCAGCGTCGGGGCGGGCCCTAATGGATCAATCCGCCCCGTTGGCTGAGGATGGTCAGGACGGCCACCAGGTTGAAGGACGCGTGCGCCACCATGTTCATGCCCAATCGCCCGGTGCGGTAGGAGATGGCGGCCAGGGCGATCCCGAACACGGCCAGCCCGGCCAATTGGACCAATTCACCGTGAGCCAGGCCGAAGAGGATCCCGTCGGCGATGACGGCCAGGACGACGCCGGCCACCCTGGCCCGTGAGGGCGTGGCGACGACGGGCGTGAAGAGCCGGACGAGGGCCTTGAGGAGCAAGCCCCGGAAGACCAGCTCCTCCATGAACGGGGCGACGATGACCGTGGCCAAGGCGACGATCAAGAAGCCGCCGCCGTGCGAACCCCCGGTCAGCTTCTGCGACGGGGCATTGAAGTTGTGGATGTCGTGCTGAAAGGGCAGGTACAAGATGATGATGACGATTTGGCCGCCGATCCCGACGGCGATCCCCACCAGGTCGATGAGACGAAAACGAACGCCCAGGTCGGCCAGGAAGTGGCGCGTCCCGTGTCGCCGGCTGGCCAGCCAGGGGGCCCCGAAGAATCCGATCCACAAACCGAGCAAGGTCGAGACGACGTACCACTCCGGAGGCACCGGCGCCGAGGCGATGGACGTGATCTGCCCGCTGGTCTTCCCGGCGATGACGCCGGCGATCATTCCGAACACCCCGGCCAGGAGTTGCCCGATGACGAAGCCGGCAACGGCGTAGATCAGCCAGGCCCAGGCGTGATGCTTCGTGGTCGGTGGAACGCCGGGTCGGTCGAGGAAGGGGCCATCCCCGGGCACCAGCTCCGGGGGTGGCGGGACGGGGATGGCCAACCCGGCGGAGTTGACCAGGTCCAGCGGTAGATACCCGTCCGGTACGTTCCCCGGGGCGAGCGGTGGTGGGTTCCTGCCTCCCGGGAACACCCCCTTGGGGTCGATTTCGCTCACCGGCCCGACGATACTGGCACCCCAGGCGCCAATGGCCTCCCCCTCCGGGCGGTAACCACTTGGTGAATTGGACGCATAGCATGGCCTGGTGAGTCCACAACGCCCAGATCGGCCCCCGAATCAACCCAGCACACCGCCGGGTGACGGGAGCACGCCACCGGGAAATGCGCCGGCCAGCCAGAACTACCGCTGGCTGCTCGGTGTGGCCGCGGTCGGTGTGGTGGCCATTCTCGTGGTCCTCGGGGCCAACAAGGGGACCACCAACAAGACCATCAGCTACTCGAAGTACATGCAGGATGTGACGTCCAAGCAGGTGGGCACGGCCCAGATCAGCAACAGCACCGGCGAGATCACCGGGAAACTCAAGGACGGGACCTCGTACCAGGCCCAGGGACCGAGTCCATCGCTGCCCAACGACGTCACCACCATGCGCAACGACGGCGTGGCGGTCAGCTTCCCCCCGCAGACGACCAGTCTCTTGGGGGACCTCGCCCCCTACCTCTTCATCATCCTCATCGGGGCCGCCTTCATCTACTTCATCGGCCGCCAGACCAAGGGCCAGATGTCGGGGATCATGTCGATCGGACGATCCAAGGCCAAGCAGTTCAGCAGTGACCGTCCGTCGACGACGTTCGAGGACGTGGCCGGCTATGCCGGCGTGAAGCAGGAGATCAGCGAGGTGGTCGACTTCTTGAAGACGCCGGCGCGCTTCAAGGAGATCGGGGCGAAGATCCCCAAGGGCGTGCTCCTGGTCGGTCCACCCGGGACCGGGAAGACCCTCCTGGCCCGGGCCGTCGCCGGCGAAGCCGGCGTGCCCTTCATGTCGGTCAGCGGGTCGGACTTCATGGAGATGTTCGTCGGCGTGGGCGCCAGTCGGGTACGCGACCTCTTCCAGACAGCCCGCAAGCAGGCTCCCGCCATCGTGTTCGTCGACGAGATCGATTCGATCGGCCGTAAGCGCGGCGCCGGACTCGGTGGCGGGCACGACGAGCGTGAGCAGACGCTGAACCAGATGCTCTCGGAGATGGACGGTTTCGACACCTCCGAGGGTGTCGTCATGATCGCGGCGACCAACCGCCCTGACATCCTGGACCCCGCCCTGCTCCGGCCAGGCCGGTTTGACCGCCAGATCGTGGTCCCGCTGCCCGACCTCGAAGAGCGGCTGCCGATTCTGCAGGTCCACTGCAAGGGAAAGCGGATGGACGACAGCGTGGACCTCACCGTGGTGGCTCGCGGCACGCCGGGTATGAGCGGCGCCGATCTGGCCAACCTGGTCAATGAGGCCGCCCTGCACGCCGTGCGGAGGGACAGTCTCGACATCGCCATGGAGGACTTCGAATCCGCCCGCGACCGGGTGCTGCTGGGACAACGACGGGAGAGCATGGTGCTCTCCGACGGTGAGAAGGAGCGGATCGCCTACCACGAGGGTGGGCACGCCGTCCTGGCCTATGTCCTGGAGCACGCAGACCCCGTGCACAAGGTCACGATTCTGCCGACAGGCATGGCGTTGGGCGTGACCCACCAGCTCCCCATGGAGGAGCGTCACATCCACCCCCGCCAGTACATCGAAGACTCCCTCTGTGTCCGCATGGGTGGCCGGGTGGCCGAGCTGCTGGTCTACGGCGACCTGTCGACCGGAGCCGCCAACGACCTGGTCGGCAACACCGAGTTGGCCCGCAAGATGGTGCGCGAATGGGGCATGAGCGAGGCCATCGGCCCGATGGCCTGGGGTTCGCAAGGGCAGGTGTTCCTCGGCGAGGACCTCATGCACACGCGTGACTACTCCGAAGACACCTCGAAAATCATCGACGATGAGGTGGAGCGGATCCTCCGGGCCGAAGAAGATCGGGCCATGCAGGTCCTGAGCCAGCACCGCAGCGGCCTCAACGCCATCGCCCGGGCCCTCCTCGACAATGAGATCATCGATGGCCGGGAGGTCTCGCGCCTGGTGGACGAGGCCCACGGCGCACCGGTCCACACCGAAGGTGCCAAGGCGGTGCCCCAGTTCAACGGCGCGCCGACCAATGGAAACGGCACGGGCAGCCACGCTGGGGAGCCCGAACCGGCCGTGGTGCCGGCCGCCTCCCCGCCCGCCGGTGTCGAGGGGACCTGGGCGCCGCCCCCCTGGCCCCCACCCGAATCACCCTCGGCCGCTCAACCCCCCGAAGGTCCGACGACCCCTTCGCCCTGAGCCCCAGCGCGGCGCGAACCGAACTGCGTCGCGCTGCGTCATAAGGGGAGATGGTGGAACAGGACCTCGAGGCGTGGTTGGAACAGGGCTATGTCCCCTCGTTCCGGACCGCCTGCCTGATTCTCGGCAACCGGGCCGACGCCGAAGAGGCGGTGCAGGAGGCCTTCCTGCGCGCCTGGCGCTTCCGGGCCTCCCTGGCGTCGGTATCGAGCATCCAGCCGTGGCTCTATCGAGTGGTGGTCAATGCGTGCTACTCCAAGCTGCGACAGGAGATCCCGCACCGTGACCACCGGGCCGACGATGGCCCGCTGGCCCATATCGCTGGGAGGGGGAGCGACCCTGACACCATGGCGCAACACGGCCAGGTGGCCGAGACGGTGCTCCACGCACTCCAGCAACTCCCCGTCTCCCTCCGTGTCCCGGTTGTCCTGCGTTACTACGCCGACCTGAGCGAGCGGGACATCGCCCTGGCCATCGGCCGGCGCCCTGGCACCGTCAAGTCGCGACTGCATGAGGCGCGGCGGCGACTGGGTGAGGACCCCAGCATCGCCGCGCTGGCCGACGAGCCCACCCTCGACCAGACCGGGGAGGCCTGACCATGCCCGCACTGACCGACGACTTCTTGGGGGCCCTGTTCGTCGAGGCCGGCGCCGCCTTCGAGGTCCCGGCTTCCGGTGCCAGCGACACCGTCGACCGGGCTCTCGGCACCGACAATGGCAGCTCCGATGGCAGCGACGATGGCAGCCTCGATGAGGGTGCGGTCACCCCGGCCGCCGAAACCGATGAGCCGCCGCCCGGTCGCCGGACGGGACCGGGGACCCTCCGCTCCCATCGGCTGCTGGCGGTCGCCGCCGGTCTGATCGTGTTGGCCGGGATCGCCGGCGTGGGGCTGGCCCTTCGGCCCGCGACCGGATCACACCCCACCGCCTCGGTGGCGGCCGGGCCGCAACGATCCACGTCCACGCCGAAAGCCGGTGGGCCGTCGCGGTCGTTCAGCCCCACTCAGGGAACAACACAGCCACAGCCGAAGCAGAGCCTGTCCGCTCCCCCCAGCGCGGCCCCCCAGTCGACCTCGCCGGCCGGCCAGTCGACCAAGATCGCGCAGACGGGCTCACTCGACCTGCAGGTCCCCAAGGGCACCCTGACGTCCACCATCACCGCCTTGACCACGCTGGCCACCAGGGCACAGGGCTTCGTGGCCAACACCCAAACCAGGGCCCACCCGGGGGAGCGGGGCACGTCACCCCAGGGGAGCGTGACGTTGGAGGTCCCCGAGGCCAGCTTCGGGGCCGTGCTGCACGACGCGCAGGTCCTCGGGAAGAGCCTCAACCTCACTACCAAGGCCACGGACGTCACCGGAAAGTACGTCGACCTGCAGTCCCGGATCACCAGCCTGCAAGCCAGTCGCCAGCAGTACCTGGCCATCTTGGCCAAGGCCACATCCATCAGTGACATTCTGGCCGTGCAGGCTCAGCTGGATACCCTGCAATCCCAGATAGAGCAGCTGCAGGGGCAGCTGGCGGTCTTGACCAATGAGACGACCTACTCGACCTTGACCGTCACGGTGCACGAGCCGCCTCCGGCGCACCCACCAACCCCTCACGCGCCGAGCGGGATCGACCGGGCCTGGCATGACAGCGTGCGCGGGTTCTTCGACGGGGTCGACGGCGTGGTCGGCGCGGCCGGGCCGGTTCTGTTCGTGGTCCTCAGTCTCGGGGTGGTCGCGCTGGTCGGTCGCCTGCTGTGGCGCCGGTGGCAACGTCACAATCTGTAGCGTTCCGTTGCAGCGGTCAGCCTCCGGAGGCTCCGGCGAGCGGGATCCCGGGCATGGTCACCACGCCGTAGGCGCCCGTCGGGCCGATGTTGGCGCCGATCGCCACCGAGCCGCTGGAGCTGACGAGCAGCGGATTGAGTCCCGCCGCCGTCAGGGCCGGCCCGCTCAGCGAGATGAAGGTCGACGGAGGCAACCGCCCTTTGGTCAGGAGCCGGTTCCCCTTCGGTGTCATTACCGAGACCGAGTACGTCTCGGTGATGCCGGTCGGATTGGAAAGCGCGACCGCGCCCGGCGCCGCGCCCGCTTGCACCGGGGCCGACGCACTGCCCGGGGACGGCACCACCCACTGGTGTGAGGGTGAGGTGGCGCTCGAGGTGTCCACCGCGTTGGACAGCCCGGCCAGCGGGGTGGGCGACCCGCTCGGCGCCACCACCGAGCGACCGACGACCACGCCGTCCCCGCCGGAGGCCTGCACGATGGTGGAGTAGCTGCCGGCGGTGCTGGCGCCACTCTTGGGAATCCGCGTCTGGGCGCTGGTGGCCAGCGTCCACGTGGACTCGGGGAGAACCTGGGCGTGGAACGCCGGCAGGGGGCCCGACGCCAGCCGCGTGCTCACGGTCACGGCCTCGGTGGTCGAACCCGGATTGAAGATGTCAAGAGAGCTCGACCCCATGGAGACCTCCTGGCTTGCCGGGATGGACCACCGAGACTCGGGATGGGGAGACCCCGGCACGATGGCCAAGCCGGCCCCGGTTCCCGAGAAGACCTGTGTCTCACTCGCCACCACGCGCCCCGTCCTCGTCGTCACTGTGGTGGCGACCGCGTGCTGGTTCTGCACGTACGAGCCCACGTTCTCGACCTGGGTCTGCCCTGGTTGGAGCACGATGCCCTGGAAGCTGATGGGGTGCACCACCTCCGAGGGGGTGACGAAGCTCAAGTCCACCACGTCCGGAGTCGAGGTCGGGTTGAACAGGGCCGTGTACACATTGTTCGATCCCGCCGTCGTGCCGCTGGGGAAGTACCACTGCTGGGAGGTGCCGCTCTGGCACGGCGACTGCGCCCACCCGGACGGTCCGTGGATCAGCTGGGACACCGCTACCCCACCGCCCGAGAGGACAACTGCCTGCGAGACCCACGATCCCGCCGAGGCCGGGGTGGCGGCCACCAGCTGGCCCCCGGCCGGCACCGACACCGGGGCGACCGCCGAGGCCCCGGTGTCAGAGGTCGACGTGATGGTGCCGGCCACCGCCCGTGGGCCCGTGTTGGTGAGCTGCACCGATCCGACGGCCAGTTGCCCCGAGGCGGTCGACTGCCCGGCGCAGAACCAGGCCGACGATTCAGCCTGCGGCGCGCTGACGATGGCGCCGGGAACGGGCAACGAGGCGGCGGGGGGAGCTGAGGCGGTCGAACGGGACAGGACCGCCACGCCGACGATCACCACCAGGACCACCACCAGGACGACCCATCGCCTCGGCTCGCTGTGGGCGGCCGGGCTCACGGTTCCTCTCGCGTCGGTTGCGTCGGTTGCGCCGGGCGCCCCCGGCGCCGCCACCCCACCAGCGCCGCGGCCAGCACCAACCAGCCCGCCAACTCCACCAACACGACCAGGGGCACGAGGGGGAAATTGTGAAAGGCCAGCGAGGCCGGTCCCGCGGTGGCTGCGGGGTACTGGCCGGCCCAGCCGAACGCCGGCCGGCGGGTGGAGGCGTGGCCACCGACCTCCAGCGTGAAATCACCGGCCGGGGCGTACCCCGCGTAGACCGGGCCCGAGGCGATGGTGCCGGTGGCGCCGTTGCGGTGCGCCAAGGGCGTGAGGACGGGCCGCCATCCCTGGACATCGGCCGCCGTCGGGAAGGACCAGATGGGGCCGGTCGGCAGGGGCGGGCGGGCGCGCTGGGCGGTGACCGGGAGGTTCTCGGCGTTCTGGTACACCTGCACGCCGACCTGCCCGGGCACGGCCTGGAGGTCGTCTTGGTTCAGCAGAGAACGCTGCAGGCCGGCCGGCGGAGGAGCGTTGACCGAGGCCACCTCCGAGCCGACCGGGTTGATGCCGTCGATGACCACCACGTAGCGCACCCCGAGCGGTGCCAGGAGGCGGCCGAGGTGCACCGTATTGCCATCCAAGGCCAACTGCAGGCCCGCCGCCGCCGTGGCGGCCGGGCCCGGACCCGCGGGTGTCCACACCAGCGTGGCGTCAGGCAGGCTCTGGCCGGACAGCGCGTAGGACAGCCCGGCGTCCACGGGCCAGCCCCCCACCGGGAGGGCACGCGGGTCACCGAGCCAGAGGACTCGATACGCCGCGGTGGCATTCGGTTGGTTCAAAAAGGCCAGCGGTTGCTCGACGCCGTTGGCCGGCAGCCCCCATCGACCGTCGAGCGCGCCCACCGCCACCGGCAACATCCCGAGACTGACGGCGATCATCGCCACCCCGCTGACGACCTGGCGCCAGCTGAAGGCGACCCTGGCCACGTCGGTCTCGAAGGAGGCGATACCGAGGCCGACGCCCGCCGCCACCGCGATGGCCGCCGGCACCAGGACAACGGTTTCCGAGGGAGTGAAGGCACCGGTCCATCCGCGCGTGGAGGCAAGGGCCAGGATCCATGACAGGCAGGCCAGGGCCCAGAAACGGGCCGCCCAGATCAAGCGCTGGCCCCGGCCGATCAGCAGCGGGAGGGCCGAGGCCGCGACGAGCAGCCACACGATGGGTGACCGGGCGGTCGGGCCCACCGCGAAGCGGATGACCTCACCCCAATTCGGCGCGTTGGCGGCCGAGATCGGCAGGCCAAAAATGCCGACGGCGTGGGATCCCGCCGTCAAGGTCCCGATGGCCCACGGGGCGATGAGCAGGACCGCCACGCCCACGGCCTTGGCCGCCGCCCAGAGGACGCGGCCGGCCAGGTCTGTGGACCCCGTCACGATCGATCCCACCACGAAGGCCAGCGCGCAAACCAGCGTCACGGGCAGCACGGCCGGGGCAAACGACGTGGCGACGGCGATGATGGCCCCCAGCACGGCGATCTGGCCCCACGCGGTCGAGCGCCAACCCCATCCGGTCACCCGATCGAAGGGAGCCACCTCCGCCGCACGAGCGAGGCGGGCCACGATGAACGGCAGCGTGGCGTAGGCCACCAAGCCGTCCCAGCGTCCGCTGCCCAGGGCGGCGTAGGGCAGGGGAAGCCCCAGGTAGCAGAGGGTGGCGACGACTCGAGCCCGAGCCGAGACGAGGGGGCGCATCAGCTGGGAGAAGCCGATGGCCCCCAGCGGGATACAGCCGAGGATCAGGATCCGCTGTGCCAGCCCCATGGACCCGAGGAGCACCGTTCCCACCAGGCCGACCAGGCCAAAGGCCGGGGTGGCGGGAGCGGTCGTTCCCACGCCGGCCGGTTGCCAGCCCGAAAAGAAGTGGTGCCAACTGCCGGCCCACCCCGGGAGCGGCGCCAGCTGTCCGACCAGCGGCAACGTGCCGAAGAGAAGCTCCCGCGTGCCCAGGAGGACCACGATCGCCGCCACCACGATGGCGACCGTGTGGGACCGGCCCGACGTCAGGGGATCACGCCGCACCTTGCGGCCGAACCGGTCGCGCCCCGAACGGTGGCCGAGATCGTCCAGGTCGTCGAAATCGGCGTCCTCACTGAAGGCCAGCCCGACGCTGCCCGTGAGGACGGCCACCTCGGGCTGTGGTTGAGGCGCGCTCGCCCCCTGGCGCGACCCCACCACCGCATTGGCCGCCGCCAGCCCCTGGTGGCTCAGGCGCGAGAAGTAGCGGCTCAGTCGAGCACTGCCGCGCAATTGCAGGCGCCGGACCTCGGAATCGGGAAACAGGCGACGAGCCTTGAGCTCGACGCGGAGCGCCCGGACTTCGCCCCAGTGCTTGGCGTTCCACGTCCAGGCCCCGGCCACGGCCCGGGCCCGCAGGCCGTCACGGGCCAAGAGGGCCACCACGATTTCGCAGACGGCCAGAAGTCCGGCCTGCGGCACGACCCGGAAGAGGTGGAACCGGCCGTAGCACTTCAGCACCGCTCGCAGTTCGTGCCGCCGCTGCAGGGCCTGCAACGTCACCGGGTGGTCCCCCTCCGTCACAGACGCGGCCAGCGGTTCGGACCCGCTGGCCACGACCTCCCGGTGCCGCACCCGAGCGTCCGGGGCGACCACGACGCGCGATCCGGCGACCTGACTTCGCCACGAGAGGTCGAGATCCTCCCCCATGGCGACGATCCCGGCGTCAAAGCCACCCAACTCTCGCCACAGGTCGGCCCGAATGAGCATGCAGGCACCCGGAGCCACGAAGACGTCGCGCACGGCGTCGTGTTGCCCGTGGTCGACCTCGCCGTCCTGGATCCGGTCGACCACCGCTCCGGTCTTGTCGCAGCTCATCCCGACGTGGAGCAGGATGGAAGGGTCGTCCCAATTCACGAACTTCGGCGAGACGACGCCGGCATTGGAACGGAACGATTCCTCCACCATGTTGTGCACCACGTCGTCGTCGAGGGCACAGTCGTGATGGCACAGCAGGAAGAAGGCCGCCCCCTCGACCATGTCCAGCGCGGTGTTGGCGGCGGCTCCGTACCCGAGGTCGCCGGGGAGTTGGCGGACGAAGGCGTTGGGCAGGATCCGGCCGACCCGTTCGGAGGGGTCCTCGCCGCCTCCGGTGGCCAGGACGAGCACCGAAAGCTCCTCGTAGTCCTGCCTGGCCAGGGAGGTCAGGGTCTCCTCGAACCAAGGCCCGGGATCGGTGGTGACCACTACGGCAACCACTGCCGGTGCTTGGACGTCCATCAGGGGCATGAGGCTATACGTTCCCTATCCACGCCTGAGGGTCGCTAATCCGGCCTAAAACGCTTGCAACTGTTTAACAAATGCTATACTCTTGTAGGCGAACGCACCGAGCCTGAAGGGTCGATGAAGGGCCGAAGTCACGGCCCGACGGGATCTCCGGACCGCGTGCCCGCTGTCACTATCAACCGAGAAACCAGGAGGAACACATGCCTGAACTGACCAACATCAACAGCCTCTCCAAGGGCGTCGGAAATCTGGCCCGCGACGCGGCCTACGTGGCCGTTGGCCTCGGCGTGCTCGGCTACCAGCGGGTCCAGGTCCAGCGGGTCGAGCTCAAGAACAAGCTGGCGAAGGACTTCTCGCTCGACGAGCACCTGACCGACGCTCGCCACGAGGTGACCAAGGGCGTCAAGCACCTGGACGACCTCGTTGAGAGTGCCGCGCAGTTCCTCGAGACCAGCTTTCAGCCGGTGGAAGAGCAGCTGCCCCCGACCGTCACCAAGGTGACCAGCAAGGCCTTCGACCAGGCCCGTGAGGTGAGGAACCAGATCCGTCAGCGGGTCGTCCCCGCCTGACCCAGGCTGTCCTCAAGCTGTCATCTCGCTGACAACGCTCGCCGCTAGTCGGTCTCCCAGGAGGCCAGGACATCGGCGAGCGTTGTCGCGAGTGGGATGGAGGGGACCCACCCCGTGGCCGCCCGCAACAGGCCGGCGTCGCCCTGCAGGACTGGCACATCAACGGGCCGAACCAGGTCCGGGTCGGTGATGAGTTCGAGGTCGGCCCGGGCCAGGGACAAGAGGTCGTCAGCGACCTCTGAAATCGCGACGTCCTTTCCGGAACAGACGTTGTAGGTCGACCCGGGCGCACCGCGCTCGATCAGCAGCCGGTACGCCACGACGACATCGCGCACATCGGTGAAGTCACGCCGCGTCGTCAGGGTGCCCACCCGCAGCGAGGTGGCGCCCGACCTGCGAGCCTCGACGATGCGCTTGGCCAGCGCGGGTACGGCGAAGTTGGGCGATTGCCCCGGCCCGATGTGGTTGAAGGGCCGCACCACGATGACCGGTTGCCCGTAACCGCGCCAGGCCTGGAGCGCGACGGCCTCGGCGGCCAGCTTGCTGGCGGCGTAGGGAGTGGCCGGCGCCGTCGGCGTTGACTCGTCCAGCGGGAGCTGTTGGGGCGTAACCACGCCGTACACTTCGGCCGAGCTCACCACCAGAACGGTGGGGGGCCGGGCCAGCGAGCGAGCGGCGGCGAGCAGTTCCGCCGTGCCGATCACATTCACCCGGAGGACCTGGCTCGGGTTGTCCCAGCTCTCGCCGACGTGGGTCAGCGCGGCCAGGTGGTAGATGGCTTCCGGCGCCGCCTCGGTGACCACTTTGCTCAGCGCCACCCCATCGGCCACGTCGGTCTCGACGTCGACCACCACCACTTCGTCGCCACGGTCCTTGAGGTGGGCAGCGAGCCATTGGCCCACAAAACCCTTGCCGCCCGTGATGAGTGCGCGCATGCTGGAACCCTAGTTCGGGCCGGTCAGGGCCACCCGGTACGCCTCGAGGTGCCGGGCCGCGCTGGCCTCCCATGTCCGTTCTGCGGCCACCGCCAGACCGCGGGCCCGGCGCCCCTCGACCGCGGCGCCTTCCCGCCCCTGCTCAAGCGCCGCCGTCAGGGCCCCGACCAACATGGCATGGTCGCCCGGGGTGACCAGATCGGCCGCATCGCCGGCCATCTCGGCCATGGCCGTCCCCGCGGTCGTGACGAGGGGCGCACCGCAGGCCAGTGCCTCGAGGGCCGGCAGGCCGTATCCCTCCTCGACGGCCGGGTAGACGACGGTGGTGGATTGGCGCATGAGCGCCGGCACCGCCGCATCGGACAGATAGCCGGTCCGAAGGATCCGGTCTGCGTGGCGCGCCGTCGCCAGCGCCCGCTCGATCTCGTCCACACCCCAGCCCGTCCCTCCCCCCAGCACCAGGACGGCGTCGCGCTCGCGGTCCGCCACGTCGTCGAAGGCGGTCACCAGAGACGCCACCCCCTTGCGCGGTTCCAGTGTCCCGACGAAGACCACCAGGGGGCGATCGGTCGGGACCCCCAACTGGGTCAAGAGGTGGTGATCCGCCCCGGGGGCCGGTTCGTGGGGCGTGAAGCGGTCGAGGTCGACGCCGTAGGGCGCCACCACGATGGGGGCCCGCACGTCGCACGAGGCCCGCAACCGGGCCGCCGTGAATTCGCTCCCCGTGACGAGCACGGCGGCGTGACGGGCCGCCCGGCGGATGGCCCGGCGAAAGAACACCGCCTTGGAGTGGAGGTGCCACTCCGGGTGATCGAAGAAGATGCAGTCGTGGATGGTGACCGCGCAGGGCACCCGGGCCCGTTCGGGCATGGTGTAGTGCGGTGCGTGATGCAGCTCGACACCGAGCGATCGGATGAGGCGGGGTAGCCGGACCTGCTCGAAGACGAGCCGGACCGGGCGTGAGCGGGGCACGGCGACCACGACCGTCCCTTCGGCGCCGGCCAGCGCGCGCCAACGATCCTGATCGTCGACCCGCGACACCATGGTCAGCCGGATGTCATCACGGGCGCACAGCGCGCGAGCAAGCTCGATCGTGTAGTAGCCCGCGCCTCCCGGCCGGGTGGGGACCGCGGACACGTCGAGGGACAGCGCCAGCGGAAACGACGCGGACGACGGCGACGACGTCACGCCAGTGAACCCCACAGGTCGATGTGGGCCTGCGCCGCGGCGCGCCACGTGCGCGCCCGGGAGTAGGACCCACCGCGGGCAGAGAGATCGGCCCGGACGACGTCATCGGTCGCCACGGCGACCAACCCGGCCGCAATGTCCTCTACGTTCAGGGGATCGACGATGCGGGCTGGTGGCACGCCGGACTGCGCCAGGTCATGGACGCTGGGGACTTCGGCGCTGACTACCGTGGGCGTCCCGAAGCGCATGGCTTCGAGCGGGGGCAGACCGTACCCTTCGGTCAAGGGGACGTAGGCGAAGGCCCGCGCCCGCCCGTAGAGGCCAGACAGGACGGGATCGGCCACTTCCCCGGCGAAGACCACGCCGGCCTCGCTCCCGCGGTCGCGGAGCGCCGGCCCCCAACCATCCGGACCGACAATGACCATCGGCCACGGCTCGGGCAGGGTGGGCCGCGCCAGCCCGTAGGCCGATATCAGCCGTCCGATGTTCTTGCGGGGCTCGAGCGTCCCCACGGTGAGCAGGAAATCACCGTGGACCCCGAGTTGGTCGAGCACGGTGTCGGTCCGGGCCATGTCCGCCGCCACGAGGTGATCGCTCCCTCCATGGACGATGGTGAGGCGGTCGGCCGCCACACCATCGACCTCGAGATCGGCCGCGACCAAATTCGAGGTCACGACCAGGGCGGCCGCAGAGTCCCGGGCCCGGGCCAGGGCGGCCTCGTGCCACCTGCGGCCCCTCGGCGTGGAGCCTTCGGGATAGCGGCGCCAGGACAGGTCGTGCACGGTCACCACCGTGCGCTCCCCCCGGCTGGCCCGGGCCGGGGGCGCGGCCAGCGACACCGAGTGGATGATGTCGAATCCCGGCGCGGGGCCGAGCCACCCGAGGTCCCACGCCCGAGTCATGACGGGACCGGGCAGGCGCGACCCGATGACGGGGTGGCCGAATCGCGTCAGCGGGTCGGCTCCTCCCCCCGTGCGGCCCCGAGGCGGCCGACTGGCGTAGAGGGTAATGTCGGTGGTCTCGCCCGCCTCGGTCGCCTGGGCCAAGCCGCTCAGGAGCCCCCGCGCGTAGGCCCCGATCCCGCCGGGCACCGCGCGCCGGAGTTGTTGCACGGCCATCAGGATCCGGGGGCTCCGCACCTCACCCACGGCGTTCGGCGTCCACGCGCCCGTACAGCTGAGCCAGGCCGGTGCCGCAACGGTCCCAGCTGAAGAACGCGGCCCGGGCCGCACCGCGTCGAATCAGCTCCTGCCGGCGCAGGTCGTCCGATAGGACCTGGTCCAGGGCGCCGGCCAAGGCCTCGGGGTCGCCCGCCTCGACCAGCGTGGCCCCGTCCGCCAGGATCTCGGGGAGCGACCCGGCCCGCGTGGCCACGACCGGAATCCCGGCCGCCATGGCCTGCAGCGGGGGGAATCCGAATCCCTCGTAGAAGGACGGGTAGGCCAACACGGACGATCCCTTGAGCAAGGCCGAGAGGACGCCGACATCGACCCATCCCGTGCGAAGCACCCTGGACGCGGCGTGCGCCCGGTCGATGGCCGCCGTCAATGCCGTCTCGCCCCATCCGGGTGGGCCGGCCAGCACGAGGCCGAGCGCGGGATGGTCGGCCGCGAGTTGATCGAAGGCACGCACCAGGCCGGGCAGATCCTTGCGCGGCTCCGCCGTCCCGATGGCCAAGATGTAGTCCGAGACCCCCGAGGGCAGCAGCGCGCGGACCATCCGCCGCGCCTCCTCGGGCGCCAGGTCGGGCAGCGGTGGTATGCCGGGCTCCACGACACGGACCTTGGCCGGATCGGCGGCAAAGGCCTCGACCACCTCGGCCGCCACGAACGACGAGTCGGTGTGGACCCAGGACCCCCGCCGTACGGCGTTGCGGATGAGCGTCGGATAGGCCAGGGTCGCCTCGTTGCACAGTTCGGGGTGGTGCAGCGGCGTGAGGTCGTGCACCGAGACGACCGACCCGGCCCTTCGGGTGGGCGGCACCACGAAGTTGGTGCCGTGCACAACATCGACGTCACCGATGAACCACTCCAGCGGCGGAACGCTCACTCTCCCCCACAGGGCATGGAGGGGGCGGGCCGGCATGGGCCGTTGGGGCGAGAGGACGTTGGCCGGCAAGTGGGCGACGATCTCGCCGCGGCGACGCCAACTGACGGCGAAGGCGCCGACTTCCAGATCGTCGCGGGTGCTCAACGCCTGCAGCGCGCCCTGGCAAAAAGCGCCGACACCGGTGGGCTGGCCCAGAAGCGGCGTGGCATCGAGCGACACCCGGAGCCTCGCCGGCACGGTCTTGACCTCGTTCATGAATCAGACAGGCTCGGCACCCGTCGAGCCTTGCACACACTTCAGGTGGTGATGGCTCCGTCAATGGACAGGATGGCCCCGGTGACGTACGCCGCCTCGCCCGAACCGAGATAGGCGAATGCTCCGGCTATCTCGTGCGGGAAGGCAAAGCCGATCGGCGTCATGAGGCGCGCAATGAGCTTGTAGTCCGCATCGTCGGGGGGTCCGAAATTGTGGATGATGGGTGTGTCCACGCCGCCCGGTGCCACCCCGTTGACGCGGACGCCTCGGGCCATGTACTCCACCGCCAGCGCCTTGGTCAACAGCTTGACGCCCCCCTTGGAGGCGCAGTAGGCCGCCGAATACGGTTGCCCGACGATGCCGGCGGTCGACACCGTATTGACGATGGCCCCGCCGTGCTCGAGCATCCCGGGCAGGACGGCTCGACACATCAGAAAGGTTCCGTCGAGGTTCACGGCGAGGATCTTCTGCCATCCGGCATACGACTGATCGGTGGTGTGCGAGAAGCCGCCGATGCCGGCGATATTGCAGAGGTTGGTGATATCGCCCAGCTCTGACGCCGCCGTGGCCACGACCGATGCCACCATGTCCTCGTCCGTCACGTCACAGCGCAGTGCCAGGGCCCGACCGCCGCCGTCTCCGGTGCCGGCATTGATCTCATCGGCCACGAAGGCAACGGCCTCTTCGGCTACATCGAGGCAGGCCACCGACGCACCCTCGGCGGCCAGACGTCGCGCCGTGGCCCGGCCGATGCCCGATCCGGCCCCGGTGACCAGCGCCACCTTTCCCGTATAGCGACCGGGGGTGAAAACCTCCGGCGCCGTGCCCCGATTCGGGTCGGCCTCGCCAACTCTGGTGGTGGGGCTCATGTGCGCTCCTTGTGGTGATGCAGCGGGTCGGCCGCTCTGGCCGGACCGGCCACTGCGGGTGCCGTGTGCGGACTCTGCCTACCACTCCGCCCACTCATTGGCCTCTCCGGGTCCGCTCGGCCAGTCGATCCCCGACCGCCTGTTCCGCCAAAAGGGCCAGCTGGTGGGTGTCGACCTTCATCATGGGCGTCAACGGTATTTCGTCCACGAGCACCAGCACGTCGGGGGCCTTGTAGTCCGAGAGTTTCTCTGCGCACTGCGCCCGCATCCCGGCGAGGTCCACGTGCGCGCCCTCCTTGGCCACCACGATCGCCACCCCGATCTCGCCCAACACCGGGTCGGGGGCACCCGTGACGGCTACCCGCTCGACCGCCGGATGGGTCGCCAACACCTCTTCCACTTCGGCCGGGTACACGTTGTATCCGCCCCGGATGTAGCGCTCGTGGGTCCGGCCGGACAACCGCAAATTGCCGCGTCGGTCGAGGATGCCGAGGTCCCCCATGGTGACCCACCCGTCGTCCGAGACCACCGCAGCGGTGGCCTCGGCGTCAATCAGGTCATCGAGCGACCGGCCCCGTCCGGGCCCTCGCCCCCAGTACCCGCGCATGGCCGCCTCGGATCGCAGCAGGACTCGGCCGACTGTTCCAGCCTCGACCGGTGTGCCGTGGTCGTCGACAATCCGGATCTCGACGCCCGGAACGGGCGCGCCGACCGTCGACGCCACCTCGTCGTCCGACGACGACAGCGTGGTGCCCGTCCCCAGTGACGATTCGGTCGAGGTGTACCGGACGACGACCGGCACTCCGAAGCGCTCACGCATGGCGGCGACGAGGGCCGAGGGGACGCGTGCCGCGCCGGTCGAGGCCACGCGCAGGGAGCTCACGTCCACCTCGGCCAATTCTGGTCGGGCCAACATCAAGGCCCATTGCGTCGGGACCCCCTGGCCCACCGTGATCCGTTCCTCGCCGATGATGCGGAGGGCGTCCGCGGCCTGCCAGGGCGTGGGCGTGATGACCGTCGTCACACCGTGGGCAATCTCGTCCCACGCCCGGGTCATGTACCCCACATGGGCAAACGGGACCGGTGAGAGGCGCCGGTCCCCCGGTTGGCTCAGCACATCGGTGCCCCGGGCCACCGCGGCCAGATTGGCGTGGTCGAACACCGCCCCCTTGGGAATGCCGGTCGTACCACTGGTCCAGACCACGGCCACCGGGTCGTGCGCCGTCAGGTCAGGCCACCCCCGTGGTGGTGCGTCGTACTGGCCGGACATCAGGTCGGCGCGATCGACCACCCGGGTGAGGCCGTCCGGCACCAGGTCACTCGACTCGTTGTCCAGCACCAAGAGGACCGGCGCCGTCCGGTCAATGATCGAGGCAACTTCGCCCCGGCCCATCCGTGGATTGATGCCCGACGTGATCGCCCCCAGCCGGAGCAGAGCCGCATAGAGGACGGCGTAGTCGATGCACGCCGGCAGGAGCAGGCAGACCACGTCCCCGTGACCGACGCCGAGTCCCGCGAGCACCCCGGCCATCCCGTCGGCGGCCCGATCCCACTGCCCGAAGGTCAGCGACCGGCGCGGCCGGAGGCCGGGCTGGGCCGGTTCCACGTACGCCTCCACGTCCGCGTTGACCTGCGCCGCCTCGCGCAGCACCGACACGGCGGTCTGGTGGTGCAGCGAGGAGATCTGGTGCGGCATGGCGGGCGCGGATCGTAGCAAAGCCGCCCGAACGGCCCTCCAGCTGGTCGGGAGGGCCGCGGCCGCCTTCTATGCTCGCTCCGTGCTGGTCACCCTGTGCGGCGGCGTCGGCGCCGCCCGGATGCTGTCGGGCCTGGTCCGCGTCGTCCCCCCGTCGTCAATCACCGCCGTGGTCAACACCGGCGACGACACCATCCTCCACGGTCTGCATATCAGCCCCGACCTGGACACGGTCACCTACACCCTGGCCGGCATGGACAATCGCCAGGCCGGATGGGGCGTGGCCGGTGAGAGTTGGACGGTGATGGAAGAACTGACCCGACTGGGCGGCGAGAGCTGGTTCAGGCTCGGTGACCGTGACCTGGCCACACATCTCTTCCGGACCGAACGCCTGCGCACCGGGGCCACGCTCAGTGAGGTCACCACCGAGATCGGCGCCCGGCGCCACGTCGACGTGCACCTGCTTCCGGTGACCAACGACCCCGTCCGCACGATGCTCACCCTGGCCGAGGCCACCGACCTCGGGCCGGCGGGAACCGAGGTCGGATTTCAGGACTACTTCGTCCGGCTTCACCACGAGGTGGCCGTGCGGTCGGTTCGATTCGGCGGTGCCGAGTCGGCCCGACCTGCCCCCGGCGTGCTCGAGGCGCTGACCCGGGCCGAGCAGATTGTGGTCTGCCCGTCGAATCCGATCGTCTCGATCGGCCCACTGCTGGCCATTCCCGGCGTGGTGGCGGCCCTCACGCCGCGCCGGGACGACATCGTGGCGGTGTCGCCGATCATTGCCGGGGCGGCGCTGAAGGGTCCGGCCGACCGGCTCATGACCGAGCTCGGGACCCAGGCATCGGTCGTCGGCGTGGCCCGCCTCTACGCCCCGTGGGTGGGCACCCTGGTGGTGGACGAGGCCGACCGTGCCCAGGTGGCCGCCGTCGAGGCCGAAGGCGTCCGCTGCCTGGTGGCGCCGACCATCATGGATACGCCGGAGCGGGCGGAGACGCTGGCGCGGCGGGTGATCGATGCCCGTGGATAGTGGGATCTCCCTCATCCCGCTGACCGGCATCGGCGAGATCGAGCCGGGAGCGGACCTGGCCTTGATGGTGGCTGAGGTGCTGGCGCCGCGCCACACCGGCGGCCCCACCCTGCGGCCGGGCGATGTGGTTGTCGTCACCCAGAAGGTGGTGTCCAAGGCCGAAGGACAGATCGTGCCCATCGACCTCGACGATCCCACGGCCAAGGCCACCCTGGTTGAGCAGGAGTCGGTTCGCATTCTCCGGCGCCGCGGCGACCTCATCATCAGCGAGACCAAGCACGGCTTCATCTGCGCCAATGCGGGCATCGATCTGTCCAACGTGGCCGAAGGCACCGCAGCCCTCCTGCCCGAAGACTCGGACCGATCGGCTCGTCGTATCCGGGCCGGCCTCAAACAGCTCTGCGGCGCCGACGTCGGCGTGATCATCTCCGACACCTTTGGGCGCACCTGGAGGCGCGGGGTGACCGATGTCGCCATCGGCTGCGCCGGGGTGGCGGCGGTGGTCGACCTCCGTGGCACCCTTGACGCCAACGGCCGTGAGCTGGTGGCCACCGAGGTGTGCGTGGGCGATGAATTGGCGTCGGCGGCCGAGCTCGTCATGGGCAAAGACAGAGGCGTTCCGGCAGCCATCGTGCGCGGCGTGCCCGGGGCATGGCTCCGGCCGGCGTCGGTGCGCCGAGAAGTCATCCGGCCCCCGGACGAGGACCTCTTCCGTTAATTGGGGTGCTGCATCATTGGGCGGCCGGGCTGCGAGGCGGGGCTGCAGCGCGGGGGCTGCGGGGGCTGCGGGGGCTGCGATCAGCTCAGCCGGGTTGGCCTCGCACGAACTCGAGAACGGCGCGGGTGCCGTCGACCAACGACGTCCAGGGCCGCCACCCGAGCTGGATGGCGGCCCGCTCGATGTCCAGACTGGAACGAAGCAGCTCTCCGGGTCGAAGCGGGGCCAGAACGGGCGCAGTGTCCACGCCCGCCTGCTCGGCCATGGTCCGGTAGAGGTCATTGACCGAGGTCTCTGCCCCCGTCCCGATGTTGCAGATCAATCCGCCGCCGCGGCTGGCGGCGCGCACAAAGGCATCGACGACATCGTCGACGAACACGAAGTCTCGCGTCTGGTCCCCGTCGCCGAAGATGGTCACCGGCTCCGCAGCCAGCAGGCGCTGCGCAAAGATGGCCACTACTCCCGCCTCGCCGTGCGGATCCTGCCGGGGTCCGTACACATTGGCCAGCGCCAGGGCCGAGAATTCGAGGGCGTGCAACTCCCGATAGGCCACCAGGTAGTCCAACACGGCCTTCTTGGACACCCCGTAGGGAGACAGCGGCTGATGCGGGTGGGCCTCGCGCACGGGAAGATCCTCCGGGGAGGGTTCGCCATAGAGGGTCCCTCCACTGGCGGCGAAGACGACCCGTTCGGTCTCGGCTCGCCGGGCCCCTTCGAGCACATTGAGGGAACCGACGATGTTGGTCTCGGCGTCGAAGACCGGACGAGCCACCGACACCCGCACGTCGGCCTGGGCGGCCAGGTGGAAGACGAGCTCGGGCCGACGGCGAGCCACGAGCTCAACAACGGCCGGCGCGGTGATGTCGACCTGGTGGATGGTGAGCGCTCGGCCGGCGCTGCCCCGGGCATGCGCCAGATTGGCGAGCGAGCCCGTCGACAAGTCGTCGATCACGTCGACTTCGTGACCTTCCACTAGAAGCCGGTCTACCAAGGTGGATCCGATGAAGCCGGCTCCCCCGGTGACCAATGTGCGCATCAGCCACCCTTCCTAGGCCGAGACACGTTCACCCTCGACCACCGTTCCCGACGCAACGACGGCCCGCGCGCCCAGGACCGATATGGGTCGGACATCGCCCCGTTGGCCCACCGTGGCGTGTGGCCCCATGATCGAACCGGCCACCTTGGCATTGGCGGCCACATGGCCGCCGTCCATCAGCACCGAGTCGACCACCTCCGCGCCCGAGGCGATCACCGATCCGGCGCCCACCACACTTCGTTCCACTCGGGCGCCGGCTGCGACCGTAGAGCCCCCGAAGATCACCGACGGTCCGATGACCTCGCCGTCAATCGTGCTCACCCCCTCCAGGTAGACGCCGTCACCCCGGTCGCGCAGGTTGGCATCGAGCTGGTGGCCGCGCCGGCCCGACACCAGATCGTGATGGGCTTGTAGGTACGCCGCCGGCGTCCCGGTGTCGAGCCAGTAGCCGTCGTCGGAACGAGCGAACAGGCTTCCGTCCCGCACCATGGCGGGGAACGTCTCCCGCTCAATGGACACGCGACCGCCGGTGGGGATCCGCTCCAGCACCGAGGGTTCGAGGACGTAGGTGCCCGCATTGATCTGATTGGTGGGCGCCTCGTCGCGCGGGGGCTTCTCGACAAAAGCCGTCACCCGGCCGTCCGGGTCGGTGGGCACGACCCCGAAGGCGGAAGGGTCCGGCACGGGATGGAGGGCGATCGTGCCTTCGGCCCGTCGCTCCCGATGGAAGGCCAGCAGACCGGTCAGGTCGAGATCGGTCAGCACGTCGCCGTTGACCACGACGAAGGTGTCGTCGACCCTGCCGAACGTCGCGGCAAACCGGACCGCGCCGGCCGTGTCCAGCGGTTCGGGCTCAACGGCATAGGTCAACCGAACCCCCGCAGCCACTCCCTCCGGATACGCCTCGAGAAACGCGTTCGGCAGGTAACCCATCGACAAGATGGCGGCGTCGACCCCATGGGACACCAGGTGGGCCAAGACCCGCTCAATCATGGGGACGCCCACAATGGGCAGCATCTGCTTGGGGGCCGACAGGGTCAACGGACGGAGCCTGGTTCCCTCGCCCCCAACCAGGACAACTGCCTTCATTACTTCGCGGTGGTTGTCGTGGACGGCTTGGTCGTCGTTGTCGACGGAGCGGTGGTGGTTGTGGTCGACCCGACCGGGACGGTCGAGCTGGTGGGGGCCGCGGTGCTCGGGGTGACCGTCGGCGCGGCCGTGGTCGTGGTCGTCGGCGGCGCCGTGCCCTCGATCGCCTGGACCAGGGCGGTCACGGTCGAAGCGCCCGGCTTGGGGAGCGTCTCGCTGGCCGGACCGAACCCGATGGTGATGAGCTGACGGTCCAGCAACTTCAGGCCGGACGTGCTGGGGGCGTACGCCCCGCCGACCTGGACGAAGGACCCGTTCTTCGTGGTGGCGGTGGTCAGCACCCACGAGCGCACCCGGAGGACGCCCGCCTTGCCCGCATCGGGCGTTCCGGCGGCACATTTCTCGCCGGCCTTGTAGGTAGGCGAGGTGGCCGCGGGGTACCTCACCGTGCTGTCGGTCAAGGTCATGCCGGGGTACTCCGAGGCGAACTTGCCGAGGGTCGCGTTGGCCCCGGCTTGGCTGTTCGTCTTGGGCGCCACCACGATGACACCGCCGGGCGCGGCCACCAACCCATTGGTGGAGCTGGCGGTGGTGACAGGGAGCACCGGCTCGGTCTTCCCGCAGATGACCATGGCCAGTCCACCGTGCCACGTCTGATTGACGGTGGGCTCGGGTCCCCCCTTGGCGTAGTTGTACCGGGCGAAGGCCACCGAGGCCACGCCCAGGATGACAATGATGACGAGAGCGGCATACCAATTGACGGGCACCTGCCCGCGGTAGGTCGTCCCACCACCTGTGGCGGCGGCACGTGCGACCGATTTTCCGGTTGAGCTTCTGGCCATGGCGGGACGCAACCCTACAGCCTGACGAGGTCCTCTCCGCCCTCGGGCACCTGCCTGTGCGCCAACTCTCGATAGAGGGCCAACGTCTGCGGGTGCAGACATGCCTCATCTCCATCGGAGGCCAGGCTCAGCAGCTCCGCCATGGCCGACCGCAATCCCAGGCGATTTCCCTTGGCCTCCGTCGCCCGCAACAGGCCCCGATAGAGCCGCTCGTCATAGGGGCTGACCCGCAACCCTCGCCGGATCATCCATTCGGCCTCTTCACCTGACCCGAGCCGGAGCGCCTCCTCGGCGCCCTGCAGTGCCGTGGCCGCCACCATCGACTCCAGCTCGGCGGACGTGCCGTCGAGCACGGCCCAATCAGAGAGGCACAAGCCATCGAAGAGCCGGCCGCGGACCAACGACAGCGCATTGAACCAACGGCTCGGGTCGGGCGTGGACGCCGCGCGGACGAAGCGGTCGATGTCGGTGCCGACGGAAGGACCCAGGCGCAACCGACCGCTGCTTCGGGTCAGGTGTTCGGAACCATCGCCTGACCGCCCGAGCGCTCGCCGAGCCACCGATGCCGTCGAGTGGAGGGTCGATGGAGCGACGCTGCGGTCGGGCCACAGCGCCGCAGCCCACACGTCGTTGGACGCGCCCCGGGGATGGAGGGCGAGGTAGACCACCAGTTCCGTGGCCGCCCGACGGCTGAATTCATGGGCCGCGCCCCGGATCTCGACCGGGCCGAGGACCGCAACTTCAATCTCCGTTGTCCCGGTCATGACAGGGAACGGTCGGGCGTCGGTGGCCATGGGGGCCTGGCCACCGCTAGCTCGATACCGAGCCGTCAAGAATTCCGGGGGGCGGTCGGGATTCCGCTGGCTCGATCGGCCCAGGGGGTGGATGGGCCAGCAGCACCGCGCCGCAGACGACGGCCACAAAGCTGGCCACCCGGGCCGCGCCGGCCCAACCCGTGGGCAGGGCCTCGTGGAAGAGCGCGAGTCCCCCGACGATGGGGATCAGATTGTTGACCAGAACGGACAAGCCCGCCGTCTCGAGCACTCGGCCCCGTTGAAACGCCAACTGGAGCGCGACGAAGGCCAATGCGGCGCAGGCCGCCAGGATCGGCACGAAGATGAGGCCGTTGCCGTCCACCGCACCTTTGGTGGCCAGATCGCCCACACCGAAGAGAATCCCGGCGGCGGTTCCCAGCGAGGCGGCCGGTCGGATGGCGGCCGCCGCCGCCACGGCCAGGAGACCGGCGAGGCCGCACCCGACGCCGATCACGATGAGCAGGGTGGCGGTGTGCGCCGGCGCAGACGGTGCCACATGGACGGCCAGGGAGAGGCCCAGGAGGACCAGCCCCCCGACCGCAATGGTCGCTCCCCACCGCTCCCGAGCCACCAACGGAGTACCGAAACGGTGGACCACGATGGCCAAGACACCCACCCCGCCGGCGGCGACCGCTTGGACCAGCGAGAGCGGCGCCAGGGCCAACGCAGCGATGTACAGGCCCCAGCCGATCCAACCGGTGGCGTAGCCGATCATCCATTGCCGGTTGGTGACCAACAGTCGAAGCGACTGCAGTGGTCGCCGGAGCGACAGCGACACCATGGTGTTGGCGGCACCATGCTGCACGAAGAAGCCGATGTTCAGCGCTCCGGCGGCCACCAGCGCGAGGAAGAGACCTGCGGCAAGGTTCACGAAGTACTCTTCCGCACAGAACGTCGCGCCTTCACGGACCCGGTCGCCCCCAACTCTCCAGTGCACGCCGATCCGGTATCGGCGTACCCATGGCCACTACGCTACGAGATCCGTCCGCCACCGGCCCCCCGGGGTCGATCGATGAGGATGCCTCCCTGACCCGCCGCAGGGGCGGTGGTCAGCGGAGCAACGAGCATCGGCCGTCCGGCGTCCCGGTGCCGACCGCCCCCTAGCTCTGAGCTCGGATCTCCCTTTGGACTCGTTTCACTTGCGCGGCCATGAGAGCGTCCGCGTGCGGTGGAGGAGCGTTCAGCTTTGCACTGGTGGGAGGGAGCGACCCGCTGGGTAACTCGGAACAGATGGTGTGGAACATGGCCATGTCCGCGGCACTGAGTGAACTCGGCGGGAGAGCGGCCGGGCTCGAGAACGGGTTGGCGGGTGGCACCAGAGTTGGCGGCTCGGCGAACGGGGGCTCCTTGGCCTTGAGGTCGAAGAAGTCCAACATGTTGTGGGCGTTCGCATCGCGGTACGTCATGGCCGGGAGGTTCCACTTGGTCTCGACCAGTTTCAGGACCGACGTGTGATCGAAGACCTGATGGGAGACATAGTCCTTCTTCGACCAGGCGGACACCACGCAACACGGCACGCGAAACCCTGTGTAATCGTACGCTCCCGCAACGTCTCCGGTCTTCAGTTCGGGGGGTACATTGTCCGGCTTCACTGCCGGTCGTGGCGGCACGTGGTCGTACCATCCGCCGTGCTCGTCGTAGATCCAGATCAACGCCGTCTTGTCCCAAGCCGGGCCCTTCATCACCGCGTCGATCACCAGGGCGGCATAGCCCTCGCCCACCGAGATGTCCCCGTTCTCCTCGGAGAAGTTGCTATAGGGGTCCACCAGGCTGAACGACGGCAGGTTCCCGGCTGCGGCGTCGATAAAGAACTGGCTGACGTGGACGGCCTTGGTCGGATTGTTCGAGTAGACGGGAAGGAAGAGCGCACAGGTGGGAATGTCGGGGTAGTAGTCCTTCCAGGTGATGGAGTGCGCGTTGAGCCGGTCGAAGATCGTGCCGTTGGGTGCGTCGGTTTGCGAGATGCCCGAAGCGTCCGTACTGATGTTGCCCAGCGCGGTGCCCGCGATGAGAAAGCGACGGTTCGGATAGGTCTGGGCCATGACCGAACAGAAGTAGCGGTCACCGATGGGAAACCGGCTGGCCATGTCGTGGTAGAAGGGAAGGTCGTCGCCCTCCCAGTAGCCCATGGACGCCCCGCCGCATCCCTTGACAAAGCCCATGTTGGTGCCCTGGTCCCAGCAGGTGTGCGACGCGTTCCACGATTGGCTGATATCCGAGTTGCTCTCGCCACAAGTGTTGGGGTTGTGAAAGGAGCGGACGAAGCCGCCTGCGGGGTCCGGGTTGTAGTTGACGGGCTTGCCATCCGAACCGAACGTCAGCCCGTCGCCGCGCCCGAGCGTGCCCAGGTGGTCGTCAAATGAGTGGTTCTCCATCATGAGCACCACGATGTGCTCAATCTGGGGCAGGGTGTCCGTGCCTTCCGGGAGGTTTGGAAACGGTCGGGAGCCCGGTTGAAGGAGTGAGCCGCCGGGCCCGAGACCCTTGGCCGCGGTCGCGGCGGCATAGGCCTCACTCCCCACCGCCGAACTCAATCCCGCTGCGGCCATCCCGGTGGCAACCGTTCCGGCAAGCAAGGAGCGGCGGGATATCCGTTGCGCCAAAAATGAGTGCGGTGGTGGCTTTGGATCTGGATTGTCGGTCACGCAGGGCACGCTAACCGCGACCCGATCACTGAGGCATGGCGTCAACCGCGGGTCTAAGACGCCGAGGTGAGGTCCCGACCAACCCGTCGTCGATGAGTCCACCGCGCTCTGGAGACGCCAGGTGATGAAACGGTGAACGCAGGGTGACGAGCTCCATCGGGTCATGAAAACTCGGACCGGTGCTGAGTTGCGGGCTGCGCTGCGAGCTGCGGAATGATCCGATTCGCCTCAAGCAACCTGCACGCCATCGCGCAGAACCGAGAATTGGCGGCCGGGCGCGTTGGCGGGCGCTCGTTCGGAGCCCGGGCGAGCGTCGGCGAGAATGACTTCGGCGCCATCGGGCGCGTACTGCACGATGTAGGCCTTGCGCACCCCCTGGGTGCGATTGGGCCCTGTGCAGTGTGGGGTGAGCGACGAGAAGACGACCATGCCGCCGGCGCTCACCGGCGCGGGTACCGCGTCCGCTGCCTCGTCGAAGCAGACCAGTCCGGTGTCGGTGAGGTGATGGCGCAGCGTGCCCATCGTGTGCAGCCCGGGCACGACCCAGGGGCAGCCGTTCTCCTCGGTGGCGTCGGTCAGGGCGATCCAGCAGGTGAGGTACTGCTGGGGCTCGACGAAGGCGTAGCCGTTGTCCTGATGCCACGGGAACGGCGTCTCGGTCCCCGGCTTCTTGTAAACCGCCTGGTCCCAGTACAGGCGCACGTCGGGACCGATGAGGTCGGCACACACATCGGTCAATGGTGAGGACGCCACAAACCGGCGAAGGCGCTCCGAGCGTGTGACGAGGTGGGTGGTGAAGGTGATCTCGTCGGCGCGGGCAATGAATGCCCTTCCACCGTCGGCCTGGCGCAGCAGGTCTTCGAACTCACGCTCGATCGGATCGATCTCAGCCATGACTTCGGCCACGGTCTCGGGGTCAAAGGCACCCTCGACCACGAAGTAACCGAGCTCATCGTAGGCCGCCGCTTGTTCCGCCGTGATGCCCCGAAAGGGTGGCTGGCGCCTCACCCAGGTGAATGCCTCATTGAGGGAGTGCCGGGCTGCAGTGGTCATCGCAACGATGGTACTCACCGCGGATCTGCTGAATCGGTGCGGCATCGAACGCCGATGGGGCGATGTCCTTCCGAACATGCTGGGGCCGCCATGACGCCCCGGGGCGCGGTGTGCTCTCTAACCTGAACCCATGTCCGACGTCCAGCCTCGCCCCGGGGCCGCTGCGAGGATCACGGTGCGAGTGACCATGCTGATCGGCGTCACGGTGGCGCTGGCGTCCTGTGGTGTCGGCCAGCCGACTGCTGTTGGTCGGACTCCCGGCACCGTCCCGGCGGCGCGATCGACCACAACGCTGAAGCCATCGCGCACCACCACGACCCGCCCGTCGGGGACGCCGACACCCGGTGGGCAACAGACGGGCACCGCCGGTGCGCCGCTGCCCACCCCTGCGTCGCTGGCGCCGTTCAGCGCGCCCGCGGCCGCCGGAGAGGGCGCGTGGAGTCCCGCCGGACGAATGGTCGGCGGAGTGCCGGCGGTCTACGAGACCACATTGGTTCCCCCGGGAGGCTCGGAGCCAGCCGGGGTCGCCTGGATGGACACCCGCCTCCTGTCCGCCCGGCTGTACTCGGGCTCGAAGAGTCCGGGTGGGGGCCCGTATCGCTACACCGCGCCGATCCAGCCCGCAGAGGCCGCCTCGGTGGTCGCAGCGTTCAACGGAGGCTTCGTCATGAATGTCGCCGGCGGGGGCTATTACACCGAAGGCAGCATGATCGACCCACTGGTGTCCGGGGCCGCCTCGCTCGTCATCTACTCCGACGGGTCCGTCAATGTCGGCGCCTGGGGCAGCGACGTGGCGATGACTCCGAGCGTCGTCAGTGTCCGCCAGAATCTGGTGCCACTTGTCGCTGCTGGCCAACCGACGCCGCAAGCGGCGAGCCCCAACTGGCAGGCGTGGGGCGACACGTGTGGCGCGACCTCGTGCTCCGCCGCAGTCCCGGGCATCGAACAGCAGTGGCGCTCTGGGGTTGGTGTCACCGCCGATGGGGCCCTGGTCTTCGCCACCGGCCCGACTCTCGATCCGCTGCAACTGGCTCAGCTTCTGGTGCACGCCGGGGTCGAGCGCGGCATGCAACTCGACATCAACCCCAACTGGACCGTCCTGGTCACCTACGACCCACCTATCCCGGGGGGCCTGGCCGCACCGGCCAACGGGAGCCAACTGCTCGCCGCGACCGTGCAGGGACCAGGAACATTCTTCGAGCCTTCGTGGGCACGCGACTTCATCACGATGTCGGCCCGACCGGCCCCGCCCGGATGAGCATGGCTGAGCATCGAGCCTTCGCCATTCGGATGGTCGAGGAGGTCGCGACACGAAGACGATCTGCGCACGAGTGAACCGGGACCGATGACACCCGTGCCTCCGCAATATGATCGGGTCCGTGCCGGTTCCAGCCACGGGTGAGCTCGTGACCTATCAACTCGTCGACGGCGCGGCGATGATCGTCATGGATGACGGCAAAGCAAACGCGCTGTCTCTCGAGATGCTCTCGGCGCTCAATCAAGCCCTCGATCGAGCTGCCTCCGACGGTGCGGTTGTCGTGCTGACGGGGCGGCAGGGCATCTTCTCGGGAGGTTTCGACCTCAAGGTATTGGGGGCCGGCGGTCCCGACGCAGCCCTCATGCTCGAGCAAGGCTTTCTGCTGGCACTGCGCCTTCTCGAACATCCGGCGCCCGTGATCATCGCCTGCAACGGTCACGCGGTGGCCATGGGTATCTTCCTTCTCTTGTCCGGCGACTACCGCATTGGAGTCAATGGTCCTTTCCGGCTGGTGGCCAACGAGGTGGCCATTGGCCTGACCATGCCTCAGACAGCGATCGAGATCTGTCGCCAACGACTTGCGCCATCGCACTTCAACCGGGCGATCATTCTCGCCGAGACCTATGCGCCGGCTGGCGCGGTCGAGGCCGGGTTTCTGGACCGGGTGGTGGACGGACCGGATCTATTGGAGACTGCCCGGACGGTGGCAACGGAACTCGCCCAACTGGACCGTGCGGCTCACGTGGCGACCAAGTCCCGGGCGCGCGCTTCATCCATGGCCGCCATCCGGAAGGGACTCGAGATCGACCAGAAATTCTTTGGGAGCCTCAATGCGGTACCAGCAGGGGACGAATAGTCGTCGGTCCAGACTTATCGCTCCTGGCTCGCATGACCATGGCCAGGGGCCTGACGCGACGCAAATGGGGCCTGGGCCTGTGGGTGGGGACGGTGGGATTCGAACCCACACTGGAGACGGTTTAAGCGCCCTGCCTCTGCCGATTGGGCTACGCCCCCGAAGCACCGCGTGCCTGGGCCCCATTCTGTGCCAGATGGACACCCACATGTGACGCACGGCGACGTTCCGGGTTCCGAGGAACGCTTGACCGGACGGGAACCGCCGAGACGATGCTCTGTCGCCGGCCGGCTCAGGCTCCGATGGGGGCGAAGAGCGGTCGGTGCTCCTCCCACAACGACAGCTCCGTGTTGCGGGGCCCGTCCACCGCCCCCGACTCGTGACCGAACACCATGGTCGACCGTGTCGTCGGGTCCCAGGTCGGCCACGGGCCGAGAGCCTGGTGCGAGGGATCCCCCGTGCGGGCAAAGGCCAACCATGCATGCTGCATGAGGGCCGAGAGCGTATCGACCTCGGGTCCACTTCCGGTGAAGAGTTGCACCGCTGGATGGCCAACGGCACCAAACACAAAGGGAACTTCAAGCGCATGGCAGGACCCGAGCATCCCCCCCAAGGCGGGCGATTCCCACTCGAAGAGGTAGACGAACGTCTGGGCCCCCTGCGCCGTCTGCGCCGCGGCCAACTGGAGACTGCGCCAGCGAAAGACGTCGTCGGTCCCCATGGCCCACCACAGGGCCCGGGGGTCGACCGTCTCGGACCGGTCAAGGCGGGCCTGTCGGTAGGTTTCGATCAGTTCCTCGGTGGGCATGTCGGGGGCGGCGTGTTTGACCAGGAAGGGAAGGCTGGCGGCGTCGAGTTCCAAGAGGGACGGATCACCCAGGCCGAAGAGCGTGAGCTCATCTCTGTTCGTGCCGATAAGGAGGTCGACGCCCGAGGCCGCGCCATGCTCAATCGCGGCGAGGGGATGCTGCGGGAGGAATGACCCGTCGACGACGGGAAGAAAAGGTAGGGGAATCATGCCGGGGTCAGGAATGCGCTTGCCCACCACCGAGGTGGCCGCCACCAGGTCGGCCGCCGGGACCGACTCCAGCGTGGTTCGATCGCACGCCGCCAGGCCCAAGGCGGCGACCAGGCGATCGGCGGTGCGCTCGGCCTCCTCGACGGTGTGGACATGCACCCCCCCGCTTTCGACGATGGCGCGCCGGAACAAACCGGCGGCTCCGGGCGTCCCCATGAGAGCGGACACACTGAATCCCCCGGCGGACTCGCCGAAGACGGTGACGTTGGCGGGGTCCCCCCCGAACTGGGCGATATGGTCGCGGACCCACCGCAATGCGGCCACCTGATCGTGCAAGCCCCAATTGCCGATGAAGCCGTCGGGATCTCGGAGCTCGCGATGACCCAGGAACCCGAGCGCGCCCAGACGGTAGTTGCAGGTGACCACCACCACGTCCCCTTGGCGCACCAGGTCACCGCCCCGGTACACGAAGTTCGACGCACTCCCGCCGGTGTATCCCCCACCGTGGATCCACACCATGACCGGACGTCGTGATGCGGGCGACGATGTCTCGGGCACCTCCGGCGTCCAGATATTGAGGGAGAGGCAGTCCTCGCTCTGCGATTCGGACCCGTCGAGATCCGCCGGACTTGCGATGCCGGGTACCGAGAGCGACTGGGGCGCGATCGGGCCGAAGGACGATGCGTCGCGCACGCCGTCCCAGGAACGTGGCGGCTGTGGTGGACGCCAGCGGAGGGCTCCCTCTGGTGCCTGGGCATAGGGAATTCCGGAGAACGACCACACATCACCGCGCTGGACGCCGCGGACCCGTCCAGCGGAGACCGTCACGATCTTGTCCATAAGGCACCATATGGAGGGTTCGCGGCAAGGGTCAACAGCTACAGGATGTGGCTAGCGCCGGGGTCAGCCAATTCCGCTCACAGGCCCAGCCCAGAGGCCCAAATTGCCCATTGGCACGTGTGGGTCGAGGGGGTACTGTTGCTGGTGTGGCAACAGTGAAGTGTCGGGACACTGGCCGCCGGCCGCCCCATGCCATTTTGGCACGCGGGGCAGTCGTCGCCACCATGATCGGTCTTTTGGGCGCCGGAGCGTCCGGGCTCGGGGTATTCCCTACCGCCCCGGCTGGAGCCACGCCGTCGGCGACGCCGACGACCACCCCGGGCCCGGCTCCCAATCAGTCGCAGATCAACGCCGCCCAGGCGCAGGTCAGCGCCGTCGAAGCCACGCTCTCTCAGGAAGAGCAGCAGTCCTCCGCCCTCGACAACCGCTACACCATCGCCGTTCAGGACCAGCAGAATGCCGAGGCGTCGTTGGCCGTCATCTCCACCCAACTGGTGCAGACCAAGGTCTCGGTGGCCGCCGACAAGCGCCGCCTCACCAACGACGCCGTGAAGGCCTATGTCTACGGCACTCCGCAGACGAAATTCACGTCGCTCTTCACGTCGTCGGCCGATCTCAGCGGTGCCCGCAACCAGTACACCCAGCAGATCGTCGGCAATCTCGACCAGGCTCGCAATGCCCTGCAGTCATCCGAGTCGCAACTGTCGAACCAGGAGTCGCAGCAGCAGAGCCTCGCCTCCCAGGCTGCGTCGCAGGCCAACCAGGCAAAACTGTTGGCGCAGGCCAACCAGCAGGAAGCGGCGGCCACCCAAGCGACCCTGAGCACGGTACGGGGGCAGTTGGCCCAGCAGGTCGCCCAAGCGGCGGTCGTAGAAGCGCAACAACAGGCGGCTGCGGCGGCCCAGGCCGCCAACGCGGCCCAGGCGCAACGGGCGGCCGCCGCCTCCCAGGCGGCCGCCACCGTGGCCGGATTGGTCGGAGGCTCAGCCGGCGGGGCCGCCGCCACCACCGCGGCCAATCAAGCCGCGCCCGTCGGACCGGTCGGGGGTTCCGGGGCATCGACAGGGCAAGGGCAGGCGGCCGTCAACGCAGCGATCTCCCAACTCGGTGTTCCCTACGTCTTCGGGGGCGAGAGCCCGGGGGCCGGCTTTGACTGCTCGGGACTGGTGCAGTGGGCCTGGGCTCAGGCGGGTGTCTCCATCCCCCGGACGACCGAGAGCCAGTGGCCGGCCCTGCCCCACGTCTCGCTCGACGCCCTGGAGCCGGGTGACCTGCTCTTCTATTTCAACCTCGACAACGACGATCAGGTTGACCACGTGGTGATGTACGTCGGCAACGGCGAGATCATCGCTGCGCCGTTCACGGGTGCCTCCGTCTCCTACTCCCCCATCTTCACCGGAGGCCTCATCGGAGCCGCCCGCCCCTAGCAGGTCGCCCGTACGGGCGACCTGACGAGGCACCGGGCCGGTGCCGGTGGAGAATGGGCCCATGATCACGAGCGAGGAGAGCACCGACTCAGGAGCCGAGGGCGGCGGCCACGCGCCGTTGCGGCTCACGCTCGTCATTCCCGCCTTCAACGAGGCACGGCGTTTCGACGATGGCGTCACCCGGCTCCTGGCCGCCGTCACCTCGGGCGGCATCGACCCCGAGACGACCGAATTCGTGGTGGTCGATGACGGGAGCACCGACGACACGGCGTCCTGCGCCGAAACCCTCTTCGGTCCATTTCCGCACCGGCGGATCGTGCGCCTGGCCGAAAACAGGGGGAAGGGTGCGGCCGTGCGCGCCGGCGTGACGGCGGCCTCGGCCCCGCTGATCGCCTTTGCCGATGCCGACATGGCCATCGACCCCTCCCAGACCCCCGAGTTCGTGCGCGCCCTGGCCCGGGCCGATCTGGCCATCGGCTCACGTGCCGCGGTGGGGGCGTCGGTCGATCGGCCCAACCTGCGGCGATCGGCCATGAATCGCGCCTTCAACCGGCTCGTGAACGTGGTCACCCGGGTGTCGCTCAGTGACACCCAGTGCGGGTACAAGGCGTTCCGGGCGCCGGCGGCCAAGCTGCTGTTCCACTGCTCGATCACCGAGCGCTTTGCCTTCGACGTCGAGATTCTCACCCTGGCCCGCCGCCTCGGCCTGACCATTGCCGAGGTCCCTGTGCACTGGTCCCGGGTCCGGGGCAGTCGGGTCCGACCCTGGCTCGACCCCGGCACCATGACCCGGGACGTCATCCGGGCCAGCCGACGGGCGAAGTCGGCTCCCCCCGTGCCCGCTTTGACGGTGGACCCCGGCCCGGGACGGTCCGGGGATCCCGACATCTCGGTGGCCCTGAAGGCGCTGGTCCAGGAGCTCGCTCCGTTCCTCCCGGTTGTGCGCCAGGCCGGCGGCTCGTTGCTCGTGCTGTGCCCCCTCATGACCGAAGCCCAGATTGCGAGCACCGCGGCGCGTATCACCTCCTACTTCCCCCGGGCGGCCCCGCAGCGCTCGCTCCTGACCACCGCCCAGCTGAGTGCTCGTGCCCCGCTGTCCTTGAGCGCGGATTCGTAAACAGGACCTCGTCCTGCTCCGAGATGCGCCGGGTTCCAGGGTCGATACCATGGCGTGGTGACCATCGGGCGCGGCGTCACCACCGAGACTCAGGGATCCAGGGCGATCGTCCCGATCCGGATCCCGCCCGAGTCGCCGGAGTCCGGAGAGGACCCGCGCCGGTCTGATGTCGATGAGTGGGGCCGCTCCGAGCACACGCGGGCACTCGCCCGTGCCGTGTACGAGCCCATCTACTCGAAGTGGTTCAGGGTTGAATGGGATGGGCTCGAGAAGATCCCAACCGAAGGTGGTGCACTCCTGGTGGCCAACCATGCCGGCGCCATCCCTTCCGACGCCCCGGTGATCATGCACGGGATCGAGAAGGAGCTGGAGCGTCCCGTGTATGGCCTGGCCGACTACTTCTTCCGTACCGTCCCGGTGGTCGGCACGCTCTGGGCCCGGTCCGGGGGCGTCTCGGCTCGTCCCGCCAATGCCTACCGCCTCCTCAAGGAACAGCACCAGTTGGCCCTCGTCTTTCCCGAAGGCACCAAGGGCCCATCCAAGTCGTACACCGACCGGTACCAGCTTCGACGGTTCGGCCGCGGCGGATTTGTGGAGATCGCCATGCGGGCCGGTGTGCCGGTGATTCCGATTGCCGTCGTGGGCTCGGAGGAGGCGATGCCCGTCCTCTTTCGTCTCCCCACTCTGGCCAAAGCCCTGGGTGTGCCCTACTTCCCCATCACCGCCAATTTGTTGACCATGGGGCCGCTGGGCATCGTCATGCCATTTCCGGCCAAGATGAAGTTGCAGGTCCTTGACCCCGTTACCTTCGATGTCCCGCCCGACCAGGAGCGGTACTCCAAGAGTCGCATCATGGAAGAGTCAGAAGGCATCAGAACGCGGCTGCAGGAGGCCGTCTTCGACATGCTGCGCGACCGCCGCAGCGTCTGGTTCGGTTGAGGGGCGCGAGCCACGTGGGCCGTCGCATCCTTGTCACGGGCGCGGATACGTTTTGGGGCGGTCGGATGGTGCAGGCGTTTGAAGCGGACGCCAACACGGAGGTCATCCTCGGCCTGGGTGCCCGAGCGCCGTCGGTCCCCTTTGAACGGGCCGAATTCGTGCGGTCGGACCAGAACTATTCCATCCTCAATCGAATCGTCAAGGCCACCCAGGTCGACACCATTCTCCACACGTTCTTGGTCACCAACTCGGCCACGGTGCCGAATCGGGCTCTCCACGAGATCAACGTGATCGGCACCATGAACCTCCTGGCCGCCGCCGGAGCGGCCGGCACATCGGTCCGCCACATCGTGGTCAAGTCCTCCACACTCGTCTACGGCTCGTCGGCTCGTGACCCCGCCACGTTCGACGAGGACACCCCTCGGTCCGGGCCAGCGAAGAACATCATCGAGCGGACACTGATCGAGGCCGAGAGCCTCGTCAACGACTTTTCCCAGGACAACCCGGCCACCTTGGTCACCGTCCTTCGGTTCGCCAACGTGCTGGGGACCCATCTGACGACACCGATCAGCCGAAATCTGTCCCGCCCTCTCTGCCCATCCATCTTCGGATTCGATCCGCTCTTACAGTTCGTCGAGGAGGACGACGTCGTGCGGGCGCTCCTCCACGCCACCCGGGGTGGCGTGGCCGGTCTGTACAACGTGGCGGGCGACGGGCGACTCCCCTGGAGTGAAGTCGCAGCCATTTGCGGCACGCGGTTGTTGCCGCTCTCCCCCTTCAGCCCGCTGAAAATCCGGCCGCTGGCGCGACTGTTTGACCTTCCGGCCGAACTGGAAGATCTCCTGCGCTACGGCCGCGGGGTGGACACACGCCGATTCAGGGCCACCGGCTTCGAGTACCAGGCCACCAGCGCCGGCGCCGTCCAGAGCTTCATCCGGGCCCTCCGGCTGCGCCGCGGCGCCGGCAAGTCCCCTTCGTCCTACACCTACGAACATGACGTGGAGATGTTTTTCCGTCATTCCCCGTCGGTGACCGGGACCTCGAATCAATGATCCGCTAGTTCTCCAGCCACTCTGCCACCAACTCGGCCTCGCGCCTGACCCACTCTTCCGACGTGATGGCATAACGCATGTGGTCTTCCCACACCCCGTCGATTTCTAGGAATCGCTCGGCAATGCCTTCTTCACGAATGCCGAGCTTTTCGACCACGCGCCGGCTGGGCAAATTTCTGGGGATGATGGAGATCTCCACCCGATGCAAAGAGATCGCCTCGAAGGCGAATCGAAGCGTGACGACCACGGCTTCGGGGACGAATCCTCGCCCAGCCAATGACTCGTCTATCCAATAACCGATGAAAGCACTTTGGAATGGTCCCCGCTGAATGGAGGACAGCGTCACCTCGCCGGCGAACCGTTCCCCGACGAAGATACCGAAGCCATAGCCGCTTCCGAGGTGCCGTTCCCGCTCTCGTATACCGCAC
>DASZJQ010000132.1:0-4851 GCA_035947875.1 Acidimicrobiales bacterium
GAAGCCGACCCGCACGCCGGCCAGGTTCGAGCGCTTGGAGAGGGAGTGGACGGCCATCACCCCTTCGAAGCCGTGTTCCAACACGGAGCGGGGCGGCCCCGCCCAGGTGAACTCGGCGTAGCACTCGTCGGAGAACACCGGGACATCGTGAGCCCGGCCCCAGGCCGCCTCGGCTCCCAGGTCGCCCAGCCCGCCGGTGGGGTTGGACGGGGAGTTGGACCACAGGACGAGGGCGCGTTCGGCGTCCGACTCGGCGATGGCACTGAGATCGAGTCCCCCCGCCTTGCCGGGAGCGGGCGGCACCGGCACGGCCCGGCAACCGGCGAGGAGGGCTCCCATGGCGTAGGTCGGGTAGGAGACGGCCGGGTACAAGACGGTGTCGCGCGACGGCTGGCGCAGGCGGAGCATCCCGGGCACCGACGCCACCAGTTCCTTGGTGCCCACGCAGGCCGCCACCGACGAAGGCGACACGCTGTCGAGTCCGAACCGACGCGACAGCCACGCCGCGGCCGCCTGACGCAGGCCGAGGCTCCCGACCGATGCTGGATACCCGCGCTCGCTCCCCGACTCCGAGAGCGCTGCCACCACCGCCGGCGGTGGCGGGTCGCACGGCGTGCCGATCGAGCAGTCGACCATGCCACCGGGCAGGGTCTCGGCCAGCCGGCCGAGTTCGGCTACCCGGTCGTAGGGATAGGGCGGGAGCTGGAAGGTCATGGTGTGGTCAAGTCTGGTCACGAGGTGGCGACGAACTCGGCGAACCGTGCCTTGCCCACCTCGTCGAGCACGACCTGGAGCGTGGCGGAGTCCTCGCCGTCGGTCTGGCCCACGACTTCACCCTCCCGGTGCACCGCGGCGAGGATGTCACCGCGGGCCCACGGCACCACCAGCTCGACCACCCGGTCCGAGCCGCGCAGCCGGTCCGCCACGACCCGCAGGAAGTCGTCGATGCCCTCGCCGGTCTGGGCCGAGAGCAGCACGGAACCATCGAGCCGGTGGGCCAGCTCCTTGGCCGCCTGGGGTGCCCGATCGGCCTTGTTCACCACGATCAGTTGGGGCACGTCGCCCGCTCCGATCTCCCGCAGGACCGTGCGCACGGCCGCCATCTGCGTCTCGACGTGGGCCGCCGTGCCGTCCACCACGTGGATGAGGAGGTCGGCCAGTCGCACCGAGTCGAGGGTGGACCGAAACGCCTCGACCAATTGGTGGGGCAACTTTCGTACGAAGCCGACCGTGTCGGTCACCAGCACCGTCTCACCGCCCGGCAGGGCGAACTGGCGCGTGCGCGGGTCGAGCGTGACGAAGAGCCGGTTCCCGGCCAGCGCGTCGGCGTCGGTCAGCTGGTTGAGCAGCGTCGACTTCCCGGCGTTGGTGTAGCCCACCAGAGCGAGCTCACGGTGCCGGCCCCGGGCCCGGCTGCGCCGTTGCAGCGAGCGCGTGCGATCCACCTCGCGCAGGTCCGACTCGAGCCGGTGCATGCGCCGGACCAGGCGCCGACGGTCCACCTCGAGCTGCGTCTCCCCCGGCCCCCGGGTCCCGATGCCACCCGCCTGCTGGGAGAGCCCACCGCCGCGGCCCCGCAGCCGAGGCAGGCGGTACCGCAACAGCGCCAGCTCCACCTGGGCCTTGCCCTCGGGACTCCGGGCGTTCTGGGCGAAGATATCGAGGATCACCGCCGTGCGGTCGATGGCGGTGCGCCCGAATACCTTCTCCAGATTCCGTTGCTGGGCCGGGCTCAACTCCTCGTCGAAGACCACCGTGTCGGCGTCGACCGACCGGCTCAACTCCGCGATCTCCTCCGCCTTGCCGCGCCCGACAAAGGTGGCCGGGTCGGGAGCGTCCCGGCGTTGGACCACCCGGGCCACCACGTCGGCCCCGGCACTGTCCACCAGTTGGGCCAGCTCGTCCATGGCCTCGTCGACCGCCTCGAGGGTGCTGCCCGGGAAGGCCACGCCGACCAGGATGATGCGTTCGCGAAACGACCGGTCGATCAACGTCCCCGGCAGCATGTCGGTCAAGACAGCATCCCCGGGTGAAGCTCGATATCGGCCACCTTGCGCACCGGACCGGCCAGTACGGCGGGGGCGTCAGCCTCAGCCTTCGTCCCGTGGCCGAGCGTGACCTCCAACATGCCGCCCGGATTGTGAACCCGCACCGGGCCGCTCCCGCCCACCAGCTTCAGGGCTCGGGCCACCGCCGCGGCCGCCACGCTGCCGGTCCCGCAGGCCAACGTCTCCCCGGCACCGCGTTCCCAGACCCGCAACTCGAGGAAGTCGCCGTCGGCATCGTGGGCCAGCTCGATCCATTCCACGTTGATCCCCTCGGGGTACGCCGCCTGCAGCTGGGGTCCCCGGGTGTCAATCTCGACCCCGGCCAGCCCGGCCACCCCGGGCCCGACCAGCACCAGGTGCGGATTGCCCACATCGGCCGTTCGGGCCGTTCGCCCGTCGATGTCCTCCTGGGGCGGGCCCACCGTGACCGCTCCCATGTCGACGCTGGCCCTGGCCCAACCCGGCTCTTCGCCGGGAAGGAAGGTCACCGTGCGCACGCCGCCCGCGGTGGCCACCGAGAACGTCGGCGGCGTGACCCATCCGGCGTCGACCGCGGCTTGAGCCAGGCAGCGGATGCCGTTGCCGCTCATCTCGGCCTCGCCGCCGTCGGCGTTGTGCAGTTGCATGGTCAGGTCGGCACCATCGGCACCGCCAGCGCCGCCGCCACCAGCGCCGCCACGGCCGCCACCGCCGCCACGTCCGACCCGGATCACACCGTCGGCGCCGATGCCCCGGTGCCGGTGGCAGAGCAGGCGGATCTGGTCCCCGCTCAGGCGAAGGCTGTCGTCGGGGTCGAGGATGACGAGAAAGTCGTTCCCCGCCCCTTCGTGCTTGGTGAGATGCATGACATGCACCGCTCCATTCTCGCAGGTCACCGTCGGCGGCCGTGCGCTCCCAGGGCGTGATCGAGCCGCTCGTCCAGGTCAACCCCCGGTTCCGACCAGGCGATCCGCGGGTCCCGGCCGAACCAGCTGGCCTGGCGGCGGGCCAGGGTCCTGGTGCGGCGCACCGCTTCTTCCACACAGGCGGCCAGGTCCCGCCCACCCTCGACGTGCGCCAGGAGCTCCCGGTACCCGAGCGCCTGCCGGGCCGTCCGGCCGATGCCCTGGGGTCGTTCGGCCAGGGCGCGCACCTCGTCGAGCAGTCCGGCGTCCATCCACTCGGCGAAACGCTTCTCGATCTGGCGATCCACCTCGTCGGGTGCCGCCACGATGCCGATCATCGGGACCACCGAGGGCGGATACGCCTCCAGGCCCGGCCCGAAGGAAGAGAAGGGTTGGCCCGAGCCGATCGTGACCTCGAGGGCGCGGACGATCCGGCGCCGGTTGGTCGGCTCCATGCGTTCCGCCCCCACCGGATCCACCAGGGCCAGCCGCCCATGCAAGCCCGCCACGTCGATCACGCCGTCATCGAGCTCGCGCTCCAAGGCCACGGCGACATCGGGATAGCGGCCCGGAATGCGCAGGTCGTCCACCACCGCCCGCAGGTACAGCCCCGTCCCCCCCACCAGCAAGGCGTGCCGGCCCCGGGCCTCGATGTCGGCCAGGACCGATCGGGCGGCCAGCTGGAACTCCGAGACGGTGAATTCGGTCTCCGGATCGACCAGGTCGATCAGGTGGTGCGGTACCTGGGCCTGCTCGGCCGGCGTGGGTTTGGAGGTGCCCAGGTCCATCCCTCGATACACGCACATGGAGTCCACCGAGACGATCTCGGTGTCGCCGCGCCGCAGCGCCACGGCCCGAGCGGCTTCCGACTTCCCCGATGCCGTCACCCCGACCAGGGCGACGGCGGTCACGCGCTGGCCACCGGGATGCGGACCCGATGCCGCGGCCGCGCCGTCACCGCACCGAGGACGCCCGACAAGTGGTGCGGGTGCCCGGCCGTGATGGTGACCCGGGCCACACACCCGGCCACCGGGGTACCGGCCATGCCCGGGCCGGTGGCCGCGAAGTGGACCAGCTTCCCTTGGCGGGTCCGCCCCGTCAGCATCGACTCGTCGCGGCGGCTCACGCCTTCCACCAACACCTCTTCGACCCGGCCGACCCGGGCCTGGTGCCGCGCCAGGGCCGAGCGCTCCACCACCGTCTTGAGACGGGCGAACCGGTCGGCGATCACGTCCGGTGCGATGAAGTCGTCCTCCATGGCGGCGGCCCTGGTGCCGGGTCGTGGCGAGAAGATGAAGGTGTACGCGCTGTCGTAGGCCGCTTCGGCCGCTACGGCCAACGTGTCTTCGAAGTCGCGCTCGGTCTCACCGGGGAAGCCCACGATGATGTCGGTGGTGACCGCCAGGTCGTCGATGGCCGCTCGGGCCGCCGCCAACCGCTCCAGGTAGCGCTCGGCCGTGTAGCCCCGGCGCATGGCCGACAGGACCCGCGAGCTTCCCGATTGCAGCGGGAGGTGGAGCTGCTCGCAGACCTCGGGCGTCTCGGCCATGGCGGCGATGGTCTCGGGCCGCAGGTCCTTGGGGTGGGGGCTGGTGAAGCGGATGCGCTCGATGCCGTCGACCGCACCGATCCGCCCGAGGAGGTCGGCGAAGAGGGGACGGCGGTGGGTGATGTCACGCCCGTACGAGTTGACGTTCTGGCCGAGCAGGGTGACCTCGATGACCCCGCGCCGGGCCAGGGCTTCGACTTCCCCCACGATGTCGTTGACCGGTCGGCTCACTTCGGGCCCGCGCACCGCCGGCACGATGCAGAACGCACACGAGTTGTCACACCCCATCTGGATGTTCACCCACGCCGCATAGGGCAGCTCACGCACGGCCGCCGGCGCCATGAGATGGTTGGAGATCGTCTCGGGATCG
>DASZJQ010000133.1:0-1585 GCA_035947875.1 Acidimicrobiales bacterium
GGAAGCGTTCGCCGCCAACTTCGAAAGCCACGGTGAGGTTGGAGCCGCTTGCTGCGTCCACCTCCACGGAAAACCGGTCGTCGACCTCTGGGGCGGCGTCACCGCGCCCGGCGGCTCGACGCCGTACACCGCCGACACGCCCCAGATGGTCTGGTCCACGACCAAAGGCGTGGTGGCCATGGCGGCGCACATGCTGGCCCAGGAAGGCAAGCTCGACTTCGACGTCCCCGTTGTCGAGTACTGGCCCGAGTTCGCGGCCGAGGGCAAGTCGGAAATTCCGGTGCGCTGGCTGTTCTGCCATAAATCCGGCCTGGCGGCGGTGGATCGTCCGCTCGGGCTGGCCGATGTGGTCGCGTGGACGCCGTGCGTCGACGCGCTCGCTGCGCAACGGCCCTACTGGGAGCCGGGGACGGCGCACGGCTATCACACGTGGACATACGGGTGGCTGGCAGGCGAGGTGATCAGGCGCGTGACTGGCAAATCCGTCGGAACGGTCGTTGCCGAACGGATTGCGAGACCTCTCAAAGCTGAGTTCTGGATCGGTCTTCCCGAGGCGATGAACGCTCGGGTTGCGCCGGTGATACCACCCGCCCCGGCCCCTCCGGGGGCTCCGCTCGATCCATGGGCGGCTCGCCTGGCCGACCCGAACTCACTCGCGCACAAGTCCTGGGCCAACCCGGCCGTACCGCCGGCCGCCTTCAACGAGTACCCCTTCCGCGGGGCGGAGGTCCCGGCCGGCAACGGCATCGGGACGGCGCGCGCCCTCTCCCGGCTTTACGCCGCGTGCATCGGAGAGGTTGACGGCGTCCGCCTCCTCAAACCCGAGACCCTGGAGGAGGCCACCAAGCAGCAGGCCCGCGGCAACGACCTCGTCCAGGGCTACGAGACCCGTTTCGGAACCGGCTTCCAGCTCTCGTTCCCCTTCCGGCCGATGGCCGGCGAGGGATCGTTCGGCCACTATGGAAGCGGCGGATCAGTCGGATTTGCCTACAAAGAGCTGGGCATCGCCTTCGGCTACACCATGAACCAGATGCGCCCGGTGTACGGCAAGGATCCCCGGACATCCGGGCTCGTGGAGGCGCTCCTGGCCTGTCTGCGATAGGCCGTCGACCGGCCTAACATTCGACTCGGGAGTGGTTACTTAATGGGCGCGGCTGATCTCGTATTCGGCGTCTGCCTCCTGCTCGGGGGCGGCCTGCTGCTCCTCACCCTCGTGGTCGACGACATCTTCGGCGGCATCCTCGGCGCTCTGCACCTCGGTTTCGACGTCGCCGGCGTCTCGCCGACCCCGCTGCTGCTCGGCTTCGTCGCCATGTTCGGCGCGGGAGGACTGTTCGGACTCCACAGCATCAACGCGGGCGTGGGCGTCTCGACGGTGATCGCCACCGGCTCCGGCCTGGTCGGGGCAGGTGTCGCTTTCGGTGCCTACAAGGTCCTCAAGCAGGCCGAGTCGAGCGACACCTTCAGCCTGGAGGACATGGTCGGCTCGACCGGCCGGGTGTCGGTCCAGATCCCGGCCAACCATTTCGGTTCGGTACTCATCAGCTTTGCCGGCGGGTCCCACAACCTGACCGCCACCGCGGAT
>DASZJQ010000134.1:0-4863 GCA_035947875.1 Acidimicrobiales bacterium
GCTCGCTCGGAGGACTGTCCACCGAAGAGGTGGCCAAGGCCTTTCTCATCTCCGAGACGGCTCTGGCGCAACGCATCGTGCGGGCCAAGCGCAAGATCCGACAGGCGGGGATCGGCTACCGGGTCCCGGGTCCCGACGAACTGCCCGACCGGCTAGCGGCCGTGCTGGCGGTGGTCTATCTGATCTTCAACGCCGGCTACCTTCCTCCCTCCGGCGCCGATCTGGTCAAGGTGGATCTCTGCGATGAGGCACTGCGCCTGATCGGCGTGGTCATCGACCTCATGCCGGACGACCCGGAGCCGTTGAGCCTGGCCGCAATGATGCACATCCAGGACGCACGCCGCGACGCTCGCGTCGACCCTGATGGAGTCCCCCTCACCCTCGAAGAGCAGGACCGCTCGCGGTGGGACGCCCACAAGGTGGCCGCCGGACTGGCCCTCTTGGACCGGGCGCGGAGCATGGAGCGACCCGGTCCTTACCAAGTGAAGGCGTCGATCAGCGCCGTCCATGTGTCCGCACCTCGGTCAGACCTCACCGATTGGAAGACCGTCGTCCGCCTGTACGACGACCTGCTCGTCTGGGAGCCCACGCCGGTGGTGCAGCTCAATCGCGCCGTTGCCGTGGCCATGGCCGATTCGCCGGCGGCCGGCCTCTTGCTGTTGGATGACCCGGCCCTGGCCCGCCCGCTGGCCGAGTACCACCTCTACCAGGCCACCCGGGCGGACCTGCTCCGCAGGTCCGGAAAGCTCGAGGAGGCGGCCGTCGCCTACCGACGGGCCCGCCAGCAGACCAACAATGGGGCGGAACGCCGGTTCATCGATCGGCGCCTGCAGGCTCTGGACGCCCCAGTCGGGCCGGGCACTGTCCCGCAGTCCTGACCGGGGCCGCCGATCAGGTGGCGCGGATGAAATCGACCACCACGCGAGCCAACTCGGGACCCTTGTCCTCCTGGAGGAAGTGGCCGCCTCCGGCGATGGTCACATGGTGATGCCCGCGGCAACCGGGGATGCGAGCCTGCAGCTGCCGCTCGGCACCGGCTGTGATGGGATCGCCGTCGCTGAAGGCGGTGAGGAAGGGCTTGTCGAACGTCTCGAGTACCGACCAGGCCCGGCGGTTGGCTGGTGCTGCAGGGTCGTCGGGGGAAATCGGGACCAGCGTCGGGAACTGCCGTGCGCCCTCTGCGAGGGACTGCTCGGGAAACGGCGCGTCGTAGGCCGCGATGACCTCCGGGCTCAGCTCTGAGACACAGCCGGCGTTGACGATGATGCCAGTGGGGAAGGACTCCACCTCCTGGGAGAATTTGAGCCATCCGAGGAAGGCCTCACCGGGCGGGGTGTCACCGGTGGGCAGGAAGGTGTTGGCAGCCACGACCCGGTCGAAGCGCTCCGGGTGCTCGCCGACCAGCCGCAGGCCGATCAGGCCGCCCCAGTCCTGGCACACCAGGGTCACCGCGGAGAGGTCGAGCCGGTCGAAGAGGAGCTCACGCATCCACTCCACATGGCGGGCGAAGGTGTACTCGGATCGCGGGGTCGGCTTGTCGGAGCGGCCAAAGCCCACCAGGTCGGGGGCCACGGCGCGCAAGCCGGCATCGGCCAGCACGGGAACCATGTGCCGGTAGAGGTAGCTCCACGACGGCTCCCCATGGAGCAGGACGACCGTCGGGCCGTCTGGCTGCCCTTCATCGAGGTAGTGAGCGCGGAGGGCACCACCGTCCTGATCCGAGAGCTCGGCATAGTGAGGCGCGAACCCGAATCCGGGCAACCCCTCGAAGCGGCTGTCAGGGGTACGAAGCACATCCATCGGACTGGTCACCTTCGGGATCGACGGCCCCAGCCGTGCTGGGCTTAATTGACACCAAGTATGCCAATTGGTCGGCCGGCGCGCACGTTCGCCTCCCGACGGCGACGTCGTACCATGCAGGGATGAGCGAAGAGACAGGCACCGATCCCGCGGAAGAGCCCCTGGTCGGCCTCAAACCTCGCAGCTTCGAGGTGACCGACGGTCCGACCCGGGCGCCGGCCCGGGCCATGCTCCGGGCGGTCGGCATGACCGACGGGGATTGGGACAAGCCTCAGATCGGGGTGGCGTCGTCGTGGAACGAGGTCACCCCGTGCAACCTGCCGCTCGAACGATTGGCCAAGCGGGCCAAGGACGGTGTCCGGGAGGCAGGCGGCTTTCCGCTCGAATTCATGACCATCGCCGTGTCCGACGGCATCTCCATGGGCCACGAGGGCATGCGCGCCTCGTTGGTGAGCCGTGAGGTCATCGCCGACTCGGTGGAGACGGTCATGCACGCCGAACGGTTCGACGGACTGGTCACTCTGGCCGGGTGCGACAAGTCACTGCCCGGCATGCTCATGGCCGCCGTCCGGTTGAATCTGCCCAGCGTGTTCGTCTACGGCGGCTCCATCCTCCCGGGTCGGGTGGGCGACCGGGCCCTGGACATCACCTCGGTGTTCGAGGCGGTCGGTGCTCATGCCGTCGAGGCGCTCACGGACGAGGAACTGAGCCTGATCGAGCACAACGCCTGTCCCACCGAGGGCTCGTGCGCCGGAATGTTCACGGCCAACACCATGGCCTCGGTGGCCGAGGCCCTGGGAATGTCCCTCCCGGGCAGCTCGTCGCCCCCGGCCGTCGACCGCCGCCGGGACGATGCCGCCTTCCGTTCGGGGCAGGCGGTGGTGGCCCTGCTCCGCGCCGGCATTCGCCCGCGTCAGGTCATGACCAGGCCGGCGTTCGAGAATGCCATTGCCGTCACCATGGCCCTCGGGGGCTCCACCAACGCCGTGCTCCATCTGTTGGCCATCGCCAACGAGGCCCGGGTGGAGCTGGCCTTGGACGACTTCAACCAGGTGGCGGCTCGGGTTCCCCACCTCGCCGACACCAAGCCGCACGGGAAATACCACATGAGCGACCTCGATCGGATCGGCGGTGTCCCGGTGGTGATGCAGGAGCTCCTCGACGCCGGCCTCCTGCACGGTGACTGCATGACGGTGACGGGGATGACCGTGGCTGAGAATCTGGCCGCACTCAGCCCACCGGCACCGGACGGGGACGTCGTCCATGTGATCGACGATCCCATCCATGTCCAAGGTGGCATCGCCGTCCTGAGGGGAACGCTCGCCCCCCAGGGCGCCGTGGTCAAGGTGGCCGGGCTCGACCAGCTGAGCTTCGACGGGACGGCCCGGGTGTTCGACGGGGAGGATCTGGCCATGGAGGCCATCCTCGGCGGGTCGATCCAACCGAACTCCGTCATGGTCATCCGCTACGAAGGGCCCAAGGGCGGCCCGGGCATGCGGGAGATGCTGGCGGTGACCGGGGCCATGAAGGGCGTGGGGCGAGGCGGTGACTGCGCCCTGATCACCGATGGCCGCTTCTCCGGCGGGACCCAGGGCTTCTGTATCGGCCACGTGGCTCCCGAGGCGGTCGACGGGGGCCCCATCAGCCTGGTGGCGGACGGCGATCGCATCGTCGTCGATGTGGTCAATCACACGCTCGATCTGATGGTCGACGACGGTGAGCTCGAACGCCGCCGCCGCGGGCTCAAGCACCCCGCTCCCCGCTACACGTCGGGCGTGCTGGCCAAATACGCTCGACTGGTCACGGGAGCCGAACGGGGCGCCATCACCGAGCCCTGAACCGTAAGGACGGTGGCGGGACGGGGACGTGGCCGCCTGCCCCGCCGGTGCTGGATGGGACGGGTGACCCGCTTTTCGGGACGCGCTTGTCGGGACCACCCGGGCCGTGTCAGACTGGGAGGACCATGCACGTGAGCCCGTCGTACCTTCAGATCACCCTGGTACTCGTTTCGTAGCGCACACGACGCTCTCTCGCCGTGTGCGCTTTCCGACCTCCCGAACGGGAGGTCGTTTTCATGTCCCGCCACAGGTCACCGGCCCCAAATTCCGGGTCACCCACCCGCAACCGACAACCGACCATCGCCGACAAGGAGCACCCGATGGAACTCACAGGAGCACAAGCGCTGATCAAGAGCTTGGAGATGCAGCAGGTGGAGGTCATGTTCGGCCTCCCCGGCGGTGCCATCCTGCCGGTCTACGACCCGATCATCGACTCGTCGATCCGGCACATCCTGGTGCGCCACGAGCAGGGCGCCGGCCACATGGCCGAGGGCTATGCGCAGGTCACCGGCCGGCCCGGTGTGGCCATGGTCACCAGCGGGCCGGGAGCCACCAATATCGTCACCCCGCTGGCCGACGCCTACATGGACTCGATCCCGCTGGTGGTGGTGACCGGTCAGGTCGCCACCTCGGCCATCGGGACCGACGCCTTCCAGGAGAGCGACATCACCGGCATCACCATGGGGATCACCAAGCACAACTGGCTGATCACCGACGGAGCCGACATCCCCCGGGTGGTGGCCGAGGCGTTTCACGTGGCCACCACCGGCCGTCCCGGCCCGGTGCTGATCGACGTGCCCAAGGACGTGGCCATCAAACCCATGGAGTGGTACCACCCCGGGCCCTCCGATCTCGATCTCCCCGGCTACCACCCCCTGACCGAGGGTGATCCGGTGCTGGTGCGCCAGGCCGTCGAGATGTTGTTGGCCGCCGAGCGGCCGGTGATCTACGCGGGCGGCGGCATCCTCAAGGCCCGCGCCGCCGAGGCCCTGCGAGAACTGGCGGAGCGGACGGGAATCCCGGTGGTCACCACCCTGATGGCCAGGGGCTGCTTTCCCGACTCGCATCCGCTGTGCCTGGGCATGCCGGGCATGCACGGAAACTTCACCGCCGTGGCCTCGATGCAGCACGCCGATCTGCTGATCGCCCTCGGAGCCCGGTTCGACGACCGGGTGACCGGCCGGGTCGGAGGGTTTGCGCCGGACGCCAAGATCGTGCACGTCGA